>NZ_JBWKYD010000033.1:34058-64044 GCF_059423585.1 Janthinobacterium sp. GW460-12-1-14-LB5 | reverse complement strand
GGCGTCACTGTCGCCGGAGCGATATATCATGGGTGCTTGATGTGGTATATTGTTTTTATGTTTTTGTTATGCTAGTTGAAAAAAAATAGAGGAGCGACGATGCGGGTCAATACGCCTATCACGCAAAATGAATACGTATTAAATGAAGGCATGACGATTGTTTCCACGACGGATTTACAGGGAAACATCAATTACGCCAATCAGTATTTCATTGAAGTCAGCGGCTTTTCAGAAATGGAACTGCTGGGTGCGCCACAGAATATTTTGCGTCATCCCGATATGCCGGCCGAAGCGTTCGCCGACCTGTGGGACACCATCAAGACGGGCATGCCCTGGACGGGCATGGTCAAGAACCGCTGCAAGAATGGCGACTTTTATTGGGTCTTCGCCAATATCACGCCCGTCATCGAAAACGGCCGCCCGATCGGCTATATGTCCGTGCGCACCAAGCCCACGCGCGAGCAGATCAACGAGGCGTCGGCCCTGTATAAAAGTTTTAAAGACGGCAATAGCGCCAATCTGGCGATCCGCAACGGCCGCGTCGTGCGCCAGGGCTGGACCGCCAGGCTGGCCGAGTGGCGCAAATTGACCCTGTCGCAAGACCTGGCCCTGCATTGCATCGTCTTTGGCGTGGTGCTGGCCATCCTCGGCTGCGCCGTGTGGAATATCGACGGCGACACGAGCACGGCCACGCGCAGCTGGCTCAGCGGCGCTGCCGCCGCCGCTGTCGCGCTGCTGCTGTATTTCTGGGCCCATCTGCACAATTCCCTCGTCGCGCCGCTGGGCGACGCCATCACCGTGGCGCGCAAGATGGCCGGCGGCGACTTGACGGGCGTCATCGACAAGGTGCGCGATGATGACATGGGTCAATTGATGGCGGCCTTGCGCCAGACCAATATCAACTTGCATAGCATCATCGGCGACGTGCGCGCCAACTTCGAGGATATCCGCATCACCACGGCGGAAATCGCCACGGGCAATATGGATCTGTCCAGCCGCACGGAATCGCAGGCGTCCAGCCTGGAGCAGACGGCGGCCAGCATGGAAGAACTGACGTCCACCGTGCAAAACAGCGCCGACCACGTGTCCACGGCCAACGACCTGGCGGTGCAGGCGTCCACCATCGCTGCCAAGGGCGGCACCATCGTCAGCGAAGTGGTCACCACGATGGACGAGATCAGCAGCTCGTCGCGCAAGATTCTCGACATCATCGGCCTGATCGACGGCATTGCCTTCCAGACGAATATCCTCGCCTTGAACGCGGCCGTGGAAGCGGCCCGCGCGGGCGAGCACGGCCGCGGCTTCGCCGTCGTGGCCGGCGAAGTGCGCAGCCTGGCGCAGCGCTCGGCCACCGCGGCGAAAGAGGTGAAAAACCTGATCGACCATTCGATCGCCACCGTGAACGCGGGCAGCGTGCTGACCAGCAATGCGGGCGCCACCATGGCGGAAGTGATCGCTTCGGTGGCCCGCGTGACGGAAATGATGGACGAGATTTCCTCGACCACGCGCGAGCAGAACCAGGGCATCGGGCAAGTCAACCAGGCCGTCATTCACATGGATGGCATCACCCAGCAGAATGCGGCGCTGGTGGAGCAGGCCGCCGCGGCCGCCACCAACCTGGCGCAGCGCACCGAGAGCGTGGCCCAGTCGATCGGCATCTTCAAACTGAAGGCCTCGCCCAAGCGCAAGGCTGCCGGCGTGGGCCGCAGCGTGGGCGCTGGCGTGGCGGCGCGCGCCTTGCTGAAGGCACGCTAAGACCATCATCCCGCCAGTGCAACGCTGGCGGGAGCTACTTCCGTACCCGGTACACCTCGCCGCTGCGCACCTTCTTCACCACCCCATCCCCGCCAAACAAGATCACATATTCGCCCTGCGCGCCCGAGGCGGCCGGGTAGCTGTACATCCACACTTCGTTGCCGCTGTCGAAGCGGATCGAGGTGCTGTCTCCCAGCGCGGCGCGCACCTGTTCGCGCGTGCTGCTGCCCGGCTGCACCGTCTGTTGCAGCGTAGCGTAAGGTACATTCTTGCTTGCCTGCAAGGCGCGCGTGCCCGAGCACGCGGCAAGCAGCATCAGCACGATCAGCGACAGCCGCTTCATGGCGCCACCTCGTCCATATAGTCAAATTCCAGCAGGGTATCGTCGGGCCAGCTGGCATCCCACAGGGGCGCGTAATATGTGCGGTCAAGCAAGACCTGGCAATCGCAATAGGGCAGCGAGGCGGGCGTCTGCTCGCCGCCCGCGTACAGCATGGTGAACGGTAGCGCAACCCTGCGCTCGCCATGCACGAGGGTGACGCCGAACAGGGGCCGCTCCGTGAAGAACAGATAGTTGCCGTCCGGCTCGGAACACACTTTATCAGTGCTGTAGAGCATGCTGGACAGCCAGGCGATGATTTGCGGATCGTTCGAGATCAGCCCCGAATCCATGCCGGCGCGGCATTCCAGGCGCAGGTCGCCCAGGCGCCGCGTGCCGGGCGGCAAGCCGGGCGTGATCACCTGCGCGCGCCAGCTCATGGTGGACGCCTTGCGGTTGGCGATCAGCACGGCATCCTCGCGTGCCGCTTGCGCATGGCGCACGGGGGCAAAGCTGTTGTCCTCTGCCAATGGTAACGGGATGCTGACGGTGTCGCCGGCGATGCGCAGCTGCACGCCCGTCATGTTCACGCCGGGCTGGCGCGGCAGCAAACGAAAGCGCAGCACGGCCTGCGGCGCCAGGGCATGGTCGCGCTCGAAGCGGTCCACGCCCTGCAGCATCTTGCGGTAGGATTTGTCGACGGGGTCGCGCGTGGCGTCCACTTTCACTTGCGGCACGGGCGCGGTTTGCGCCAGCGCAACAGCGCCATGGAGCAGCAGAACCAGCAGCAGGGAGGGATGAATGCGCATGGCCTGATGCTACGCTTTTTTGCGCGGCGGCCACGCACGGGTGGGTCTATCAGTATTCGCTATATTTGCGCGCGTCGCCGCGCACCTGCTGCGCCGGATACTTCTGCGCGTTGAGTGCCATCTTTTCCAGCACGGCCGCGTGCAGGTCGACGCCGCTCTTGTCGGCCAGCCGTACCAGGTACATCAGCACGTCGGCCAGCTCGTGGCGGATGCCCGCGCGCCTGGCATCGTCCAGCTCGGCGTCCGCGCCCGTCGGCAGCCACTGGTAGTGCTCGGCCAGTTCCGCCACTTCCACGGACAGGGCCATGGCCAGGTTTTTCGGCGTGTGGAACTGGTCCCAGTCGCGCTCGTCGGCAAAGGCGCGCAGGCGCGCGCGGATATCGAGCAGGCTGTCGCTGGGCGCGCTCATGCGGCCGCCTGCAGCGGTTTTTCCATGAAGACACTGAATGGATCGTCGCGATAGCCGCCGTACGGTCCGCGCCGCTGGTAGCCGTGGCGCGCGTACAGGGCGATGGCTTCCGGCTGGTGGATGCCCGTTTCCAGGGTCAGCAGGCGGCAGCCGCGCGCCAGCGCCTG
Source organism: Janthinobacterium sp. GW460-12-1-14-LB5 (assembly GCF_059423585.1). Taxonomy (NCBI): domain Bacteria; kingdom Pseudomonadati; phylum Pseudomonadota; class Betaproteobacteria; order Burkholderiales; family Oxalobacteraceae; genus Janthinobacterium; species Janthinobacterium sp. GW460-12-1-14-LB5. The sequence goes on along the minus strand of NZ_JBWKYD010000033.1, from coordinate 60,585 downwards.
CTCTTCCAGCAGGGCCAGCAGGCGCTTGGCCAGGCCCAGGCCGCGGCTGTCCGGGTGCACGTACATGCGCTTGAGTTCGCCGAATGCGGGCGTGACGACGATGGCGCCGCAGGCGCGCGCCGCGCCCGCCGCATCGCGGGCGACGGCAAACAGCAGGGTGTCCGGCGGCACGGAGGCCAGATCCAGTGAATAGACGCACTCGGCCGGATACAGCGTTTGTTGATATGCATCAAGCTCGGCGATCAGGGTCTGCACGTCCGCTTGCTGCGGCGATTCCAGGTGAATTTGCATGGGGGAAAGCACGTTGACTGAGATTCCCTCATGGTATCACTGCGGCGGCGCCAGGCGCATGGTCAGGCCGATGGGCGACATCACAAAGCCCATCAGTTCCTGCGCCTCGCCGCCATCGGGCGTATCGACGCCGGCGATGTCGAAGCTGCCCAGCAGCATGGCCATGGCGATCTTGATTTCCAACAAGGCCAGGTAGCGGCCCGGGCACGTGCGCACGCCGGCGCCGAACGGCATGGCGGCGCGCTTGTCGCTGGCTTCCGCATTGCCGGCCAGCCAGCGCTCGGGCTTGAACGCTTGCGCGTCGGGAAAGTGCGTATCGGACACACTGTCGTGGCGCATCACGCACCACAGCATGCTGCCGGCGGGCACGGCCACGTCGCCCACCACCGTGTCGCGCAGCGCCTCGAGCGGGATGTAGGGCGCCACCGGTTTCAGACGCATGGCTTCGCTGGCGCAGGCGCCCAGGTAGTCGAGGCTGTCCATCTGCGCCAGGGTGAACTGCGCCGCGTCGGGCGCCAGGCGCCGCACTTCCTCGCGCGCCTTCGCCAGGGTATGCGGATTGCTTTGCAGCAAATAAATCATCCAGGACAGCGTATTGGCCGTCGTGTCTTCGCCCGCCAGCAGCATGGTCAGCACATTGCCGGCCACGGCGCGGTCGTCCACGCCGCTGCCGGCTTCGTCGGCGGCGGCGATCATGGCTTCGAGCAGGTTCGGCGGCCGCACGCGCCGGGCGGGATCGCGTTCCAGGCGGGTGCGCGCCTGCCGCACCAGGTCGGCCACGGCCACGTCCAGCGCCGCCACGTCGCGGTCCAGCCGGCGGTCGACGGGCAGCTTGAAGTAGCGCCAGTACGGCACCATCGACAGGCTGCGCCGCGCCACGGCGGGCAGGATCGCGTCGAGGTGGCGCTGGATCACGTCCTCGCCCGATTCCAGTGTGTTGACTGCAGTGCCGAAGGCCAGGCCGGCGATGATGTCGACCATGTAGCGTTTCAGGTCGCCGTCCAGGTCGATCGCCTTGCCTTGCGTGGCGGCAAGATGCCAGCGCCGCTGCAGTCGCTGCGCCACCGTCACCAGCGCGGGGAAATACGCCTTGATCGCGCCCGGCGCCATGCCGGCCATCACCATGCGGCGCTGGTTGCGCCACTCGCCGCCCTCGGCCAGGAACAGGCCGGGGATGCCGCCCATTTCCACGGAAATCGTGTAGCTCGACAGCGGACGCCGGAAGCCGTCCGGGCGGTCGCGCAGCACGGCCGACACCGCCTCGCTGTCGGCCACCACCAGCACCAGCGTGCGGCCGAACCAGGCGCGCATGAGGGGGCCGTAGCGCCGTACCCAGCCTTCCACGTCGCGGTGGATACGCGGCAGTCTTACTTGCAGCGCGTTGCCGATGATGGGCAGCGCGAACGGCCCCGGCAACTGGCGGATCTGGCGCAGGGCGGTGGCGGGGGCGGCGGCGTGGTCGAGCGGTGGCATGGCGTACTCCTGGTGGATGGCGACAATGACATCACTGTAGCGCGCTTGCCGGCGAGCGTCTTGAACGAATACGACATCGCGCGGCGCCCGGCTTTGCCGGTACAATCGTCGCCATGCCTGCCGCCCCTATGCCCCTGACCCGTCTGATCGCGCCGCGCACCGCGCTCGCCTCCTGCGTGCGCGCCTTCCTCGTGCGCGACACCACGCGCAGCGCGCCATTGCCGCCCGCGCAGCGCCTGAACCGCTTTCCCGCCACGCCCATGTGCTGCCTGCTGTGGACCGTCGCGGGCGAGGTCGAGGCGGCGGCGCCCGGCCCCGACTTGCTGCATGTGCGCATGCCGCCCGCCCTGTTCAGCGGCCCGCGCGGCTATCCGCTGGTCAGCTACAACCCCGGCCCCGTGCACTCGTTCATGGTGATGCTGTATCCGGCCGCCCTGCATGCGCTGACGGGCATCGACATGGCCGTCCTGTTCGACCAGGTGCGCCCGCTCGAACCCCTGTTCGACGCCGACTGGCTGGCGCTGTCCGATGCCGTGCTGGCCGCGCCCGACGATGCCGCCCGCGTCAGGCTGGTGGAGGATTTTCTCGCGCCGCGCTGGGCGGTGGCGCGCAAGAACGGCGACCATCCGGCCGGCGCCGTGCAAGACTGGGTGCGCCGCCTGGGCGTGCAGGCCGCATCGACGGGCCTGGCCAGCGGCGTGCGCAATATCGAGCGCCGCATCAAGGCCTGGGCCGGCCAGCCCATGCGCACCCTGCGCCGCATGCACCGCGCGGAACAGTCGTTTCTCGACGCGCGCGAGGCCATGCTGCAAGGCAATGCCGCATGGAGCGATATCGCCGCCGAGGGCGGTTACGCCGACCAGGCTCACCTGTGCCGCGAGGTGCGCGCCATCACGGGCTTGAGTCCCACCGAACTGGCGCGCGCCAGCCGCGACGACGAGAGTTACTGGATCTATCGGATATGGGCTTGATGCCTGACCAAACCTACTGCGCGTCGGTATAGGCGGCCTGCGATGCTCACCGTACTAGAGTACGGTTGCGCTTCTTAGCCACCTCTCCCTTCCGCTCGCTACGGTTTTGTCAGGCATCGGGACGCTGCGGGGGGATAGGTTTTACGTAGCGGGTTCCTGGAATACCACGCCTTTTGCCAAAGTGACTTCATGCTGCCCCGCGCCGGGCGCCAGCATGGGGAAGCAGTTTTCCGCGCCATGCACGCGCACGTCGAGGAAGTAGGGGCCGCTTGATGCCAGGCAGGCGGCCAGCGCTGCGTCGAGTTCCTCGCGCCGGCTCACCGTGTGCGCCTGCCAGCCGAAGGCGCGCGCCAGGGCGACGAAGTCGGGCAGCGCTTCCGTGTAGCTGTGGCTGTAGCGCCCGCCGTGTATCAGTTCCTGCCACTGGCGCACCATGCCCATGTAGCCATTGTTCGACAACACCACCTTCACGGGCAGGCGGTGCTGCACGGCCGTGGCCAGTTCCTGGATATTCATCAGAATCGACGCGTCGCCGCTGACGCACACGACGCAGGCATCCGGGTGGGCGATCTGCGCGCCGATGGCGGCCGGCAAGCCATAGCCCATGGTGCCGGCGCCGCCCGAAGTCAGCCAGCGCCGGGGCTGCTCGAAGCGCAAATGCTGCGCCGCCCACATCTGGTGCTGGCCCACGTCGGTCGAGACGATGGCGTCGCCGCCATCCATGCTGTCGAGCGCCGCCTGCAGCCGGCGCATCAGCGCCTGCGGCGCGATCACGCCGGGCGTGTCGTCGAACGCCAGCGAATCCTGTGCGCGCCAGCCGTCGATGCGCTGCCACCACGGCTGGCGGTCCGCCAGCAATCGCCCGCGCAGCTGCGCCAGCAGGGCGGCGAGCACGGGCGCGCAGTCGCCGCGCAGGGCTACGTCGGCGCGCACCACCTTGCCAATCGAGGCCGGATCGATGTCGACGTGGATGACCTTTGCGCCAGGACAAAAGGCGTCCAGCCTGCCCGTCACGCGGTCGTCGAAGCGGGCGCCCACGCAAATCACCAGGTCGGCATGGTGCATGGCCAGGTTCGCTTCCAAGGTGCCGTGCATGCCCAGCATGCCGAGGAAGGCCGGGTGCGAGGCGGGAAAGGCGCCCAGGCCCAGCAGGGTTAATGTACACGGCGCGGCCGCCAGTTTCACTAATTGTTGAAACGCGGCGCAGGCATCCGGGCCGGAATTGACGAGGCCCCCGCCTCCATAGAACACGGGCTGGCGCGCGGAGGCGATCAGGCTGGCGGCCCGTTCGAGATCGGCGGCGGCCGGCGGCGGCAGCGGGGCCGGCGTGGCAGGGGCAAGCACCGTCGTTGCCTGCACCGGCGCCAGCTGCAGATCCTTGGGAAAATCGACCAGCACGGGGCCGGGCCGGCCCTGCGTGGCTTGCGCGTACGCTTCCTGCACGACGGCGGCCGTCTCGTCGGCCGTGCGGATTTGCCGGTTCCACTTGGTGACGGGGCGCGAAATGCCCAGCGCGTCGCATTCCTGGAAGGCGTCCGTGCCGATGCTGGTGGTGGCCACCTGGCCGCTGATGCAGATCACGGGGATCGAATCGCACAGGGCGTCAAGCAAGCCCGTGGTGGTATTGCTCATGCCGGGGCCGGACGTGACGAAGACGACGCCGGGCCGGCCCGTGCTGCGCGCATAGCCTTCGGCCGCGTGCACGGCCGCCTGTTCGTGGCGCACGAGAATATGGCGCAGCCGAGGCTGGGCGTGCAGCGCATCGTACAGGGGCAGCACGGCGCCGCCCGGATAGCCGAAGACGGTATCGACGCCCAGCGCCAGCAGGGTATCGATCAGGGTGCTGGCGCCGTTGTGGGCTGCGCGCGCGAGGAGGGGAGCGGGATCGGGTTTCATGGCCTTATTTTCTGCCTGTTGCGGCAGAAAAGGCTGCTGGTTTTCTCGTATAGAATGCGTTGTTCAGCAAAATTTGCTGCAAAATAGTGAAAGAACAGAATGAAGCTCGATAAATTCGACCTCGCCATCCTGACGGCGCTGCAGCAGGATGCCCGCATCAGCCTGCACGACCTGAGCGCCAAGGTGGGCCTGACCTCGTCGCCATGCTGGGCGCGCATCAAGCGCATGGAAGACGATGGCGTCATCGAGGGTTATACGGTGAACGTCAATGCGGCCAAGGTGGGGCTGGCCGACACCGTCATCGTGCAAGTGACGCTGGACGACCATTCCGACCAGGCCCTGTTCGAATTCGGCCACGCGCTGGCCATGATCCCGGAAGTACTGGAAGCGTTTCTTGTGTCCGGCGACTACGATTACTACCTGCGCATTGCGGTGAGCGACACGCGCGACTACGAACGCCTGTTGCGCGAGCGCCTGTATAAAATTCCCGGCATCCGCCACAGCAAATCGAGTTTTGTGTTGCGCCAGCTCAAGCAGAGCTACCTGCCCCTGCAACGGTGAACCTGTACACGGCGGGAGTTTTTCCCTAGCCCATCCCCGGTGGCTGTCCGATACTGGACAGTAATAAAACCACTATAAAAACGGGGAGACGCATGAAACTGACTTTATTGGCCGCCGCTGCCATGGCGCTGTGCCAGGCGCAGGCCGCCGAACCGGCGATGGCCACCTCGGGCGACTTGCCCACCGTCATCATCACGGGCAGCATGCCGCTGCCCACCGTCGAGCAGCCGCGCGATGCCTTGGCCGCGCCCGTGCAGACGGCCAGCGCGCAGCAGATCGCCGATAGTGGCGCGCTCGACATTTCCGCCTTCCTGCGCCGCAACCTGGGCAGCGTCTATGTGAACGAGGTGCAGAACAACCCGTTCCAGCCCGACGTCAGCTACCGCGGCTACACGGCGTCGCCCCTGCTGGGCACACCGCAAGGGCTGTCCGTGTATCTCGATGGCATGCGCCTGAACCAGCCGTTCGGCGACGTCGTCAGCTGGGACTTGATTCCGCGCATGGCGATCGCCTCGCTGACCTTGATGCCCGGCTCGAACCCGCTGTTTGGACTGAACACCCTGGGCGGCGCGCTGGCCCTGCAAACCAAGGATGGCAAGAGCAATCCCGGCACGGCCGTCGAAGCGCGCCTGGGGTCCGGCAAACGGCGCGGCGTCGAGGCCGAGCATGGCGGCAGCAATGCGCAGGGCTGGCACTGGTACGTGACGGGCAACCGCTACAAGGAAGATGGCTGGCGCGACGATTCCCCGTCCGACGTGCGCCAGCTGTTTGGCAAGCTGGGCTGGAGCGATGCGCGCACGGACATTGCCGTCACCGTGGCCCACGCCGACAATGCGCTGACGGGCAACGGCTTGCAGGAGCAGCGCATGCTGGCGCGCGATTACCGCAGCGTCTACACCAAGCCTGACTTGACGCAGAACAAGTCGACTCTGTTGAACCTGACGGGCAAGCACCAGGCCGGCGCTGGCTTGCTCTTGTCCGGCAATGTGTACTACCGCAAGATCGACACGCACACCTTCAACGGCGACCTGAACGACGAGTCGCTCGACCAGTCCGTCTACCAGCCCGGCGCGGCCGAACGGGCGGCGCTGGCGGCGGCCGGCTACACGGGCTATCCCGCCAGCGGGGCGAATGCGTCGAATACGCCATTTCCGAAGTGGCGCTGCATCGGCAACGTGCTGCTGAACGATGAACCGGCCGAAAAATGCAACGGCATGCTCAACCGCAGCCATACCGAGCAGGAAAACTATGGTTTGTCGGGCCAGTTCACGGCGCTGGCCGACCTGGCCGGCGCGCGCCATGCCGTCACGGCCGGCGCCGCCTTCGATGCCAGCCACGCCACGTTTCGCCAGACCAGCCAGTTCGGCTATCTGAACCCGGACCGCAGCATCACGCCCGTCAACTTCTTTGCCGACGGCACGCAGATCGACGACGATGGCACGCCCGTCGACAACCGGGTCGACTTGAGCGGGCGCATGCGCACGTGGAGCGTGTATGCGAGCGACAGCATTGCGTTCAATCAAGCATTGACCTTGACCGTTTCCGGCCGCTACAACCGCAGCACCGTGCACAACCGCGACGCCATCACGCCGGGCGGCGGCAGCGGCTCGCTCGATGGCGACCACCGTTTCAGCCGCTTCAATCCCGCCATCGGCCTGGCCTATGCGCCGGCCGCGGGCGTGAGCGCCTACCTCGGCTACAACGAAGGCAGCCGCACGCCAACGGCCATCGAACTCGGTTGCGCCGACCCGGAAAACCCCTGCCGCCTGCCCAACGCCATGGCCGGTGACCCGCCCTTGAAACAGGTGGTCACCAAGACGTGGGAAGCGGGCCTGCGCGGCAAATTCGCCGACGTGGCGCGCTGGAGCGCGGGCGTGTTCCGCGCGGAAAACCACGACGATATCCTGTTCGTGGCCGACAACCAGGCCGGTTTCGGCTATTTTAAAAATTTCGGCAAGACGCGCCACCAGGGCGTCGAGCTGGCGCTGGACGGCAAGGCCGGCGCGCTGGACTTCGGCGTTAACTACACGTGGCTGCAGGCGACGTACCAAAGCCGGGAGCTCGTCAACGGCAGCGCCAACAGCAGCAGCGACGCGGATGCGCCTGGCCTGGAAGGCAATATCGTCATCACGCCCGGCAACCGGATACCGCTGACGCCGAGCCACATTTTCAAGGCGCACATGGACTATCAAGGCGGACGCGACTGGACGGTGGGGCTGGCCATGACGGCCGTGTCGAGTTCCTATGCGCGCGGCAATGAAAACAACCGGCACCAGGCGGGCGGGGCGTCGTACCTGGGATCGGGCAAGAGCGGCGGCTACGCCGTGGTGGAGCTGAACGGCAAGTACCAGTTGACGCCACGGCTCAGCGTGTTCGCCCAGGTGAATAATCTGTTCGACCGCAAATATGCGACGGCGGCCCAGCTGGGCGCCACGGGCTTCGACGCCAACGGCAATTTCGCCGCCCGGCCGCTACCCGCCGTGGGAGGCGAGTATCCGATGGTCAACGCGACCTTTTATGCGGCCGGCGCGCCGCGCAGCGTGAATGCGGGCTTGCGCTATGTATTTTAAGGGTGGCTGCTTTCAATAATGCCATTGCGCAGCGCCAGGTGGACGAGGGCGGCGGGACCGGGCACGTCGAGTTTTTCCTTGATGCAGGTCTGGTGGTTGGCCACGGTCTTGCTGCTCAGGTGCAGCAGGCGGGCGCAGTCGGCGGCGCTGCGGCCTTCGGCCAGCAGGCGGAAGATTTCGAATTCGCGCTGGCTCAGGCTGCTCAAGCGCTGTGCTTCCATGCAGGCCGTGCCTTGCAGCACGCCGGGCGTGCTGTGCGGATCGAGGTAGCGCCGGCCCGCGTGGGCCGCGCGCACGGCGTCGACCAGGTGTTCCGGGTCGGCTTGCTTGCTGACGAAGCCGCACGCGCCGCCATCGAGCGCGCGCGCGATCAGCTGCGGCGTGTCGTGCATGGTAAATACCAGCACGCGCGCGCCGGCATCGCGGGCCAGCAGCTTGCGCAGCAATTCCAGGCCGCCGATGCCGGGCATGGACAAATCCGTCACGCAGACGTCGGGCGCGTGCTCCTGGTACAAGGCATACGCCGTTTCGCCATTGCCCGCCTCGGCCACGACGGCGATGTCGCCCCCCTGTTCCAGCAGGCGGCGGTAACCGGAGCGCACCACCGGATGGTCGTCCACCAGCATCACGCGGACCGGGGTCAGCGCCGCGTTCATGCCGCACCGGCCGCCAGCGGCATCGCCACTTCGATGCGCAAGCCGTTGCCCAGCCTGCTGATCCAGCGGATATGGCCGCGCAAGCCGGCCACGCGCTCGCGCATGCCCAGCATGCCGAAACCGCCTTCTTCCGTTTTGTCCTGGCGCAAACCCCGGCCATTGTCTTCGATGGCCAGGTGCAGCACGCCGTGCGCATCGGCGCGCAATTCCACCGTGGCATGGTCGGCGCCCGCGTGGCGCGCCACATTCGTCAAGCCTTCCTGCACCAGGCGGTAGATGGCGGTGGCCGTGCCGTCATCGAGGCCGGCGGGGATGGCCTGCGGCGCGAAATGCGCGAAATGGCAGGCGATGCCGTGTTGCTGGGCCCAGCTGTCGCACAGCGCCTGCAGGGCCGGCGCCAGGCCCAGGCTGTCGAGCACGGGCGGGCGCAGCCGCCGCAGCATGCTGCGCACCATCGCGTGCAGCGCTTCTGACGAGCGGGCGATGCTGGCGGCGCACGCCTGCACGTTCGCCTGGTCGCCTTCGCGCGCGCGCAGGATGTAGCTGGCGGCGGCGCGGATGGCCGTGCAGTCCTGGCCCACTTCATCGTGCAGCTCGCGCGCCAGCGCGCAGCGCTCTTCTTCCTGCGCGCGCAGCAGGCGCTGCGTGAGGGCGCGGTTTTGCGCCAGCAGCAGCGCCACCTGGCGTCCGCGCCGCACGGCAAAGCCGGCCAGCGACAGCGCCAGCAACAGCAGGCTCAGGGCCAGTTCATCGAGTTGCCAGTGCTCCTGGCGCCAGAGCGCGCGCGTCAGCCGTTCGGCCAGGTCCAGCCTGGCGGCCAGCAGGAAAAAAGCCAGCGCCAGCGCGCCGCACAGCAGGACGGTCCGGCGTGGCCGGGAGCGCGCGCCTGCCTGGGCGCCAAGTTGATGGTGTTCCATGATGCGGTTCCCTGAGCACGGTCGATCCCCTTGTTGTGCAAGCTTCATGCCATCGCTGCAAGAGCCGCGGTGGGCGCGTCATGCGGGGCAGGGGGATGGATGACTGTTCCAGGATGGAACAGTTGTACCGCGATGTGACGGTCGGGTTGGCCGTGACGGGAGGCGCGGTTTTCGAGCTTATCCGAAGTTCTGCCCGCACGCTGGCGCACACGCCAGCTGTGCGATGAATTGTTGTTCAAATGTAACGTTGAGGTTACTCAAACTCTCATAGATAAAACAAAACAAAGTTTCGCAGGCTTAGATAAAAAATAAATAAATGATATTAAAAATATGATATTTGTTTTATGCGATTTGCTATATTTGTTGGCACTTTTGTGAAAAAGCTGAAAGCGGGCGACAGACCTGCCGACCTATCTATCCACAACAATCAAGGGAATAGAATGAATCGTTTATCACCTGCGCGGGTATCGCCCGCCACCGTCTATCCGCCCGCTACCCGCGGTCGCGCCACCGTCCTTGCCGCGCTGGCCACCTTGTCCGTGCTGGCTTCGGCGCCGGCCATGGCCGATGTCCTGAGCTTCGATAATTTGCGTCCCGACGTCTATGAAAGCGGCCAGACGCTCAATACGTCGAGCTACAACCTGCTGTTCCTGGCCGACCCGACGACGGCGGCCGGCGGCGGCGTCAGCGGCGTGGGCGCCATCCTCGACGGCCGCGTGGGCTCGTCGTGCGATATCGCCGCCTGCCCGCAGGGCGCCAGCGGCAATTACCTGGCCATCCTCAACGATGGCGGCGTGAACTTTGCGCGCGCCGACCACCAGGCATTCACCCTGACCGGTTTCGACTATTCCTTTATCGCGCCCGTGTCCGGCTTGCCGAACATGCAGTGGGGCGAATTGCAGCTGAGCGGCACCCTCGGCAATGGCCAGGTGGTCAGCACCTCGCTGGCATTTCCCGGCCAGGGCAGCGATGGCAACTACTATTTCCATAGCGCTTCCCTGTTGGGTGGCTTCAGCAACTACGCCTTCACGGGCCTGACCTTCAACGCCTGCATTTTCAACGATACGGGCGCGTGCAGCAATTCCATCGATTTCCCCGCCTTTAACCAGGGCCAGTTTGCGCTCGACAACATCAATATCAGCGCCGTGCCGGAGCCGTCGACCTACATGCTGATGCTGGCCGGCCTGGGCGCCATCGGCATGCTGTCGCGCCGCCGCAGCGGCAAGTTCGCCGCGTCCACCGTGCAAGGAGCGTGAGATGAAACTACGTCCCGTTTCACTCGCCATCCTCCTGCTGGCCGCCAGCCTGGCGCAAGCGGCGCAGGCGCAGGAACGCCGCTCCTACATCGTGCAGTTGGTCGACAAGCCGGCCGCCACCTACACGGGCCAGGTCGACGGCCTGGCCGCCACCAGGCCGGCGCCGGGCGCGCGCATCAACGTGGGCGCGGCCGACGTGCAGGCCTATCTGAATTACCTCGACACCAGGCAGGCCGCCGTGGCCGGCACCGTCAGCGCGGCCGAAGTCACGCACCGGTACAGCGTCGTCTTCAACGGCTTTTCCGCCTTGCTGACGGACGATGAAGTGCGGGCCCTGAAGAAAAACAGCGGCGTGGCCAGCATCAGCGCCGACTCCATCCTGCAGCTCGACACCAGCTACACGCCCAGCTTCCTGGGCCTGGACAAGCCGGGCGGCATATGGGAACAGCTGGGCGGCAAGGCGCACGCGGGCGAAGACATCATCATCGGCATCGTCGACAGCGGCATCTGGCCCGAGAACACGGCCTTTGCCGACCGCCTCGACGAGAATGGCGTGCCCAGCCACAGCGGCAACAACGTCGTGTATGGCGCGCCGCCGGCCAGCTGGCAGGGCACTTGCCAGACGGGCGAAGGTTTCTCCGCCGAGAATTGCAACAATAAGCTGATCGGCGCGCGCTACTACCGCGCCGCCACCTCGGCGCTGCACTGGACGGAATTTTTGTCGCCGCGCGATTCCGTCGCCGGCCTGACGGGGCACGGCGGCCATGGCACGCACACGGCCTCCACGGCCGGCGGCAACAATGGCGCCCTGGCCACCTCGAACGGCGTATCGCTGGGCAAGGCTTCGGGCATGGCGCCGCGCGCCCGCATCGCCGCCTATAAAGTCTGCTGGACGGCCGCCTCGACGGGCCGCAACGGCTGCGCCACGGCCGACAGCGTGGCCGCCATCGACCAGGCCGTGAAGGATGGCGTCAACGTCATCAACTTCTCCATCGGCCCGAACGCGGGCGGCGGCGCTTTCGACGAACCGACGGAAGTGGCCTTCCTCGGCGCGGCGGCGGCCGGCGTGTTCGTCGCCACGTCCGGCGGCAATTCCGGCCCGGCCACGCCCGCGCCCGACGTGCCGGCGCCCGTCTCGCACATCAGCCCGTGGCTGGCGACGGTGGCCAATTCCACCCACAACCGCCTGTACGCGGCCAACGTCATCCTCAGCAATGGCACGAAGCTGGAGGGCGCGTCGAGCAATGCGAACACGTCGGCGCTGCCGCTGATCCAGTCGCGCGACGCGGGCCTGGCCGGCGTGCCGCCGACGGACCTCAATTTGCTGCGCTGCTTCGGCGCGGCCGATGCCGTGTCCGCCTATCTGGATCCGGCGAAAGTGGCGGGCAAGATACTCGTGTGCGACCGCGGCGGCAACGTGCTGGTCAACAAGAGCGCGAACGCGAAGACGGCGGGCGCGGCGGGCGTGATCATCGCCAACGTGGCCGGCGGCGCCAACACCATCATCAACCAGGCGCACGTGCTGTCGACGGTGCACCTGGCACAGGCGCAGGGCGACGCGCTGAAGGCCTTCATGGCGGCGACGCCCGACGGCACGGCGGCGCTGGGCGAAGTGCATACGATCCCCGACACCACGGTGCAGGCGCCCATCGTCAGCGACCGTTCCTCGCGCGGGCCGAACGTGGCCAATGCGAACATCCTGAAACCGGACCTGTCGGCGCCCGGCACCAACGTGCTGGCCGGCGTGACGGCCGACCTGACGCCGGCGCAGCGCGATGCCGTGGCGGCCGGCGGCGCGGCGCCCGTGGCCGATTGGGATTTCTATTCCGGCACCTCGATGGCCAGCCCGCACGTGGCGGGCGTGGCGGCATTGCTCAAGCAGCAGCATCCGGACTGGTCGCCCGCGGCCATCAAGTCGGCGCTGATGACGACGGCCTTCAGCACGTATTCCGATGGCTTGAACGGTTCCGTGTCGTGGGATGCCACGGCGAAGACTGCGGGCCAGCTGCCGTGGGGCCAGGGCGCCGGCCACATCGCGCCGAACAGCGCGGCCGATCCCGGCCTCGTGTACGACATGTCGGAAATCGACTATGCGCGCTTCTTGTGCGGCCTGAACCTGAAGGTCTACAGCGCCGCCACGTGCCAGGCCATCGGCGGCATCGCCGCCTACAACCTGAACCTGGCGTCGCTGACGGCGGCCAACGTGCTGGGCACGCAGACCCTGACGCGCACGGTGACCAACGTGGGCGCCAGCAGCGCCGTCTACAACGTCTCGGCCAGCCTGCCCGGCTACACGGTGGCGGTGACGCCAACGAGCTTGAGCCTGGCGCCCGGCGCCAGGGCGCAGTACCAGGTCAAGCTGACGCGCACCACGGCGCCGGCCAATACCTGGACCTATGGCGCCCTGAGCTGGACGGATGGCACGCACACGGTGCGCAGCCCGCTGACGGCGCGCGGCACGGCGCTGGCCGCCATTCCGCTGGTCAGCAGCGAAGCGGCCACGGGCAGCAAGGTGCTGACCCTGGGCACGGGCTTCACGGGCGCGCTGGTGGGCGTCAAGTCGGGCCTGGTCGAAGCCGTGCGCGAGTCGCGCACGATTGGCCAGGCGGCGACGGGCGCTGCCGCATCGGCTGCCTGCAAGGCGGGCGGCGCCACGGGCGTGAACGTGCACAACGTGGTGATCCCGGCCGGCACCCTGGCGGCGCGCTTCGCCACCTACGATGCGGAAACGACGGGCGGGGCGAATACCGACATGGACATGGAGGTCTACAACGCCGCCAATGTGCTGGTCGGCAGCAGCGGCAACGAAAGTTCCAATGAGCAAGTGGAACTGCGCCTGCCCGCCGCCGGCACGTACAAGGTGTGCGTGATCGGTTTTGCGCCGCAAAACGGCCAGGCCGACTACACCCTGTCGTCGTGGGTGCTGGCGCCCGGCTTGAACAACGGCAACTTCAAGGCGCTGATGCCGGGTACGGCCTACACGGGCGGCACCGCGACGGTCTCGCTGAGCTGGTCCAACCTGGCCGAAGGCAAGCGCCACCTGGGCGCCGTCGGCTACCAGGTGGCTGGCGTGGTACAGGGCGTCACGGTGGTCGAGGTCAATACCAATGATCCCGTGCCGCTGTTCCAGAACGCGCGCGGCGCCAGGCCGGTGCTGGCCGAGTAAACCGTTCTTTGCGTGAACGCAAGGCGTGCCCCCGGGCACGCCTTTTTTTATGCACGCCCCCCCGTTCGGGAGGAATAGCACTTGCATGACGGTAAGGCCCCCGGTATCTTGTCGGATAGCCATGGCTTTGTGCCCTGGCATTCTTGGGGAGTCGCGCGTGACCAGTTTCCGCACCAATACCGACCGCCTGCTGGAAGTGCGCCTGCAGGATGAAAAAGTGCTGGCGATTGCCGGCGCCATGGTCGCCTATACGGGCAGCATCAAATTTGAAAAATCCCTGCTCGGTGGCGAGGGCATCTTCGGCGCGCTCAAGCGCAAGGTGACGAACGAAGGCATGCAGCTGATGCAGGCCGGCGGCACGGGCACAGTGTTTTTCGCGCAGAATGCGGCCGAAATCACCGTCATGGCGCTGGCCGGCGAAAAGCTGACCATCGAAAGCAGTAGCCTGCTGGCCTACGACACGGGCCTGAAGACGGGCACCAGCTTTGCGGGCCTGCGCGGCGCCAGCTCGGGCCAGGGCCTGTTTTCCACCACCGTCGAAGGCCACGGCAACCTGGCCGTCATTTCGCGCGGCAACCTGATCATGCTGGAAGTGACGCCTTCCCACCCGCTGCGCGTGGACCCGGACGCCTTCGTCGGCTTCAAGGGCGATATCCGCCAGGAATTCGTTTTTGATGTCAACTGGCGCACCATGATCGGCCAGAGCTCGGGCGAATCGTACCAGCACAAATTCACAGGCCAGGGCGTGGTGTTCATCCAGCCCGCCGAACGTTAAGTCAGCGAGGACCCGCGATGCCTGTCTATCAGCAAATCAATGAAAAGATGCTCGAGGTTAAACTCGGCAATGAAGAAGTGTTCGCGCGCAAGGGCGCCATGGTGTCGTACCAGGGCGACGTGGCGTTCAGCCGCTCTTTCCTGGCCGGCCAGGGCGTGCAAAGCCTGGCCATGCGCGCCGTCACGAACGAGGGCTATGCCCTGATGTCGGCGCGCGGCACGGGCAGCGTGTTTTACGCGCAGGGCGGCCTGTTCGTCACCATCGTCCCCGTGCGCGGCGAAACGTTTTATGTGGAAAGCGACTCCCTGCTGGCCTTCGATGCGCGCCTGACGGCCGGCACCATGTTCCTGGGCAACCAGGGCGGCGTGCAGGGTGTGGTGCGCGGCATGGCCTCGGGCCAGGGCTTGTTTACCACCACCCTGCAAGGCACGGGCGAGGTGGCGATTTTGTCCGACGGCAATGCCATCGGCTTGCCCGTCACGCCGGACGTGCCCGTGTTTGTCGACCCGCAAGCGTATATCGGCCATACGGGGCAACTGAGCTCGGCCATCGTCACGGACTTGAACTGGAAAACCTTCGTCGGCCAGGCGTCCGGCGAATCCTACCAGGTGAAATTCACGGGCCAGGGCACGGTCTACATCCAAGCGAGCGAAAGGTAAGCCATGACGATTTACAACCCCGATACCTTGCCGAAGAACGATAACCTGAACCGTTTTTCGTATGTCATCGACGTCAAGGAACAGATCTTCATTCGCAAGGGCAAGATGATCGCCTTCTATGGCGAGCTGCGTTTCGAATCCATGGGCAGCAGCGTGCTCGACTTGATCGTGCGCAACGCCTTCAATGCACCGAAATACGTGCACCACTTTGTCGTGGCGCAAGGGCAGGGCCAGTTGATCTTGGGCGATAACGGCAACGACCTGGCGTGCTACGACCTGGACAACGCCAACATGACCATCCGCGCGAAAAACCTGCTGGGGTTTACGAAGGACGTGATCTGCCAGGAATCGACCTTGCCCGGCTTTTTGACCATGATAGGCACGGGTAAAGTGATCGCCTCGTCGAACGGCCCCGTGCATTTCCTGGAGCTGCCGTGCCGCGTGGACGAACAGGCCGTGCTGGGCTGGGCCGATTGCCCCAGCCCCTCGTACCACTACGATTACGCCCACGTGCAGGGCTGGGCCTCGGCCGCCGGCGCACTCACGGGTTTTAGCCTGTCTGGCGAGGAAAAGCAGATCGACTTCACGGGCGCCGGCACGGTGCTGGTGCAGTCGTCCGAGCTGGACGTGACGGGCAGTTCCGCCCTGATGCAGTTGCTGGCGCAATTGCCGCTGCTGGGCAAGGAAGACCTCGGTACCTTGAGTCTTTCCGTGCAGCAGCAGATGAAGGAACAGCGTTAAGCTACCTGACGGCTGCCCAATTGGGCGGCCGCTTCTCCAAAAAGGCGGCAACACCTTCGTCCGCATCCTCTTCCATCATATTGCGCGCCATCACGTCGCCTGCATACGCATATGCTTCGTCCAGCGGCAGCTGGCGCTGTTTGTAAAACATTTGTTTGCCGTAGCGGATGGCCGTCGGGCTTTTCGCCATGATCTGCTGCGCCAGGCGGGCCACGGCCTCGTCGAGCGCCGCGTCGGCCACCGTTTCATTGATCAGGCCCCAGTCGGCGGCCGTGTCGGCGTCGATGAAGCGGCCCGTCACCAGCATGTCGAAGGCCCGCTTGGGCGAGACATTGCGCGACAGGGCCACGGACGGCGTGGCGCAGAACAGGCCCACGTTGATGCCGGACACGGCAAAGCGGGCCGATGCGCCCGCCACGGCCAGGTCGCAGCTGGCGACCAGCTGGCAGCCGGCCGCCGTGGCGATGCCGTGCACGCGGGCAATTACGGGCACGGGCAAGGTTTGAATGGCTTGCATCACGCGCGAGCATTGCGCGAACAGGGTTTGATAATACGCAAGCTGGCGCGTGGCCTGCATCTGGCGCAAGTCGTGGCCCGCGCAAAAGGCCTTGCCTTCGGCGGCCAGCACCACGCAGCGCACGTCTGGCTGCTGCGCGATCGTTTCGAGCGCTTCCTGCAGCGCGGCCAGCATGGCTTCCGACAGGGCATTGAATTGCAGGGGACGGTTCAGGCGCAGGGTGACGAGGCCACCCTCGTCCTCGCGCAGCAGCAGCGGCGCATCGTTATCTTGTGAAGCGGTCATGCGGTCTCCAGTGGCCTGATGGCCTGTTTTTATGGAAAAGCTTACTTGGCGGCATTCACGCTGCCGATGCCGGCGATCGACTTGTGCACGATCTTCGGCTTGCCGTAGTAAATCAGTTCGCCCATGCCGCGCACGACGGCGTTCAGTTCGCCCGAGGAATACACCTTGACGGAGCCGATGCCGTCGAAATTCACGTCGACGTTTTTCGCCAGCAAGGCTTTCGTATCGACTTCGCCCACGCCTTGCGCTTTCAGACGCAGCCAGTCGACCTGGCCATCGGCGGCCAGGCGGCCCGCGCCCTTGTAGCTGATGTCGACTCTTGGGCCATTGAGCTTGGTCAATATCTTCTCGCCCGCGCCTTCCGCGATCAGCTTGCGCAGGGTGGGCATGGTGATGATGACGCGCGGGTCGCCCTCGGTTTTCTTGATATCTTTATCCTTCATGGAAATTTTCAGCTCGCCATCGACTACTTCCGTGATCACGCCGCTGAGGAATTTCGTGTCGCCGCGCAGCAGCAGGCTTTGCTCCTTGCCCGATTCCACTTCGATGCTGATGGGGCCGCGGATGTCGATGGCGTTGAAGGCGGCTACCGTGCGGGTTTGCTCGTCGGCATGCGCGAGGGTGGACAGGCAGGCGAGGGACAGGACGGACAACAGGAACAGAGGGCGCATGGCGGTTTCCTTGAGTAGTTGATCTGTGTATTCTATGTTGCAACATCTTCAACGGGGAGAAATTTGCGATGAACTGCACAAATCGCGGCGCGGATGACACGCCGCCATCGGCCAGCCGCGCGCCCGGCGCGGCGCCGTTGGGCTATGCTATGGGGTACCGCGTCCTGGAGACCAGATGAAAAATTACCACAAAGAAGACTATCCCGTCGCCGATATCCGGCGCTTTCTCGAACCGGGGCCGGTGGTGCTCGTCAGTTCAACGTGGAAGGGCGAAAGCGACGTCATGACCATGGCCTGGCACATGCTGATGGAATTCACGCCATCGTTGCTGGGCTGCTTCATTTCCGACGCAAACCACAGCTATGAAATGATCAAGCGCAGCATGGAATGCGTGATCAACCTGCCTACGGCCGACATGGTCGACCAGGTGGTCGCCATCGGCAATTGCAGCGGCGAAGACACGGACAAGTTTACGGCCTTCGGCCTCACGCCGCAGCCGGCCGAGCAGGTAGGCGCACCGCTGATCGCCGAGTGCTACGCCAACTTCGAATGCAAGCTGGCCCAGGTGGCGGGCAACCCGAAAGGCGGCTTCTTCATCTTCGAATGCGTGAAAGCCCACGTGGCCACCTCGCCCAAGCTGCCCGAAACCCTGCACTACCGGGGCAACGGCGAGTTCATGGTGTCGGGCCGCACGATCAGCCGCAAGAGCCTGATGAAGCCCCAGATTAGCTAGACGCTGAACGTCTGACAGAAGCGTAGCGAGCGGCAGTGAGTTTCGGCCGAGGCGCGCAGCTGTGCTAGAGCACAGCGAGCACCGCAGGCTGAAAATCGCGACGCGCAGTAGCTTATGTCAGATGTTCTAAATCACCCCCTGCGCCAGCATGGCATCGGCGACTTTGACGAAGCCGGCGATATTGGCGCCATCCACATAGCTGACGGAACCATCGGCGCGCGTGCCATACTGCTTGCACGCCGCGTGGATGCCTTGCATGATCTGCAGCAAACGCGCGTCGACTTCTTCGCGCGGCCACGATATGCGGGCCGCGTTCTGGCTCATTTCCAGGCCGGAAGTCGCCACGCCGCCCGCATTGCTGGCCTTGCCTGGCGCATACAGCACGCCGGCCGCCTCGAAGGCCTTGGCTGCCTCGATGGTGGTGGGCATGTTGGCGCCCTCGGCCACGCACTGCACGCCATTGGCGATGAGAAGACGCGCATCGTCGATATCGAGTTCATTTTGCGTGGCGCAGGGCAGGGCGATGTCGACCGGCACATGCCATGGCGATACGCCCGCTTCGAAGCGCACACCCGTGCGCGCGGCGTAATCGCTGACCCTGCCATACAAATGGTTCTTGACCTCCATCAAGATGGCCAGCTTTTCCGGCGTAAAGCCGTCTTCGTCGATGACGGTGCCGCTGGAATCGGAGACGGTGATGACTTTCGCGCCCATGGCCATGGCTTTTTCCACCGCGTATTGCGCCACGTTGCCCGAGCCGGACACGGACACGCGCATGCCTTCGAACGAGCGGCCCCGCGTTTTCAGCATTTCTTCGGCGAAATACACGGTGCCGTAGCCCGTCGCCTCCGGACGCATCAGCGAGCCGCCGAAGCTGGCACCCTTGCCCGTGAAGACGCAGTCGGCGCGGTTGCTGAGCTTTTTCATCATGCCGGCCATATAGCCCACTTCGCGCCCGCCCACGCCGATGTCGCCGGCCGGCACGTCCGTGTCCGAGCCCACGTGGCGGAACAGTTCACTCACGAAAGCCTGGCAGAAGCGCATCACTTCGCCCGGGCTCTTGCCCTTTGGATCGAAATCGGCGCCGCCCTTGCCGCCGCCCATCGGTAACGTGGTCAGCGCATTCTTGAACGTTTGTTCGAAGGCGAGGAATTTCAGCACGGACAGCGTGACGGACGGGTGAAAGCGGATGCCGCCCTTGTACGGCCCGATGGCCATGCTGTGCTGGATGCGGTAGCCGCGATTGACTTGCACTTGCCCATGGTCATCGACCCACGACACGCGGAACATCACCACGCGCTCCGGCTCGATCAAGCGTTCCAGCAAGCCTTGTTCCGCGTATTTCGGGTGCTGTTCCAGGAACGGCCACAAGCTCTCCATGACTTCGGTGACGGCTTGCAGAAACTCGGGCTGACCTGGATTGCGTGCGGCGACATGCTGGACATACTCGTGAGCAGATGCGTATTTCATCAGAATTCCATGGAGGTAATCGGTTATTTGGGCAACTATCATCGCAGATTTCGCACAAAAATGGTGCGGAAATTTGGTTTTGAGGGGTTTCTGCTACATTGTGGGGAGTTTTCAGGACACTGCGGACGATGCGATGAGTAAACGACAACGCCAGCCCGAAGGCTGGCGTTGTCGTTACTGTTACGGGCTTGGCTGGTCAAGCCAGGATGAGCATCACCCCGCCATGTTGCGCAAGATCAACCCCGTGATGTAGGCCCCATAGGTGCCCAGCGCGTAGCCGAGCACGGCCAGCAGGACGCCGACGGGGGCCAGGGCCGGGTGGAAGGCGCTGGCGATGACGGGGGCGGAAGCGGCGCCGCCGATGTTCGCTTGCGAACCGACGGCCATGAAGAACAGCGGTGCGCGGATCAGCTTGGCGACGAGCAACATCAGGCCGCCGTGCACGGCGATCCAGATCATGCCCAGCAGGAACAAAAACGGTTTGTCGAGCAGGGCTTTCAAGTCCATGTGCATGCCGATGGTGGCCACCAGCACGTACAGCATGGCCGAGCCGATGGTCGAGGCGCCCGCGCCTTCCAGGCTGCGCGCCCGGGTAAAGCTCAGCAGCAGGCCGAAGGTGGTGGCCAGCACGACGATCCAGAAGAAGTTCGACGTCAGGCTGTAATCCTGCAGGCGCCATTCTGCCGGCAGGGTGTTGATCCAGCTGATGATGGGGCCGGCCAGGAAGTGCGACAGGCCCGTCACGCCCAGGCCCACGCCGAGGATGATCATGATGTCGGTCAGATTGGCCACGCGCGCGTGCTGGGCACGGTAACTTTCGATGCTGTCCTTGAGCGCATTGATGGCGGTCAAATCGGCGCCCGTCCAGCGGTCGAAGGCGCCCGCGCGGCCGGCCAGGAACAGCAGCACGGCCGTCCAGACGTTGGCCACCAGCACGTCGACGGCGACGAACTGGCCGAACAGGGTGGCGTCCACTTCAAACACTTCCTTCATGGCCGCCTGGTTGGCGCCGCCGCCTATCCACGAGCCGGCGACAGTCGTCATGCCGCGCCAGGTGTCGCCCGCCACCGTTTCCGGGTGGATCAAACGCAGCGCCTCGAACGAGACGAGGGCGCCCAGCATCACGCCGAGTGTTCCTGTGAGAAACATGATGATGGCTTTCGGGCCGAGGCGGAGGATGCCGCCGAAATCGATGGCCACGCACAGCAGCACCAGCGCGCTGGGCAGCAGGTAATCGCGCGCCACGGCGTACAGGCCGGAAGCGTTGCCGTCGATGATGCCGAAGGTGTTGAGCAGCGCCGGGATCAGGTAGCACATCAGCAGCGACGGGATATACGTATAGAACTTTTTCCAGAAGCCGTTGGCGCGGGAGGCGGTCCAGAAGACGCCCCCCAGGGTCATGGCGAGCAGGCCGAGGACGACGGCGTCATTGGTGATCAGGGCAGAGGTGGCAGGTGGCATCGGGGATTCCGGTGAACGTGTCAGGGACGCACCGGATGCCGATCAGGCCCCCGGGCGCAGGGTGGCCGTATCGTATAGCAATGTTGAAGCCTAAACAAACTATTTAGGTGGTGTCAGCTGGAATTTCTCTTGTCAAATCAAACACTTGGAAACTGCTCGCCACCCGATGCAGCAGACTGGCGGTTACAAATAACGAGCCAGCAAGGCTTTATTCAGCGCCCCGTCGAGTTCGATGCGCACGAAGTGGCCGCTGCCGGGCGCCACCTGGATCTCGCTGCCATCGTCGGCCAGCATGCGCGCAATCGTGAAGTCGCGGTTGCCGCCCGGATGCAGGGCTTCGATGCGGTCGCCCACGGCGAAGCGGTTTTTCACTTCCACCCTGGCCCAGCCGTCCGCCACGCTCAGCACGTCGCCCACGTACTGGCTGCGGTCAGCCTCGGATGCGCCGCGCATGTAGTTCTGGTGCGTCTGCGTGTGGTGGCGTTGATAGAAACCATCCGTGTAGCCGCGGTTGGCCAGGCCTTGCAGCTGGCCCAAGAGACCAATATCGAAGGGGCGGCCCGCCACGGCGTCATCGATGGCCTGGCGGTAGACTTGCGCCGTGCGCGCCGCGTAGTACAGCGACTTGGTGCGGCCCTCGACCTTCAGCGAATCGACGCCGATCTTGACCAGGCGCTCGATATGCTCGACGGCGCGCAAGTCCTTCGAATTCATGATGTAGGTGCCGTGCTCGTCTTCGAGGATCGGCATCAGCTGGCCCGGGCGCTGGGCTTCTTCAATGAAGTATGGCTGGTCGGCCAGCGGGTGGCGCGGCTGCTGGTGCAGGGCGGAAAACGCGTTATTGTCGGCTTCGGCCAGCGCCTGGTGAAATTCCAGCGGCACCACTTGCATGCCGCCCAGGTCGCCGCTGGCGTCTTCGGCGGCATTTTTCACCTTGTAATCCCAGCGGCAGGAATTCGTGCAGGTGCCCTGGTTCGGGTCGCGATGGTTGAAATAGCCGGACAGCAAACAGCGGCCCGAATAGGCGATGCACAGGGCGCCGTGCACGAACACCTCGAGTTCCATTTCCGGGCAGCGCTGGCGGATTTCTTCGATCTCGTCGAGCGACAGTTCGCGCGACAGGATCACGCGCGTCAGGCCCATGCGGTGCCAGAACTTGACGTCGGCCCAGTTGACGGCATTCGCCTGCACCGATAAGTGCACGGGAATCTCCGGCCACTTGTCGCGCACCATCATGATCAGGCCCGGGTCGGCCATGATCAGGGCGTCGGGGCGCATGGCGATCACCGGTTCCATGTCGCGCAAATACGTTTTCAGCTTGGCGTTGTGGGCAAAGATGTTGCTGGCGACAAAGAACAGCTTGCCGCGCGCATGCGCACCGTCAATGCCTTCCTGCAAGGCTTGCAAGGTCGAAAAATCGTTATTGCGCACGCGCAAACTGTAGCGCGGCTGGCCCGCGTAGACGGCGTCGGCGCCATAGTCGAAGGCGGCATGCATCTTGGCCAGGGAGCCGGCAGGCAGGAGGAGTTCGGGAGCGTGGCGCATGGGCGAGGGGCAAAGCCGGCGATTGTAGTCCGGCTGGCGCCGGATTGCCTTGCCTTGAGTCAAGGGATTGACATGTGGTGCCAGCGCCGGTGCCCAGCAGCAGGCTGGCCGCCAGGTGGCCCAGGGACTCGTATGCATCGCGTCCCGTGCGGCGCGGCGCGCCCCGGCCCTGCAAGACTGGCCCGGCGCCGTCTGACTGCCGGTGATCGTCGTGTATGCGGCGCTGGTGCCGCTCGTGTCGGGCCTGGGCATCAGGGCGCCTGCCCGCAAGCTGGCGTCCTGAACTGTCAATCCCGCGTGACCGGCACGGGCTTAATGCGTGTGCGCGGCGCCGCTGGCGCTGCTGCCGGCTTGTCCTGTCATGGGCAAGTGTTCGGGCGGCATGCCGTCCTTGAACAATTGACGCAACTGCTGGCGCAGCTCCGGCGTGTCGTGGTGATGGTGTACCGAGACTGCGTGCTCCACAGCAATGCCCAATAGCTCTTCTTCGCTGTCGGCCGAGATGGCCACCGAGCAATGCGTGTCGCTGGGGAACTCCCGGCAATCGATGAATTTGCGCGTCATGATCAACTCCTTTCTGCCAAGAGCGGGCACCGTGCCCGCTCCATTCAGTATAGGTCGCAATCTGGCTTAGGCTGCACGGCTGCTGGTATCGGCCCTGTGCACAGGCAAGTGTTTTGGCTGTGCCGCATCGGTGGGAAAATCGTTGACCTGTATCAAGCCGTCGACCAGGCGCGCATATTCCAGCAAGGTATTGTGCTCCTGGCAGCTGATGGTGTTTGCCGCCTTGGCCGCAGCCAGCCACGGCTGCATGGCGGACAGGCTTTGCGGCAGGTGCCGCAGGGCCGCGCCTGCGGGCGTGTCCTTCAGGCGCTTTTCGATGGACAGCACTTCCGGCAGCAGTGCCAGCGCCCGCTCGGCACTGGCCACGGGATCGGCCATATCGTGCGCCACGAATCCGTCGGCCAGCAGGCGTTCGCGGTCGGCGCCCGGCGTTTGCAGGGCCAGCGCCACTTCGCTGCCCAGCTCGTCGGACGGCGGACGATGGGGCAGGCCGAACGGAAACAGCAAGGTGCGCAGCAGGACGGCCAGCACGCGCGCGGGGAAATTGTCGAGCACGCCCGTCAAGCCCTGCTGCGCCTTGACCAGCGCGTCTTGCAGCGACCAGTGCACATAGGGCAGGTCTGCCTCGGGCCGGCCATCGTCCTCGTAGCGCTTCAGCACGGACGAAGCCAGATACAGCTGCGCCAGCACGTCGCCCAGCCGGGCGGACAGCCGTTCGCGGCGCTTGAGTTCGCCACCG
The DNA here is from genome assembly GCF_059423585.1 of Janthinobacterium sp. GW460-12-1-14-LB5. Taxonomy (NCBI): domain Bacteria; kingdom Pseudomonadati; phylum Pseudomonadota; class Betaproteobacteria; order Burkholderiales; family Oxalobacteraceae; genus Janthinobacterium; species Janthinobacterium sp. GW460-12-1-14-LB5. The sequence continues at coordinate 36,668 of NZ_JBWKYD010000033.1, read as the reverse complement.
AGCACGAACATCGACATATCCGTCATGACGGCAAACGCCGTCGACAGCCGCGTCAGGGCGCAGTAGTAGGGCGCCAGTGCCGGGGCGCCTGCGTCGGGCACGGCCGCCAGGCGCGCGCCGCCGAGGCCGTACCACAGGCCCCGTGCCAGGTTGCCCAGCACAAAGCCCACATGGCCGAAGAAGGCCGCATCGAAATCGCGCAAGGCCTTGCGGCCATCGCTTTCGTTGACGGCGGCCATTTCCCTGAGTACATACGGATGCGCGCGGATGGCGCCCTGGCCGAAGATGATCAGGCTGCGCGTGAGGATATTGGCGCCTTCGACCGTGATCGCGATGGGGATTTGCTGGTAGGCGCTGGCGAGGAAATTGTTCGGGCCCACGCAGATGCCCTTGCCGCCAAGAATGTCCATACCGTCGTTGACGAGCGCGCGGCCCCGTTCCGTGACGTGATATTTGACGATGGCGGAAATGACGGCCGGCTTCTCGCCCAGGTCGACGGCGTGCGCGGCCAGGGTGCGGGCCGCGTCCATCAGGTACAGGTTGGCGCCCATGCGGGCCAGCGCTTCCTGCACCCCCTCGAACTTGCCGATGGGCATGTTGAACTGGCGCCGCACTGCCGCGTAAGCGCCGGTGCCGCGCACGGCCATCTTGCCCATGCCCACACTGGACGAGGGCAGCGAGATGGCGCGTCCCGCCGCCAGGCATTCCATCAGCATGCGCCAGCCTTTGCCCACTTGCGCCTGGCCGCCGATGACCCAGTCGATGGGAATGAAGACATCGTTGCCGGACGTGGGGCCGTTCTGGAACGCGGCGTTCAAGGGATGGTGGCGGCGGCCGATCACCACGCCGTCGTGGCTGGCGGGGATCAGGGCGCAAGTGATGCCCGGTGCGTCGTAGTCGGAGAGCAAGTGGTCGGGATCGCTGGTCTGGAATGCCAGGCCCAGCAAGGTCGCGATGGGCGCCAGGGTGATGTAGCGCTTGTTCCAGGTGAGGCGGAAACCCAGGGTCGATCTGCCCTCATGCATGCCCATGCACACCACGCCCAGGTCGGGGATGGCGGCCGCGTCGGAGCCCGCATACGGGCTGGTCAGCGCGAAACACGGGATCTCGGTGCCGGCGGCCAGGCGCGGCAGGTAGTAATCTTTTTGTTCTTCGGTGCCGTAGTGCAACAGCAACTCGGCCGGTCCCAGCGAATTGGGCACCATCACGGTCACGGCCAGTGCCGAGCAGCGGCTCGACAGTTTCATCACCACTTGCGAGTGCATGTAGGCGGAGAACTGCTTGCCGCCATATTGCTTGGGAATGATCATGCCGAGGAAACCCTGGCTTTTCATGTAGGCCCAGGCTTGCGGTGGCAAATCCTGCGCCTGTTGGGTTTCCCAGTCGTTGACCAGTTCGCACAAGCGCTCGACGTCGTGGTCAAGGAAATGGCGCTCTTCGGCCGTGAGCGTGGCGCGGCCATACGCCAGCAATTTTGTCCAGTCGGGCCGGCCGGAAAACAGGTCGGCGTCCCACCACGTGGTGCCCGCCTCGAGCGCGTCGCGTTCCGTGTCGGACATGCTCGGCAGGATGCGCTTGAACAAGGCCAGCAAGTGTGGGGTAATCAGGGCGCGGCGCACGGGGCCGGGCGCGAACAGTAGAACCAGGCCCAGCAGGGCCACCAGCAATATGAGCGTCAGCATGCGATATCTCCCTGTGTAGTAAGTACAGGGTAGGCCGATATGGCCGATGTTACTGTGCGGTACAGCGCATACGGAGCAACGCCAACCGCATGGGTTGGCGTTGTGGTGGAACAAGGTTGCCGCCGATAGCCGGCGCTAACGGTATTAGCGTTGCGGAACGACAATCACTGTGTCGCCCGTTTTGCCCTTGGCACCGTCGTCGCCCTTGGCGCCATCGTTGCCTTGTGCACCGGTAGCGCCCTTGGCGCCATCGTAGCCGGCGGCACCGCTGTCGCCCGTCTGGCCCGTGGCGCCGGTGGCACCGGTCGCGCCGGCAGGCGCTTCAGCGCCCGTGGCGCCCGTGGCGCCAGCAGGACCAGGCGCGCCGGCAGGGCCAGGAACGACTTGGACGACAGTCGGCGCAGGTGGCGCTTCGCGCTGGCAAGCGGTCAGGGCGAGGGTAGAGGCGAGCGCGAGCAATATCAGGGTAGGTTTCATGATGCATCCTTTGGCAGTGAGCCGTAATGTACGGAACGGCTCGACGGCGTCGGGCGCGAGTTTCGCATGGCGGTGTGGCGGGGAAAGCTGACCAGGCGACCCATCTGCCGTGTCGCGCGGGGCGCTGGCGGCGGGAGGGGAAGTGATGGTCTGCCTGCAGCATGGGCTCTTGGACGGCTGCAGTCCGTTCGTTTGCGTACATAGCGGCGGGGTGGGCAGGTTTTGTGCAAAGACAAATAAAAAAGCCAACCCGAAGGTTGGCTGTGGATGTTCAGATCGGGCTGGCAGCTCCCTGATTGACCGTCTGGCGCTGCTTGGCGCGGTTATTTAACGGTGAAACTCTTGTCGTAGCCACCATTCGTACTTGTATATCCTAATGTGTCACGGAACGCTGTCCAGCCAACCGTCCAGGAGCCGGCTTTGGCGCCTGCGGGGATCGTCACCGTTGAAC
>NZ_JBWKYD010000033.1:0-33961 GCF_059423585.1 Janthinobacterium sp. GW460-12-1-14-LB5 | reverse complement strand
TGTGTCACGGAACGCTGTCCAGCCAACCGTCCAGGAGCCGGCTTTGGCGCCTGCGGGGATCGTCACCGTTGAACTGAACGTAGCATGCTTCGCGTCGCCGGATGCCAGCACCCATTTGCTGTCGATGCGTGTGCCGCCGATATCGGCGATGCTGTGCCAATAGGGATTGGGCAGGGCGCTGAGATCGATCCCGGTGGCATCTGTCACGGTCACCGTGGCCGTCACGAGTTGGCTTGCCTGCGAGACGTCAACGATGGTTGGGGTGACAGTGATGGCCGACACGACGGGGCCAGAGGTGTCGACGGCGCTGGCGCTGACAGTGACCGTCGCATCTGCACTGCTCGCCTTGCCATCGTTGACGATGAGTTTGGCGACATATAAGCCGGAGGCATCGGCGGTAAAGGTGGGCCTGGCCGAGTTGGCGGAAGACAAGGTGGCCTTACTGTTCACCGGTTTTTCCGTCAGCTTCCAGGCAAACGTCAAGACATCGCCATTGGCATCCGAACTGGCGCTGCCATCGAGTTCCACCACACTGCCGGACAAGACATTTTGCGCGTAGCCTGCGTGCGCAACCGGCGCCGCGTTGGCTACACTGGCCGTAATGCTGACCGCTGCGGCGTTGCTGCTGACCTTGCCGTCGTTGACGATGAGGCTGGCAACATAAATGCCAGCCTCATCCGCCGTAAACGTGGGTCTGGCGGAGGTCGGCGACGACAAGCTTGCCGTACTGCCTGCCGGTTTGGATTGCAGGGTCCATGCATAGCTGAGTGTGCGGCCGGCATCGGCCGAGCTGGCACTGCCATCGAGCGTAACGATAGTACCCGTTACCACGCTTTGTAGCGGCCCAGCCTGGGCGACAGGGGGGACTGCGGCAATATCGGCGATGACTTGCTTGATGGTCTCTGGATTACGGATATTGGCCAGCGCGGTGACGACCTGGGTAAGCTGGGCGGCATTGATTTTTGTTCTGAGCGTATCCAGAAGCCTGTCTTGCGCATCGCCGCCGGCCGGATTGCCCTGCGTCGCGGCTTTCAATGGTGTGGCAAGGAAATCAGCGAGCGGGCTCGTGTCGACGACACCGCTCAGTACCGTAGCCACGTCAGCCCGCGCTGCTTTCACTGCAGTGCTACTGATCTTGCTGCCGGCAATAGCGGCGTCAAAAGCGGCAAAGAAGATCGCGGGTTCGTTCCCCAATACCCGCGCCGTCAGCATTTCGGTCAGCGGCGTGATGTTGGCAGTGGCGGCGCTGCCGCTTCCCAGCACGAGCGTGTGCAATTTGGAGCCATCTGCCGGATCGGTGATCTGGAGCAGGCACGGTAGTTTGCCGCCGGCGGCGGCAAGGCTGTAGCTGCCGTCGGCCAGCGTCGTGGCGTTGCCTGTGCCCGTCTGGCATTTGGCAGTAATCATGGCGCCAGCAATGGCTTTCCCCGTTGCGGCAGTGCCGTTGACGGTTAACGCTGCCGGGCTAGCAGGGGCCGGTGAGGAGTCGCTACCACCGCCACCGCATGCAACGAGCATGCAGGAACCAAGCATAATTGCCAAAGTCTTCATCAAATCTATCCATTTTTGGTTTTTAAAGTGATGCCATGTGGCGTCACGCTCAAACGGCCAAGCTCTTGCCGGAGTCAGTCTATTGAGTTGAGGGAAATTATATATCTTTGAGCAATATTTTACGCCTTGAAATTTAAGACGATGCACTTGAACGGGCGTAGGGATGTATTTTTTCAAGCGGCGCGCTGCGCTGCGCGGCTTGCAGCGTGACTGGCGATAGGCTGGACGCGAGCAATTCAATAAACAAAAAAGCCAACCCGAAGGTTGGCTTTTTGCTATGTGCTGCTGAATTCTTGGTGGCCCGGGGCGGAATCGAACCACCGACACAAGGATTTTCAATCCTCTGCTCTACCGACTGAGCTACCAGGCCAAGGCGGCGAATTATAGCAGAAAGACTTTCCACCTGACCAGAGCTAGCTGTGTTCAAATGCAACAGATGGCCAAAACATGGTGTTTTGGCATCCTTGTATGAGCTGAAGGGATGTGGCGATGCAGCGACGTATTGGAGTGCAGGGCTTGGCGGCTGCGGGCTTGTTCAGTTTGTTTTGCGGTACGGCGCGGGCCGATGGCCTGGCCGATCTGAATGCGGCGCTGGCGCGCTTGCAGGGGCAGTTGCCCATCAAGGCGCAGGTGGAGTCGAAAACCTGGCGCCGCGAGGGTGAGGGCAAGGCGGCGGAAGAGGATAGCGGCCAGGCCACGGTGGCTGTCGAAGGCGGACCGGCGGGCTTGCAAGTGCTCTACGGCAAGGACTTGCTGGCGAAAGTGGAAGCCGAGCAGCGCGCCAGGGTGAAAGATCCGAAGGTCAAGACGCCGATCGGCTTTGCGCTGGGGGAAATGAAGGCGGCGGAGTTGCGTTCCATGGTGTCGGCGGCCGATTCCCTGTCGCGCGAGATCGAGGAAGCCGTGTTCAGCGGCGAAAAGATCGATAGTTACAAGGGCAAGCCGGCGCGCCTGCTCAGTTTTACCTTGTCGCTCGACAAGGTACCTGAGAAAGACCGCAAGTATGTGAAGAAGTTCGACGGCGGCATCGATGTGTGGATCGCCGCCGACGGCACGCCGCTGGCCAGCCATTTTCACTTCGATGTGAGCGGGCGCGCCTTTGTCGTCATCAGCTTTACGCAAAAGACGGACGAGACGCGCCTGTATGGCGTCAGCGGCGACCGCTTATTGCTGCTGCGCAAGGAGAGCAAGAATGCCACCTCGGGTGCGGGCGAGAAAGTGGAAAGCAAAATCATCAAGACCTTGCAGCTGCAATCCTGAAATGTTGCAAAACCTCACAAGCCGCTGATCCAGCGGCTTTTTTTACATCGCCGAACTGCCGCCCAGGCCGCTCTTTTGCAGCACGCAGCGTCCCGCTTCGCAGGTGGCGCCCGGGTCCGTGACGATGGAGCAGGTCGACATCATGCCGTCCGCCTGCTGCTGCTTGCGGCTGGCCTCGGCGTGCGCCTGGGCCAGCGCCTTGAGTTTCTTGCCGTCATTGCTTTTGCTGGACCAGGCCAGGTAGCGCTCGGGGCCGCCGCAAGCCTTGGCGCCGATGGCGATGGTCTGGCATTGCTGGGTGGAATCGCAGGCGGCGGCGCCCACTTCCGCCTGGATTTGCGCCAGCAAGCCGGCATTGCCGGGTGCGGGCGGGGCATCTTGTGCGGGGGCGCTGCCGCAGGCACTGGCGCCCAGCAGCAGGAAGCTGGCGCATGCGGCGCGCAGCAGGGGCAACAGGGCGGAGTAGGTTGGCGTTTGCATGCCCTCATCATGTGCCACGCTTGCCCAAATGGCAAGCGCGATTCGCATTGGCCAGAACCTTGATCCCCGTCATTTTCATTGTCAAGCAGTCAAAGTTAATATAAATTAACATCCAATCTGCGATGTACGGGTGGCAACCGGGCCGGTGCGCTGCATTCCCGCGCCGGCGCGTGCCGCCGATTCGGGAATGTTTCCAGGAGTTAGACTATGCGCCGCACCCTCTCACCCTTCCTCTTCATCACCAGCCTGGCCTTCGGCGGCGTCCTGCATGCCGCGGAAAAGGAGCCGATCCAGCCGATCAAGGCCGCCAAGGTGGCCAATCCGGCCATGGTCGAGCTGGGCAAGAAACTGTTTTTTGACCCGCGCCTGTCGCGCTCCGGCTTTATTTCCTGCAACAGCTGCCATAACCTGAGCATGGGTGGCACGGACAATATCAAGACTTCGATCGGCCACAACTGGCAGCGCGGGCCGATCAACTCACCCACGGTGCTCAATGCCAGCATGAACGTGGCGCAGATGTGGGATGGCCGCGCCAAGGATTTGCAGGAGCAGGCGGGCGGCCCCATCGCCAATCCCGGCGAAATGGCTTTTACGCACGAGCTGGCCATCGACGTGCTGGCCTCGATTCCCGCCTACCGCAAGGAATTCAAGCAGGTGTTTGGCCAGGATAAATTGACCATCGAGCAAGTCACGCGCGCCATCGCCGCCTTTGAAGAGGTGCTGGTGACGCCCGGTTCGCGCTTCGACCAATGGCTGATGGGCAAGAAAAGCGCGCTGACGAAAGACGAGCTGGCCGGCTACCAGTTATTTAAATCCAGCGGCTGCATCGCCTGTCATAACGGCCCCGCTGTGGGCGGCAATACCTTCCAGAAGATGGGGGTCGTCGAACCGTACAAGACGGCGATGACGGCCGAAGGGCGCTCGGCCGTGACGGGCAAGGATGCGGACCGCTTCAATTTCAAGGTGCCGACCCTGCGCAACGTGGAATTGACGTACCCGTACTTCCACGATGGCGAAGCGGCGACCCTGACGCAAGCCGTCGACGTGATGGGCCGCTTGCAGCTGGGCCGCACGTTTACGCCCGATGAAAACGCGAAACTGGTGGCCTTCCTGAAAACCCTGACGGGCAAGCAGCCGCACCTCGTGCTGCCGATCCTGCCGCCATCGAGCGACACGACGCCGCGGCCCGTGCCGTTTGACTGAATGAGTCTATGAAAAATGCCCGCATCAAGCGGGCATCGGGGTTTATTTCAATGTTCTCTGGAACAACTGATAGATACGGCGGTACTCGTCATACCACGCTTCCGGCTGCACGAAACCGTGGCGCTCCATCGGGTAGCTGGCCATTTCCCAGTTATCCTTCTTGAGCTCGATCAAGCGCTGCGACAGGCGCACGGAGTCCTGGTAAAACACGTTGTCGTCGATCATGCCGTGGGCGATCAGGAGGTTGCCCGTCAGTTTATCGGCGTATTCGATCGGCGACGAGATTTTATACGCCTGCGGGTCGACCTCCGGCGTGTTCAGGATATTTGCCGTGTACTCGTGGTTGTAGGTGCTCCAGTCCGTCACGGGGCGCAGGGCGGCGCCGGACTTGAAGATGTCCGGCGCGCGCATGAGGGCCATCAGGCTCATGAAGCCGCCATAACTGCCGCCATAGATGCCCACATTCTTGATGTCGCCCTGGTGCCGGGCTGCCAGCCAGTTGGCGCCGTCGATGAAATCTTCCAGTTCCGGGTGGCCCATCTGGCGGTAGATGGCCGTGCGCCAGGCGCTGCCGTAGCCGAGCGAGGCGCGGTAGTCGACGTCGAGCACGATATAGCCTTGCTGCACCAGCAGGTTGTGGAACATCTGCTCGCGGAAATACACGGGATAACGCTGCGTCACGTTCTGCAGGTAGCCGGCGCCATGCGCGAACATGACGATCGGATACTGTTTGCCTGCTTCCAGCGTTGCGGGGCGATACAGCTTGGCCCAGATCGGTGCCGCGCCATGCGTGGACGGCACTTGCACCAGTTCCGGCATGACCCAGTTGCGCGCCTTGAAGGCCTCGCTGCGCGTATCCGTCAGGATGGTCGCCTTGCCGCCCGTCACGGAAATGGTCGCCAGCTGGGCCGGCATATAGCTGGTCGAGTAGCGCAGCAGCAGCTTGCCGCCATCGGGCGACAGGCCGAAGTTTTCCACGCCTTTCAGATTCGTCACTTCGCGCGCGCCGCCATCGCTGGCCGTGCTGGCGCACACTTCATACGTGCCCGGTGCCTGCCGGTTGCACATAAAATAGGCAGTCTTGCCGTCGCGGCTCCACTCGACGGCGCTCACTTCCCATTTGCCTTGCGTCAATGCGCGCGCTGGGGCCGTACCCGTTTTCGCGTACAGGTGGGCGTAGCCGCTTTCCTCGGACAGATACCACAGGGTGGCGTTGTCGGGCAGCCAGCCGAATTCCTCGGCGCGGCGGTTGACCCAGGCCGTGTCGCTGATGCGGTGCGCTGGCACCAGGGAGGCGTTGGCCAGGTCGACGGTGGCGAGCCAGCCGTCCTTGTTGTCGATGGCGCGCACGCGCACGGCCACCTTGGAACCGTCGTCGCTCCAGGCGATGCCGTCGCGCTGGGCGTCGATGCGCACGGCACGGTTGCCTTTCAGCGGCGGCAGTTTTTGCTCGGCGCGCAGCGAGGCCAGCGGATCGACCGCGATGCCGGGCAGGCTGTCGAAACCGATGTCGCGCACCTGGCCCGTGCGCAGGTCGGCCAGCTTCAGGCTTTGCGCGATCGGCATGTTGCGGCCCACGCGCGTGCGCTCGTCGTCCGCTTCCGGGTAGCCCGTTTCCGTGACGTAGCGTGCCAGTTTGCCCAGCTTGCCCTTTTCGGCGGCCTTGTCTTGCGTGACGAACAGCAGCCAGCGGCCGTCCGGCGACAGGGCGCTGCCGGAAATCGTCACTTTGTCGCCCAGGTAGATCGGTTCCGGCGCGCGCGTGGCGTCCAGGCGGCGCTCTTCGTGGCGGCGCTCGCGGCTCGTGTCGCGGTCTTCCTTCTGGCGCGCCAGGTTGACGATCAGGCGCAGCTGCAGTTCGCGCAGGGCGTCCGCTTCCGGCTTGGCGTCCGGGTCCTTGGCCGCGCGCAGCAGGGCGACGGGGGCGCTCAGGCGGTCAGCGCGGCTCCAGCTGAACCAGTCGCTGCCGCTGCGGTATTGCACGGCGCCGCCGTCGGCGGAATATTGCGGGTCGCTGATGGCGGAGACGCCCCTTGTGATTTGCGTCAAGGCGCCGTTTTTCAGGTCGCGCTCGAACAAGTCGCCGTTGCGCAACAGGATGGCGCGTGTGCCGGCCCGGTTGACGATCATCTGCTGGCCATCGAGGTTGGCCAGTTGCGCATCGTCAATCTTCTTGCCGCTGTTTAATTTGGCATGCGCGCCGGCTACTTGAAAAGTGTCGCGCAAGGGCGAGCCGAGGCGCTTTTGCTTGTAGTAGAGCTGGCCATTCCAGCCCCACCATGCCGCTTCGACGGGTGTGCCGATCCAGTCGGGATCGGCCATGGCCTGGTCCAGCGTGATCGGCGTGGGGGCCGCGGCGGTGGAGGGGGCCGCATGGGTGGCGGGCAGGGCGGCGGCCAGCAGGGACAGCAGCAAGGGACGGAGCAACAGGGGAAGAACCAGACGCATCGGGGATCGCTTTAATAAAAGGGGATGGTGAAGGTGCAGGCTATGAGGCCGGTATTCTAGCGGAGGAGTTTCATGCAGGAAATATCGGAAAGCTAAGTCCGGGGCAGGGCCAGCCAGGCGAGAAAGTCGTCGAGCGGCATGGGCCGCGCATACAGGTAGCCCTGCAAGCCGTCGCAATCGTGGGCGATCAGGAAGTCGGCCTGCTCCTGCGTTTCCACGCCTTCGGCCACGGCGCGCAAGCCCAGGTGGCGCGCCATGGCCAGGATCGCCTGCACGATGGCCGTGCCGCGCGCATCGCGCGGCGTGTCGTCGATGAAGCGTTTGTCGATTTTGAGTTCGTACAGCGGCATCGAGGTCAGGTAGGCGAGACTGGAGTAACCGGTGCCGAAATCGTCGATGGAAAAGCGGATGCCCAGGGCCGCCAGGTCGCGCATGCGCGCCAGCGAGGCGTCGCGCTGGTCGATCAGCAAGCCTTCCGTCAGTTCCAGGATCAGGGCGCCGGCCGGCGTGCCGTGTTCGGCCAGCGCCGCCTGCACGCGGGCGGCGAAATCGGGCTGGCGGAACTGGGCCGGACTGACGTTGACGGACAGAGGGACGGGCCGGCCAGCCTGCGCCAGCACCCTGGCGGCGCGGCACGCTTCGCGCAGGGCCCAGTGCCCGAGCCTGACGATCAGTCCCGATTCCTCGGCGATGGGGATGAAGATGCCGGGCGCGATAAAGCTGCCGTCCGCCTGCGGCCAGCGCATCAGCAATTCGGCGCCCGTCACCCGGCCATGGCGGTCGACCTGCGGCTGCACGTGCATGCGCAATTGCCCCAGGTCGAGGGCGCGCGCCAGCGCCCGTTCCAGGGTCAGGCGCCGCTCCACGCCTGCCTGCATGGCCGCTTCAAAGAAGGCGATGCCGTTGCGCCCTTCCGCCTTGGCGCGGTACATGGCGATGTCCGCTTCGCGCAGCAGGTCGTGCGCCTGCTGGCCCGCTTTCGGCAGCAGGGTCACGCCGATGCTGGCGCTGCAATGATAGGACTGCCCGTCGATATCGAAGTCGCGGGCGATGGCGGCGCGGATCTTCTCGGCCACCTGGGCCGCCGCGCGGGCGGCGCTGTCCAGGTCACCGGCCAGGTGCGCCAGCAGCACGACGAATTCGTCGCCGCCGATGCGCGCCACCGTGTCGGCCTTGCGCATCAGCTGCGCCAGCCGTTCGCCCGCCAGGCGCAGCAGCGCGTCGCCCGTGGCGTGGCCGCGCGCGTCGTTGATGTGCTTGAAGTGGTCGAGGTCGATGAACATCAGCGCGCTGATGGCAGGGGCGCGCGGCGCGGCGGCCAGCAGGTGGCCGATGCGGTCCATCAGCAGGCGCCGGTTGGGCAAGCCCGTCAGCACGTCGTAGAAGGCCAGGCGGTGGATGTCCGCTTCCGATTTCTTGCGCTCGTCGATTTCGCGCTCGACGGCCACCCAGTGCGTCTGCCTGCCATCCGCATCCGTGAACGGCACCAGTTCCGCCTCGACCCAGTACGCCTTGCCGGCCTTGTTGTAGTTTAGCAATTCCGCCCTGGCCGGCTGGGCGCGGGCCATGGCGGCGGCGATGCGCGCCAGTTCGCCCGTATCGGTGGCGGGGCCTTGCTGGAACAGCAGGCTGCGGCCCAGCACCTCGGCGCGCGCATAGCCGCTGCTGCGCTCGAAGGCGTCGTTGACGAAGATGATGCGCGTGGCCGATACCGTGCCGGGGCCGGGCGGGGCATCGACCACGTCGGCGATCATCACCATGTCGTTCAGGCGGGCCAGTGCCGTGGCCGTCAAGCCCAGTTCGGCGTTGAGCTGCGACAAGGCCTGGCTGCTGTCTTCCAGGTGGCGCAGCAGGAAGGCGCAGGACAGGGTCAGCACGGCGGCGATGAACAGGAAGTTCAGGGCCACGATCAGCGCGCGCAGGATGGGAGAATCGGGCGTGCCCGGCAGGTGCAGGGCGACGTCGGGATGCAGGCCGAGAAAAAAGATGGTCAGCGAGGTCAGGACCAGGGTCGACAGGGCTGGCCGCATGCCCAGCAGCAGGGCCGCCAGCACGGGCATGAGCATCATGTAGATCTGGCTGACGGGGCCGATTTTCAGCAGCAGGCCCACGCCCACCAGGTAGGCGACGATGAGGAATTGCCACACGCGCCAGCGGTAGGGCATGGCGCGACTATGCCAGATGACGCCGATCCAGCCGATGGCCAGCAAGTCGAGGGCGACGATGGACCAGATGGCTTCGCTTGCGGCCAGCAGCGCGCTGGGAATGGCCGTGATGAAGCCAAGCAGCAGCACCACCTGCAGCAGGCGGTCAAAGACCTGGCCGCGCCAGTGCGCGAGATCGTTCGACGCCGCCACGCTGCCGTCCTTTCTCCAGAATGCCGTGTAACCGTACTGAGCAGTAGGTTGATTAAATACTACGCGTTATCTTTCTCCATGTCATCTTGATCATTAAGCATGGTTGCCTGCCGGGCGGCGTGTTGCTGGCGCAAAAAAAAAGCCAGCCTGTCGGCTGGCGCTGTGCAGCGCGCACTGGCGCTTCGAAGCGGTGTTTATTTCTTGGGCGCGCTCAGGCATTCTTTCATGAACGCCTTGCGGGCGTCGCCCTTCATGTCCTTGGCGTCGGCATTGCACGTTTTCATCTTGTTTTGCTGCGTCATGGCCGGCGCCGGCTTGGCGCTCAGACATTCCTTCATGAAGGTTTTGCGCTCATCGCCTTTCTTGCCGGCGGCATCGGCATTGCAGGTGGTCATTTTCGACTGTTGCGCCGTCTTGGCGGCGGGCGCCGCTTCCGGTGCGGCGGCAAAGGCGGTGCTGGCAAACGCGGCGGCGATGCAGAGTGCGATTAATTGTTTCATGGCAAATCCTTGTAGACGCAGTCAGTGGAAGGGGACGTGCAACCGGCAGACAACTGCCGATATGCAAAACGTAACTAACTATATGACATTTATCAACAAAATTTCCACTCGAGTGTTTCTTTTTGTTACTGGCCGTTGTCAAGTGCCTGCCCGCTGGCCAAGGCAGCCATGTTGCGGCGGCAGCGGCCCCTTTTTTTGCTATGCTAGCGTCTTTCCACCGGCCGATGCCGCTGCCTTGGCCGGCGCACCCTCAATACGGAGTAGTTATGGTCTCGTTGCAAGAGCAGTTTTTAAAGGCCGGCCTGGTCGACAAGAAAAAGGTCAAATTGGCCAACCAGGACAAGAGCAAGCAAAAGAAGGACGAGCGCAAGAGCGGCACGCAAAGTGTCGACGAAGTGCGCCTGGCCGCGCTCGAGACCCAGCGCAAGAACGCCGAGCGGGCGCGTGAGCTGAACGCCCAGCGCGACGCGGCCGCCAACCAGAAAGCCATCGTGGCGCAGATCGCGCAAATGGTGCAAAAGAATCGCCAGAGCAAGGGCAACAACGGCGACGTGCCGTATAACTTCACGTTCAACAACAAGATCGAGCGCATCTACGTGACGGCCACCGTGCAGGCCCACCTGGTGGCGGGGCGTCTGGTGATCGTCTGCCTGGGCGGCGCCGTGGAACTGGTGCCGCGCGTCATCGCCGACAAGATCGCCGAACGCGACCCGGCCATCGTCGTGCGCGTCAAGCAGGCCAGCACGCAGGTGGACGAGGATGATCCGTACGCGGCGTTCCAGATTCCTGATGATCTGATGTGGTAAGAACGATGGGGCTGGCCGCAGCCGGCAGCCTTGCTCGACTCAATAAAAACGCCAACCCGAAGGTTGGCGTTTTTATTGGCGCGGCAAATTTTGTTACCCGGCGCAAGCAAGGCGCGGGGAGATGCAAGGCTAGGCGGGCATATGGCCAGTTGCCATTACTGCGCTGCGGGCGCGCTTCTCTCATTCGTGGCTTGCCTGGCAGCAGGCAGGCCAAATGACGCTGGTAGTCGCCCCAGGATTTCGCCAGTGATGCCGGAGTAAAAAACGATGCCCAAGATATTCCCAGTAAGAAATACTCTATCTGTCGTAGTCACGTCGATTTGTTGTGGTGTTGAATCGGACGACTCGAAGTCGTAGGCAATGTAAGGCGATGCCAGCTGCATCACGACCATCGCCTTCAAGACCGGCAGTTCTTTTGCCGCGACGGCATTTTCCAGCGTAAACTGGAATGCAGGTTTTATGTATTGGGTGTAGCCCCGGTCAATATCCAGGAATGGGATGCGATTGACGGCAACGCCCATCGTGGATGTGTACGTTTCTTCAATGGGATAGTAGCCGCGATAGTAGCCGCGATAGGTGCTGCGTCCTTTATAGCGGCCTTTCGAGTTCAATTTGGAACTCAAGTCAAACTGGTCCAGTCCTTTATAGGAAGGCTTGTTGATGTCATAGTCAGGCGCGCCGATGCCATTCAAGTCTCGTGTGCGGGGAAAGACATACAGCTTCACTTTTCCCGTATCCGCATTGAAATCGTACCCAATGCCAACGGAATAGGCTCCGTCTTTTTTGACGGAAACAACAAAGGCCAGTGCATCATTCAAGCTCGAATCCGCCACCACTTTTTCGTTCAGCGCTGCCGCCATTCTGCGCTTGTAGTCAGCCGTCGATTCAAACTCCCCCTTTTTCTCGCGCACAAATTTTTTGACTGCCTCGATGACCGCGCCCAGCGGCAAGCCTGGATACGCCGGATCGAGGCGGTCGCTGTCGAGCATCTCCATGGAAAATTTCTCCCCCTCCACCTTTCGTTCCCATGGCCTGTGCGGGACGGCACTCTTCTGTTCCTGAGGCGTTGCGCTCGATGGGCTTTTCACTTGCTCTGCCACTTGCGTGGCCTGTGCCGTGCCCATACCGGCAAGTGCGCTGGTGGCAGCCAGCAAGAACCATTTTTTCATTCTCATCATCCTTGATGCTGGTATTAATGTTTATTTAATTTTAACATGTTTCCCGTGGGGAATATCTGCCGGTACTGGTGTCTCGCGTCAGGCTGCCGGGCCATGCGCTGGAGGGGAAATACCGTATCGGATGAGGGGAGGATGCCGGCATGCGGCCGGAATAGGGGGATGCTGCGGTGAATTGGCGCAGTCCACAAACAAAAACGCCACCCGAAGGTGGCGTTTTTGAACGTATTACGAATTCTTGGTGGCCCGGGGCGGAATCGAACCACCGACACAAGGATTTTCAATCCTCTGCTCTACCGACTGAGCTACCAGGCCAAGGTGGCGAATTATAGCAGACCAAAACGGGAATGCAAGAGCCGGCTGCGACTTTTCCTTGATTTACTGCATAGGTATCGCTTTAGTTGCTCGCAGATCAAATATGATTTGAGGTAAACGGTATTTTTCTCAACAAAAGATGGGCGCATAGTGTGGCCATCGACATTGCTTTGAGAGGATTACCGCATGCACGCCACCACCCATCACACCGCCATCCCCGCCATCGGTCTGGGCACCTTCCGCCTGCAGGGCCAGGTTGTCATCGATTCCGTCACCACGGGCCTCGACGTCGGCTACCGCCATATCGATACGGCGCAAATCTACGGCAATGAAGCCGACGTGGGGCAGGCTATCGCGGCCAGCGCCGTCCCGCGCGACGAGTTGTTCGTCACCACCAAGATCTGGATCGACAATCTGCAGCGCGACAAGCTGATTCCCAGTTTAAAAGACAGCCTGCACAAGCTGCAGTTGGAGCAGCTGGATTTGACGCTGATTCACTGGCCGTCGCCGCAGGACGCCATTTCCGTGGCCGAGTACATGGCGGCGCTGGCGGAAGCCAAGGCGCAGGGGCTGACCAGGGCCATCGGCGTATCGAATTTCACGAATGCGCAGCTGCGGCAAGCCATCGATACGGTGGGCGCCGGGGAAATCGCCACGCAGCAGGTCGAAATCCACCCGTTTCTGCAAAACCGCACCGTCATCGAGTTTGCGCGCAGCCAGGGCATCCACGTCACGGCCTACATGCCGCTCGCGTATGGCAAGGTGGTCGTCGATCCGGTCATCATGGCGATTGCAGCCAGACACGGCGTGACGCCGGCGCAGGTGGCCCTGAGCTGGTCGCTGCAGCAGGGCTTTGCCGTGATTCCGTCGTCGACGAAGCGCGCCAACCTGGAAGCGAACCTGCATTTCCAGCGCATCACCTTGTCGCCGGACGAGATGGCGCAGATGGCCACCCTGGAACGGGGCGAGCGCCTGGCCAACCCGGACGGCCTGGCGCCGCAGTGGGATTGAGATGGGCGCCATGACGAAGCTGGGACAGGGCGGTTTCAGTATCGGCCTGGAACTGCCGCTCGACAATGACTGGTCATCCACGGGGCGCCAGGCGAATGCGGCCTCCGGCCGCGTGCCGGGCGAGCCCGACCTGCAACAGCATGCGGCGCTGGCAAAGCTGGCCGACCGACTGGGTTTTCGGGCCCTGTGGCTGCGCGACGTGCCCCTGTACGATCCCTCGTTCGGCGACGCGGCCCAGGTTTTCGAGGTATTTACCTATCTGGGCTATTTGGCCGGCATCACCGAGAACATCTTGCTGGGCACGGCCGCCGTGGTGCTGCCGCTGCGCGAACCCGTATTGACCCTGAAGGCGGCGGCCAGCGTCGACCAGTTGAGCGGCGGACGCCTGCTGCTGGGCGTGGCCAGCGGCGACCGGCCCGTCGAGTATCCCGTCTTCGGCCGCGATTTCGACCAGCGCGGCGCCGCCTTTCGCGAGCAGGTGGCCATGCTGCGCGACTGGGGCGAAACGCGCCTGCCGCCCGGCATCCGCCTGCTGCCCAAGCCTGCCGCACCGTTGCCGCTGCTGGTGGCGGGACTGGCGCAGCAAACGCCCGCGTGGATCGGGGCGCAGATGGATGGCTGGCTCGCCTATCCGGGCACGCCGGAAGACCACGCGCTGCGTGCGGCGCAATGGCGCGCCGTGGCCGGCGGCGACAAGCCCTACGTCAGCTTCATCCACCTCGACCTGGATGACGATCCGACCTTGCCGCTGCAGCGCTTCCGCTTTGGCGCGCGCGCGGGGCGCGATGGACTGATCGCCGAGCTGCACGCCATGCGCGCGGCCGGCGTGACGCATATCGGCCTGCAGTTGCGGCAGAACCGCCGCCCGCTGGCCGAGACCTTGCAGGAGATCGGCGAATACGTGCTGCCCGTGTTTC
Source organism: Janthinobacterium sp. GW460-12-1-14-LB5 (assembly GCF_059423585.1). Lineage (NCBI taxonomy): Bacteria > Pseudomonadati > Pseudomonadota > Betaproteobacteria > Burkholderiales > Oxalobacteraceae > Janthinobacterium > Janthinobacterium sp. GW460-12-1-14-LB5. Next base: position 19,938 of record NZ_JBWKYD010000033.1, on the reverse strand, counting down.
ATGGCGTCGCTTGATCTTGGGCATGCGTCCTGTACTTCCGGACTATCTGAAAAGCATGGTGCAAACGCTATAATGGTTCCATGAACAGTCCCACTTCCCCCACCATGCGGCGCTTCATGCATAGCCACAGCGACGTTTGCATCGTCGGCAACGGCGCCATCGCGAAAACCACGGCGCTGGCGTTTGCCCAGGCAGGACAAAGCGTCACCCTGTTATCCCCGGTGAGCCCTCCGGCATCCCCCGTCAAGCCGGTCGAAGCCAGCTGGGATGTGCGCGTGTATGCGCTCAATCACACGGCGCACCAGCTGCTGTCGTCGCTGAAGGTATGGGGCGCGCTTGACGCCGACAGGGTGGCACCCGTCGACGCCATGCTGGTCAACGGCGACGGCGCGCAGGCGGGCGGACTCGGTTTTGACGCCTACGGCGCCCATGTGGGCACGCTGGCATGGATCATCGAAGACCGCAACCTGGGGCAGGCGCTGGACGCCGCCCTCAAGTTCGCGCCGAACGTCAATGTGGTGCAGGGCCGCGCCAGCCGCCTGGAATGGACGAATGATTCTGCCATCGTGCACCTCGATGGCGGCGACACCATCACCTGCGCCCTCGTCGTGGGCGCGGACGGCGCCCAGTCGTGGGTGCGGGGCCAGTGCGACATCGGCCTCGATTACCGTTCGTATGGACAGCGCGGCGTGGTCAGCAACTTCGCCTGCGAAAAGCCGCACCATGGCGCGGCCCACCAGTGGTTTACGGGCAGCGAAGGCATCGTCGCGCTGCTGCCGCTGCCGGGCGACCGCGTTTCGCTGGTCTGGTCGGCGCCCGATGCGCTGGCCGACATCTTGATGGCCGAATCGGCCGACGCCCTGGCCGCGCGCCTGGCCGCGTACTGCCACGACAAACTGGGTAAACTCACGCCCTTGCAGCCGGAACTGGTGCGCGCGTTTCCGCTCACCCTGATGCGCCCGCACGCCATGGTGGCGCCGCGCGTGGCCCTGGTGGGCGACGCCGCCCACGTGGTCCACCCGATGGCCGGCCACGGCATGAACCTGGGCTTTGCCGACGTGGCGCAGCTGGTCAAGACGATCAGCGAGCGCGAAGCGCACCGCGGCATCGGCGACGAGCGCGTGCTGGCCCGCTATGCGCGCGCGCGCAAGGAAGACGTGCTGCTGATGCAGCTGGCCACCGATGGCCTGGCGAGGTTATTTGGCGCCGATCTGGAGCCGTTGCGCGTGGTTCGCAATTTGGGATTAAACTTGCTGGATAAATTACCTGCCCTGAAGCGAAAAATGATTGCGCACGCATTGGGACATCAGTAAATCTTAAGATAGCGCCGGATAATGGCAGCAGTGAAAATTCAAGGTCGCCGCAGCTGGTCTGCGGCGCTCGTTTTGTCAAAGAGATAACGATTCCGGGCCAGAGGCCAGTCCCGCCAGACGTTTCAAGTGGAGAAGTGATAGTGATAACAATGAACAGAAGCATGAGCAAAATCGCCTTGCTGATGGCCTCGGGCCTGATGATGTCGTGCGCCGGCGCGGAAACGCCGACGGAAGCGAACATCAAAAAGCTGATCGAGCCGCGCCTGGGCGAAGGCGCCAAGGTCGATTCGGTCAAGGAAACCCCGTACGGCGGCTTGTACGAAGTGCGCACGGGCGGCGACATCCTGTACACGGACAAGGCCGCGCAATACCTGTTCGTCGGCCACGTGTTCGACGCCAAGACGTCGCAGGATCTGACCAAGGTGCGCCTGGACGAAGTCAACCGCATCAAATTCTCCGACCTGCCGCTCGATTCGGCCATGAAAACCGTCAAGGGCAATGGCAAGCGCGTGATCGCCGTGTTCGAAGATCCGAACTGCGGCTATTGCAAGCGCTTCCGCCAGAACGCGCTGAAGGAAATCGACAACGTCACCGTCTACACCTTCATGTACAACATCCTGTCGCCCGATTCCATCGTCAAGTCGCGCAATGTGTGGTGCGCGCCGGACCGCAACAAGGCCTGGGATGACTGGATGTTGAACGGCAAGGCGCCAGCTACGGTGGCCGCCACTTGCGCCAACCCGCATGAAAAAATCCTGGCGTTGGGCCAGCAATTGCGCGTCTCGGGCACGCCGGCCATCTTCTTTGCCGACGGCAGCCGCATTCCGGGCGCAGTCGATGCGAAAACGCTGGAACAGAAATTCTCGACCATTAAGTAATCCGGGCTGTCGCCAGGAAGGCTGGACGGCGCGCCCTCGCAAGGCGCGCTTTTTTTTGCACTTTTTTCCGCTGTCGTATCATCAAGTGTTGTTTGTAGACGCCATAACAATCCAAAAAAGGGGAAGCAGCAGATGATTACCTTGAATATCAACGGACGCGACACGCAGGTCGACGCCGATCCTTCCACGCCCATCCTGTGGGCGCTGCGCGATAACCTGAACATGACGGGCACCAAGTTCGGCTGCGGCATGGCCCTGTGCGGCGCCTGCACGGTGCACCTCGATGGCCAGCCCATCCGCTCGTGCATCACGCCGATTTCCTCTGTCGGCGCGCAAAAGATCACCACCATCGAAGCGATGGAAAACGACCAGGTGGGCAAGGCCGTGCAGGCGGCATGGGTGCGCCACGATGTGCCGCAATGCGGCTACTGTCAAAGCGGCCAGGTGATGAGCGCGACGGCGCTGCTGCGCACCAACAAGTCGCCCAGCGATGCCGACATCGATGGCGCCATGAGCGGCAATATCTGCCGCTGCGGTACCTATCAACGGATCCGCGCGGCCATCAAGGACGCGGCCAAGACCCTGGCCTGAGGAGAGCGACATGCGTATCGAATGGTTGAATCAGGAAGCATTGCAGCACGGCGGCTTGACTCTGGGCGCGGCGCTGGCATCGGCGCCGGTGGCTGTGGTTGGCGCGGCCGATGGCGTCTCGCGGCGCGGTTTCATGAAGGCCGGCGCGGTGGCCGGCGGGGGCTTGATGCTGGGCTTTTTCCTGCCGGGTGCAGGCAAGCTGGCGCAGGCGGCCGATGCCGCTCCCGCCAAGCCCGTGTATGCGCCGAACGCCTTCCTGCATATCGCGCCCGATAACACGGTGACGGTGCAGGTGAACCGGCTGGAATTCGGCCAGGGCGTGCAAACGAGCTTGCCCATGCTGATTGCCGAGGAACTCGACGCCGACTGGAGCCTGGTGCACGGCGCGCTGGCGCCAGCCGGCGAGCAGTACAAGGATGCCGCCTACGGCATGCAGATGACGGGCGGCTCGGGCAGCATCGCCCATTCGTTCACGCAATACCGCGAAATCGGCGCCAAGGCGCGCGCCATGCTGGTGGCCGCCGCCGCCGCGCAGTGGAAAGTCAATCCCGACCAGGTGCGCGCCGCGAAAGGCGTGCTGTATGGCCCCGGCGGGCAAAAGGCGACGTATGGCGAGTTTGCCGATGCGGCCATGCGCCAGAGCGTGCCCGCCACTGTCAAGCTGAAGGACCCGCGCGACTTTGCCATCATCGGCAAGCCCGTGAAACGCCTGGACGCGGCCGCCAAGTCCACGGGAAAACAGCAGTTCGGCATCGACTTCAAGCCGCCTGGCGCGAAAGTGGCCATGGTGGCGCGCCCGCCCGTGTTTGGCGCGAAGGTAGCGAAATTCGACGCCAGCAAGGCGAAAGCCATCAAGGGCGTGCTGGAGGTACTGGAAGTCAAAACCGACCGTGGCGGCAGCGGCGTGGCCGTCATCGCCGACGGCTACTGGCCGGCCAAGCAGGGGCGCGATGCGCTGGTGATCGAGTGGGACAGCAGCGCCGTGGAAAAGGTCAGCAGCGACAAGCAGCTGGCGGCCTTCAAGGCGCTGGCCAGGACGCCGGGCACCGTTGCCAAGCCAGCCGACATGGGCAAGCTGGCCAAGGCGCCGAAAAAAATCGAGGCCGTCTACGAATTCCCCTATCTGGCACACGCGCCGATGGAGCCGCTCAACTGCGTCGTCGACCTGCAGGCCGACAAATGCACGATGTGGGTCGGCTCGCAATTCCAGACCGGCGACCAGGCGGCGATTGCCGCCACCTCCGGCCTGAAACCCGAACAGGTGACCCTGCACACGATGATGGCCGGCGGCGGCTTCGGCCGGCGCGCCGTGCCCTCGTCCGACTACGTGGTCGAAGCCGTCAATGTCGCCAAGGCGTACCGGGCGGCGGGCAAGAGCGGTCCATTAAAGCTGATGTGGAGCCGCGAGGATGACATCAAGGGTGGCTACTACCGGCCGTCGCATGTGCACCGCGCGCAGATCGGCCTCGACGCCAAGGGCAAGATCCTCGCCTGGGACCACACCATCGTCGGGCAGTCCATCATGGCCGGCACGCCGTTCGAAGCGTTCATGGTGAAAAATGGCGTCGACGGCACCATGGTCGAAGGCATGGGCGAACCGTACACCTTGCCGATGAAGCTGTCCGTGCACACGGCCAAGGCTAACGTGCCCGTGCTGTGGTGGCGCTCCGTCGGCTCGACACACACTGCCTTTGTCATGGAAACCCTGATCGATGAAGCGGCGCATGTGGCGAAGATGGATCCCGTCGCCTACCGCAAGCTGCTGATCGACGCGAAGCACACGCGCCATATCGCCGCGCTGGACCTGGCCGTGGCCAAGTCCGGCTATGGCAAGAAGAAGCTGCCGAAAGGCCAAGCCTGGGGCGTGGCCATGCATGAATCGTTCAATTCCGTGGTCGCCTACGTGGTGACGGCCTCCGTGGTGGAAGGCGCGCCCAAGCTGCACCAGGTATGGGCGGGCGTGCATTGCAACCTGGCCGTCAATCCCCTGACGATCGAGGCGCAAGTGCAGGGCGCCGCGCTGATGGCGCTGGGCATGACCATTCCCGGCGCGGCCATCACGCTCAAGGATGGCGTGGTGCAGCAGCAGAACTTCGGCGACTACCCGGTGCCGCGCATGCCCGACATGCCGGTGATCGAGGTGCATCTGGTGCCGTCGGGCGACGCGCCGACGGGCATGGGCGAACCGGGCGTGCCGCCGCTGGCGCCCGCCTTCGCCAATGCGCTGTTTGCCCTGACGGGCAAGCGCCTGCGCAAGCTGCCGTTCGACCTGGCGGCCGCATGACGGCAGCGGTTTTTTGAGTACGGTCGGCATCTTGCTGGCAGCCGGAAGGGGACGCAGGTTCGATCCTTCCGGCGTGCAGAACAAATTATTGCAGCCGTTGACGGACGGTCCACATGCGGGCTTGCCGGTCGTGGTGGCGGCGGCCAGGAACATGCTGGCGGCCTTGCCGCGCGTGCTGGCCGTGGTGCGCGCCGACGATACGCAGGTGGCGCGCGCACTCGGTGCGCTGGGCTGCGAGGTGCGCGTCTGCCATGATGCCGATACGGGCATGGCCGCCTCGCTCACCTGCGCCATCGACTATGCGCGCGGCGCGCCGGGCTGGCTGATCGCCCTGGGCGACATGCCTTACGTAGAAGCGGCTACAATCGCCGCCTTGTCGCAAGCCATCGGCAATGGCGCGCACATCGCCGTGCCCGTGTTCCAGGGCCGGCGCGGCAATCCTGTCGCGTTCAGCGCCTTTCACTTGCCGCTGCTGCTGGCGCTCGATGGCGACCAGGGCGCGCGCAGCATCGTCAACAGCCATGCCGTATGCGACGTGACAGTGGACGACGGCGGCATCTTGCGCGATATTGATACACCTGACGATTTGTCGCCGGTGCATGGCGCGCCCGGGCGACTTTAGAACATCCATGCCAGACACGAGAAAAACATGAAAAAAGCTCCAATTAAAAAAAGCATCGCCAAGGCGCCCGCCGCCGGCATCATCTACAGCATCGCCGCCCTTGATCTGGCTGGCCACATGTTCAAGGTCACCTTGACGGTCAAGTTGCCGGCCGCCATCGGCCAGGTCTTGTCCTTGCCGGCCTGGATCCCGGGCAGCTACATGATCCGCGAATTTTCGCGCAACATCGTCAGCATCCGCGCCGAGTCCGAGGGCAAGGCCGTGGCGCTGACCAAGCTGGACAAGCATTCGTGGCAAGCCGCTCCGTGCAAGGGCGCCTTGACGCTCGAATACGAGGTCTACGCCTGGGACTTGTCCGTGCGCGCCGCGCACCTGGACCAGAATCACGGCTTCTTCAACGGCACCAGCGTGTTCCTGCGCGTACTGGGCCAGGAGGCCGAGCCGCACGAGGTGCACATCGTGCAGCCGAAGGATGCGGCCTGCAAGACCTGGCGAGTCGCTACCACCCTGCCGGAACTCAAGGCGAAGCGCTATGGTTTCGGCAGCTACCAGGCGGCCAACTACGATGAGCTGATCGACCACCCGGTGGAAATGGGCGACTTCGCGCTGGCCACTTTCAAGGCGCATGGCGTGCCGCACGATATCGTCGTCACGGGCAAGGTGCCGAACCTGGACCTGGACCGTTTGTGCCGCGACCTGAAAGCCATCTGCGAAACGCAGATCGCCTTCTTCGAGCCGAAGACGAAAAAGGCGCCGATGGACCGCTATGTGTTCATGACCATGGCCGTCGGCGACGGTTACGGCGGCCTGGAACACCGCGCCTCGACGGCGCTGATTTGCGCCCGCGCCGACTTGCCGACGACGGCGTCAAGCAGCACGGAGATCGGCGAGGGCTACCTGAAATTCCTCGGCCTGTGCAGCCATGAGTACTTCCATACATGGAACGTCAAGCGTATCAAGCCGGCCGCTTTTGCGCCGTACAACCTGCAGGCGGAAAGCTATTCGCCGCTGCTGTGGCTCTTCGAAGGCTTCACCAGCTACTACGATGACCTGATGCTGGTGCGCGCGGGCCTGATCGACGAGGCAGCCTATTTCAAATTGCTGGGCAAGACCGTCAACAGTGTGCTGCGCGGCAGCGGCCGCAGCAAGCAAAGCGTGGCCGATTCCAGCTTCGACGCCTGGGGCAAGTACTATCGCCAGGATGAAAACGCGCCGAACGCCATCGTCAGCTACTACACCAAGGGTTCGCTGATCGCGCTGGCCTTCGACCTGACGATCCGCAGCAAGACGGATGGCGAGCAATCGCTGGACGACGTGATGCAGGCGCTGTGGCAGCGCTATGGCCGCGACTTCTACAAGGGTAAGGCGCGCGGCGTGACGCCGGCCGAAGTCGAAGCCCTGTTCGATGAGGTCTCCGGCACGCGCATGAAACCGTTCTTCGAGCGCTACATCCGCGGCACGGACGACGTGCCGCTGGCGCGCCTGCTGGCGCCGTTCGGCGTGAAATACAGCGATGCGCGCAAGGCGGAAAAATCCAGCCTGGACGTCAACCTGGGCCGCGACGGCAACGACGCCAAATTGGCGCAGGTGCACCAGGGCGGCGCCGCCCACGTAGCCGGCTTGTCGGCGGGCGACGTGCTGGTGGCCATCGATGGCTTGCGCGTAACGGGCACCAATCTGGACACCTTGCTGGGCCGCTACGCCGTCGGCGCCACGGTAGACATCCACGCCTTCCGCCGCGACGAGCTGATGACGTTTGCGGCCGTGCTGCAGGGCGACCGCGTGCCCGGTGTCAGCTTGACCCTGCTGCCGGCGCCCAAGAAGGCCACGGGGCCGAAGCGTCCTAGCGCGGCATGATGCTGTTTGTCATGCAGTAAGACAGAAAACCGGCCTCACTGGCCGGTTTTTCATTTCAAGGTGCAATTTCTCAAATGCAACTAAACCGCTGATATTGGTGCATTAGCGTCATATTTACTGCAAATGAACTAATTTTTCTTTAACTAAACTAAAATTGCCGAATTGCTTCTTTTAGATCGTGCCCAACGTGCAAACCCTCGATCCTCGAACGATTATGCTGATGACGACCCTGATGTGCGGGGCGATGAGCATCGTCATGTTCTCGGTGTATCGCAGTTTCCGGCGCGAGGTGCATGGCCTGGGGCATTGGGCGGCCGGCTTGCTGCTGCTGGTGTGCGCGTCTCTGCTGTTCGGCACCCGCGAGGTGCTGCCGCCCGCATTGTCCATGATTGCGGCCAATGCGGCCCTGGTGGCCGGCATCGGCCTGTCGATGCTGGGCACGGAGAAATTCTTTGGCCTGGCGCCCAGTCGCCGCGCCTATCTGTTGATACTTGTCCTGGCCATCGCCGGCAATAGCTGGTGGCTGCTGGTGCGCCCCGATTTCTCCGCGCGCGTGGCGCTCTTCTCCCTGCTGGTCTTCCTGTTCTATGCGCGCCAGGTGCAACTGGTGTGGCGCCATGGCGAGCGCCATTTCTCGAGTTTTTTCTTTGGCGCGCTGATGCTGCTGCAAGCTGGCGTGGTGCTGGCGCGCGGCGTGTCGGCGTTGCTGCATGGTGGCGCCAGCGTGAACCTGGCGGTGGCCGCCACCCCGGCCGGCATCTATCTGGCGGTCGCCAATTTCATGGCGCTGCTGCTGACGGTGGGCTTCATGACGGTGGCGACGCGCCGCCTGCAGCAGATACTGGAGCGCCGCTCGACCCATGATCCGCTCACGCAGGTGCTGAACCGGCGCGGCTTTGGCGATGCCTATGCGCGCGAGATGGATAATCTGCGGCGCCGCCGTTTGCCGTTGACACTGCTCAGCATCGACCTCGATTACTTCAAATCGATCAATGACCGCTACGGTCACGCGGTGGGCGACCAGGTGCTGGCGCATGTGGCCACTGTTATCAAAGGCGCCTTGCGTGAATCGGATTGCGTGGCGCGTTTCGGCGGCGAGGAGTTCGTCGTGCTGATGCCGGATATGCCTGTGCATAATGCCTTGGGCGTGGCCGAACGCATCCGCGCCTTGCTGCGCGAGTCCAGTCATGCGGGACTGCCTTCGTGTACCGTCAGCATCGGCGTCGCTTGCCAGGCATCGGTGGTGGAGGGGCTGGAAGAATTGCTGTCGCGCGCCGATGCGGCCCTGTACCTGGCCAAGGAGCGGGGACGCGACCGCATCGAGCTCGATGCTGCCGCGATTACTGCGGACCGGACAAGGTCCGCAGCTGGAACCGGTACTGCTCGTTGAAGAGGAAGGTTTCGGAGAAATCGAAAGTTTTGGCGTGGCGGCGCATCAGGTGTCCCGCCGGCGGAAAGAGCACTTGCACGCGCCGCACGGCGGCCAGCGCCGCGGCCGATGCATCGCTGTCGCGCGAACGGTGGACATGCACGCTTTTCAGCTCGCCGTCCGGGCCCACGCTCAGGTCGAGCACGACGATGGCCGGCAGCATGGGCGGCAGGCGCCCGCTGAACGTGTATGCGCCATTGGCCGCCATGATCTGCTGCGCCACCAGTGCCTTGTAGGCGTCGATGTTGGCCGCGAGCTGTAGCGCGGCTGGCGTGCGAGGGGCCGCGGCCGTGCTCGTGGGCGCCGCTGGCGGGGACGCAGTCTTGCAAGCCGACAGCAGGACGGCGGCAGCAAGGACGGTGATTGCGTGTCTCATGGCTGCCAGCCTACCATGGTTTAACTGAACAGGCGTTCCAGCTCCACGCCGGGGTCGGGCGCGCGCATGAACGCTTCGCCCACGAGGAAGCTGTGGATGTGCGCATCGCGCATGCGTTGGACGTCGGCCGTGCCGTGGATGCCCGATTCCGTGATGATCAATTTGTCTTGCGGGATGCGCGGCAACAGCTTGATGGTCGTGTCGAGCGAGGTTTCGAAGGTGCGCAGGTTGCGGTTGTTGATGCCGATCAACGCGCTCTTGAGTTTCAATGCCGCCGTCAGTTCTTCGCCGTCGTGGCTTTCGATCAGCACGCCCATGCCCAGTTCGTGGGCGCACGCTTCCATTTCCGCCATCAGGCCATGGTCGAGCGCCGCGACGATCAGCAGGATGCAGTCGGCGCCCATGGCGCGCGCTTCGTAGATCTGGTACATGTCGACCATGAAATCCTTGCGCAGCACGGGGATGGCGCAGGCGGCGCGCGCCTGCTGCAGATACGCCACGGATCCCTGGAAGAACTGCTCGTCCGTCAGCACGGACAGGCAGGCCGCGCCATGCGCCGCATAGCTGGCGGCGATGTCAGCCGGGCGGAAGTCGGTGCGGATCACGCCTTTCGACGGCGAGGCCTTTTTCACTTCGGCGATGATGCCGGGCTTGCCGGCGGCGATGTGCTGGCGCAGGCTCGCTTCAAAGCCGCGCAGGCCGGCGCGCAGGGCGCTGTCGCTTTCCACGTCGCCGCGCAGGCTGGCCAGGCTGCGGTGGGCTTTGGCCTTGGCCACTTCATCGGCTTTCACGGCCAGGATTTTATCGAGTATGTCGGACATGATGGTCGCTATTCTATAAAGGAGGGCAGGGCGTTTACGCTTGCGCCGGGGTGCCCAGCTGCTGCGTGACCTGCACGAATTGAGCGAGTTTCGCCAGCGCGGCGCCCGAGCTGACGGCGGTGCGCGCGCGCGCCAGGCCATCTTCGATCGAGCTGGCCACGCCGGCCGCGTACAGCGCCGTGCCCGCGTTCAGGGCCACGATGTCGGCGGCCGCACCGGGTTCGCCGCGCAGCGCTTCCATCATCTTGGCCTTCGATTCGACGGAATCGGCCACCTTCAGGTTGCGGCTGGCGATCATCGACATGCCGAAATCTTCGGGATGGATTTCATATTCGCGGATCTCGCCGTTGATCAATTCACCGACCATGGTGGCCGCGCCCAGCGATACTTCATCCATGTTGTCGCGGCCATACACGACGATGGCATGCTGCGCGCCCAGGCGCTGCAGCACGCGCACCTGAATGCCGACCAGGTCGGCGTGGAATACGCCCATCAGAATGTTCGGCGCGCCGGCGGGATTGGTCAGCGGACCGAGGATATTGAAGATCGTGCGCACGCCCAGCTCCTTGCGCACGGGCGCCGCATGCTTCATGGCCGCATGGTGGTTGGGCGCGTACATGAAGCCGATGCCCGTTTGCGCGATCGACTGGGCGATCTGCTCGGGCTGCAGGTTGATGTTGACGCCCAGGGAGTCCAGCACGTCGGCGCTGCCGGACGAGGACGAGACGCTGCGCCCGCCGTGCTTGGCCACGCGCGCGCCGGCGGCCGCCGCCACGAACATCGAGGCGGTGGAAATATTGAACGTGTGCGCGCCGTCGCCGCCCGTGCCGACGATGTCGAGCAGGTTGGTGGTGTCGGCCATGGGCACCTTGGTGGAAAACTCGCGCATCACTTGCGCGGCGGCGGCGATTTCGCCGATGGTTTCCTTCTTCACGCGCAAGCCCATGGTGAGGGCTGCGATCATGGTGGGGGACATTTCGCCGGACATGATCTGGCGGAACAGGTACAGCATTTCGTCGTGAAAGATCTCGCGGTGTTCGATGCAGCGCAGCAGGGCTTCTTGTGGGGTGATCGGCATGATGCTTCCTTCTTCAATGATGGCGCAGGAGGACACTGATGGCACGCCGGGGCGTGCGCATGGGATCAGCGCTCGAGGAAATTCTTCAGCAGGGCGTGGCCGTGTTCCGAGAGGATCGATTCGGGGTGGAACTGCACCCCCTCGATATCGTATTCCCGGTGGCGCACGCCCATGATTTCGCCGTCGTCCGTCCACGCCGTCACTTCCAGGCAGGAAGGCAGCGAGGCGCGTTCGATCGCCAAAGAGTGGTAGCGGATCACTGTGAAGGGGCTGGGGATGTCCTTGAAGACGCCCACGCCCGTATGCGCGATGAGGGAAGTTTTGCCATGCATGACCTGCTTGGCGCGGATGACCTTGCCGCCAAACGCATCGCCGATGGCCTGGTGGCCCAGGCACACGCCGAGGATAGGCTTCTTGCCGGCGAAGTGTTTCAGTACTTCCACCGAAATGCCCGCCTGTGCCGGTGCTTTCGGGCCAGGCGAGATGCAGATGCGGTCCGGGTTCAGCGCCTCGATCTGTTCGATCGTGATTTCATCGTTGCGGTAGACCCGCACGTCTTCGCCCAGTTCACCGAAATACTGCACGATGTTGTAGGTGAAGGAGTCGTAGTTGTCGATCATCAGCAGCATCTTAAAACCCTCCATCCAGGCCATCTTGCACTTGTTCGGCGGCGCGCAGCACGGCGCGCGCCTTGTTTTCTGTTTCCTGCCATTCCATTTCGGGGATGGAGTCGGCCACGATGCCGGCCGCGGCTTGGACGTACAGCATGCCGTCCTTGACCACGCCCGTGCGGATGGCGATCGCCACATCCATTTCACCGCCAAACGACAGGTAGCCGCAGGCGCCGCCATAGATGCCGCGCTTGGTGATTTCCAGTTCGTCGATCACTTCCATGGCGCGCACTTTCGGCGCGCCCGTCAGGGTGCCGGCGGGGAAGGTCGCGCGCAGCACGTCCAGGTTCGACAGGCCCTCCTTGAGGGTGCCTTCCACGTTCGAGACGATGTGCTGCACATGCGAATACTTTTCGATGACCATGCGGTCGGTGACTTGCACGCTGCCCGTTTCCGCGATGCGGCCGATGTCGTTGCGCGCCAGGTCGATCAGCATTACGTGCTCGGCGATCTCTTTCGGATCGGCCAGCAGTTCGGCCGACAGTTCGGCGTCGCGCTCTGGCGTGGCGCCGCGCGGACGCGTGCCGGCAATCGGACGCAAGGTAACTTTCTTGCCGCCGTCCGCCGTCTTCTCGTTGCGCACCAGGATTTCCGGCGAGGCGCCGATGATCTGCATGTCACCGAAATTATAGAAGTACATATACGGCGATGGATTGAGCGAACGCAAGGCGCGGTACAGGGTCAGCGGTGAATCGACATACGGCTTGCGGATGCGCTGGCCGATCTGCACCTGCATCAGGTCGCCCGCCATCACGTATTCATGCGCCTTGGCGACCGCCTTCAGGTAGTCTTCCTTGGAAAAGTCGCGGATGGTTTCCGTGCGCACGGAAGCGCTGGTGACGGGGGCATCGACGCCGCGGCGCAGCATCATGCGCAAGTCCTTCAGGCGCTGCTGTGCTTTCGAAAACGATTCGGGCTGCGTCGTGTCGGCGTAGACGATCAGGTACAGCTTGCCGGACAGGTTGTCGATGACGGCCAGTTCTTCCGTCACCATCAGCTGGATGTCGGGCAGCTTCAAGTCATCTTTCGGCGCGCCGCCGGCCAGCTTTTTCTCGATGTGGCGCACGGTGTCGTAGCCGAAGTAGCCGGCCAGGCCGCCGCAGAAGCGCGGCATGCCGGGGCGCAGGGCGACCTTGAAGCGCGACTGGTACTGTTCGATGAAGTCGAGCGGATTGCCTTCGTGTTCTTCGATCACGCTGCCGTTCTTGACGATTTCGGTGCGTTTGCCGTAGCTGCGCAACACGGTCGTGGCGGGCAAGCCGATGAAGGAATAGCGGCCGAAGCGTTCGCCGCCGACGACGGATTCGAGCAGGAAGGTGTTCTTGCCACCTTGTTGGGCCTGCGCCAGTTTCAGGTACAGGGTGAGCGGGGTTTCCAGGTCGGCGAACGCTTCCGCGATCAGGGGGATGCGGTTGTAGCCTTGCTGGGCCAGCGATTTGAATTCGAGTTCGGTCATGTTTCTCTCCATGCCGTCAGGGTATGAGTGTGCATAGTGCACAAACCCTGCGGTGGGTTATCAAAAAACTTGCCGGTACATGCAACATGCGCAAGATGCGCAAAGGACGCGTGTGCAGCCGGCAGCAATCGTAACGGCTCGGCCCTTAGGCCTGCCAGGATTGCCAGCGTCGCCAAAGCCAGGCCTCAATCGAGCCGGTTTGGGTGACATTGTGTTTTTTGATGAGAAACGTGTTCACGATATGGTGTTGGGTTTGGTCAGTATGCCGCTTAGTTTTGCATGCCAATAAAACGGGCTGCTTCGAGCAGTGTCTTTACTATACCATCGGAATCGGTATCGTGTATAGAGTGTCCGTGATTGTAGCCATACGGTACCGTCAGTACGGGGCAAGCCGCAGCCCTGGCCGCTTGCGCGTCATTCGACGAGTCGCCGATGGCCACCACTTTGGCGGGGGGCAGGCCGAAGTCCGCACACACTTGCAGCAGCGGCATGGGGTGCGGTTTTTTCTGCGGCAGCGAATCGCCGCCGTAGACGATCTCGAAATAGCCATCGAGTTTTTTCTGCTGCAGCAGGGGCAGGGCGAAGGCGATCGGCTTGTTGGTGACGCAGGCCAGGCGCAAGCCCGCCGCCTTCATGGCCGCCAGCCCCGCTTCCACGTCCGGGTACAGGGTGCTGTACTGGCCATTGATGGCCAGGTAGTGGCGCTGATAGCCCTCCATCGCCTGTTCGAAACGCTGTTCCACGCCGGCCGCATCGAAGTCGAGCGCCAGCACGGTGCGGATCAGGTTTTCCGAGCCTTTGCCCACCATCAGCTTGATGGCGTCGGCGCTGATGGGGGGCAAGTCCAGTTCGGCGCGCATGCCGTTGATGGCGACATGGAAATCGGGCACGGTGTCGAGCATCGTGCCATCGAGGTCGATGATGGCGGCGCGCACGCCGGCCAGTACGTGGTCTTTCACCGTGCCCGCTTGCATCAGGCGCCCTTTACCGCTGCCAGCTCGGCGCGCATGGCGTCGATGACGGCCTTGTAGTCCGGCTTGCCGAAGATGGCCGAGCCGGCGACAAAGGTGTCGGCGCCGGCGGCGGCGGCGGCGGCGATGTTGTCGATCTTGATGCCGCCATCGACTTCCAGCATGATGTCACGGCCCGATTCGTCGATCATGCGGCGCGCTTCGGCGATTTTCTTCAGCGCCTGCGGAATGAAGGACTGGCCGCCGAAGCCCGGATTGACCGACATGATCAGGATGATGTCGATCTTGTCCATCACGTGCTCCAGGTAGTGCAGCGGGGTGCCCGGGTTGAAAACCAGGCCCGATTTGCAGCCGTTGTCGCGGATCAGCTGCAAGGAACGGTCGACGTGATCCGACGCTTCCGGGTGGAAGGTGATGATGTTCGCGCCAGCCTTGGCGAAATCCGGGATAATGCGATCGACAGGCTTGACCATCAGATGCACGTCGATCGGTACTTGCACGTGCGGGCGGATCGCTTCGCACACCAGCGGGCCGATGGTCAGGTTCGGCACATAATGGTTATCCATCACGTCGAAGTGGATGATGTCGGCGCCGGCGGTAACGACGTTGCGCACTTCCTCGCCCAGGCGGGCAAAGTCGGCTGACAGGATGCTGGGAGCGATACGGAATGTTGTCATGGTGGCTAAAGGCTCAGAGTAGAAAATGCGAAGATGCGCTATTTTACGCTTGACGCCGTTACCATGCTTTATTGAAATACAGAATATGCGCCGCGCAGTGGCCGCTGAGCCACGCGCGACATTCATGACTACTGAAGGGATGACGATGTCGACTTATGAATTTACGGTAACGGTCAAGACGCAGTACCTGCCCGAGCAATCGGCACCCGACCAGGGGCGGCACGTGTTCAGCTACACGATTCGCGTGGTCAACAGTGGCACTGTTGGCGCGCAACTGATTTCGCGCCACTGGGTCATCACCGATGCGGACAACAAGGTGGAAGAGGTACGCGGCCTGGGCGCCGTTGGCCACCAGCCGCTGCTGCAGCCGGGCGAACAGTTCGAATACACGAGCGGAACCATGCTGGCCACGCCGCAAGGCTCGATGCACGGCGAGTACTTTTGCGTGGCCGAAGATGGCCATCAGTTCGAAGCTTTGATTCCCGAGTTCGTGCTGTCGGTGCCGCGTACCTTGCATTAAGGAAACGCCGGGGGGGCTTGCCCCCTTACTTCAGTTTTTCGGTGCTGTCCTGTTCTTCACTGAGCTGCTCGTGCGCCGGCGGTGCGGGTTTTTTACCCGAATACATGGTCCACCAGACTATAAATGCCAGCAAGAAGAACGCCACCAGCGCCTCTATCATCAAGATCCACATACGCACCCCTATGTTATTTACCCGCAGCTTAGTATTTACCCGCCGTCTGTTGACACGCGGTAGTCTACCCGTTTCAATCGGCGCCGTCGCGCTTGCACTTTCCGCCTGTACCACGCCGCCTGCGCCGCCCGCTGCCAGCGGCAAGGCGCCGCCCATCGCGCCGACCGTCGTCAAGCCGGTGCCGGCCAAGCCCGCCGATGCCAAGGATGCCACGGATGTGGCGGCGCCCACCTTCGTGCCTGCCAAGTTTGCCGCCTTGCCCGGCTGGGCGCGCGACGACATGCGCGCCGCCTGGCCCGCCTTCATGGCTTCGTGCGGCGTGCTGGTGAAACGTCCGGACTGGAAGGAATCGTGCACGATTGCGCGTCAGGTGAATGCGGACAGCGACAAGGCCATCCGCCTGTTTTTCGAGACCTTCTTTGTGCCAAATCAAGTCATTACCGCTGATGGCGCCAATACTGGATTGGTGACCGGCTACTATGAGCCGTTGCTGCACGGGGCGCGCAAGCGCGGCGGTCCGTACCAGACGCCGCTGTACAAGGTGCCCGACGATCTCGTTTCAGTGGACTTGTCCGGCGTGTATCCGGAATTGAAAAACATGCGCCTGCGGGGCAAGCTGGTCGGCAAGAAGGTGATCCCGTACGCCACGCGCGCCGACATCGAGCGCGCCACGTCCGTGACGGGCAAGGAATTGCTGTGGGTGGATGACGAAGTCGAGGCGTTCTTCCTGCAAGTGCAGGGTTCCGGTCGCGTGCAGCTGACCGATACGCAGGAAACCGTGCGCGTGGCGTATGCGGATCAAAACGGCCATCCGTATAAATCGATCGGCCGCTACCTGGTCGACAAGGGCGAACTGACCCTGAGCCAGGCGTCCGCGCAGGGCATCAAGGCGTGGATCGCCGGCCACCCGACGCGCAAGGATGAATTGTTCAATGCCAATCCCAGTTATGTCTTCTTCAAGGAGGAGCGCCTGCCCGACCCGAAAGTAGGTCCGAAGGGCGCGCTGGGCGTGCCGTTGACACCGCAGCGTTCGGTGGCCATCGATTCGCGCTTCCTGCCGTTGGGCGCGCCCGTGTTCCTGTCCACCACGCAAGCCAATAGCGAGATTCCCATGCAGCGCCTGGTGATGGCGCAAGATACGGGCGGCGCCATTCGCGGGCCTATCCGTGTCGATTACTTCTTTGGTTTTGGCGCGGAAGCGGCCGAGAATGCGGGCCGCATGAAGCAGAGCGGCGCCGTGTGGGTGTTGTTGCCGAAGCAGGCGCCGGCGCGCTGAGTTGCTGCGCGCGACGCCGGGGTAGCTATGGTCTGGCTTAACGCAGAACCATGACGGGCAAGTGTGTATGCGCCAGCACTTTTTGCGTTTCGCTGCCCACGAACAGCTTGTTCAAGCCCTTGCGGCCATGCGAGGCCATCAGGATGATGTCGCAATGATAGGTTTGCGCCGCGTTGACGATTTCTTCGTGGGGGCTCGGCGAGACTGCTACCACGCCTTCGAAGGGCACGCCGACGGCGCGTGCCGCTTCGCCGATCTTGTCGATGGCGCGTTGCGAGGCTTCCTGCATTTGTTGTTCATACAGGCTGGCGTCGAGCACGATGCCGCCGTCGGCCATCGGCGAGAATGGGAAAGGCTGCACCACGCTGATGGCGACAAGCTTGGCCTTGTTCAATTGGGCGAAGGCGAGGGCGGTCTCGGCGGCTTTGTCGGACAGCGGCGAGCCGTCGGTGGGAAATAAGATGGCGTTAAACATGGCGTACTCCTCAAGTGATGTCAGACAGCTTATGGATTTACATCAATTAAAACCTTGATGTAAATCAAACCTCGCAGGCTTTGGCAGAAATAGTGTCGCCAAAGCAATCTTTTGTCAGTGTATGCCCATTCATCGCTTCAGGTGCGCACACTACGCAGCGGCGTGCCCCACACCATGGCGACCGTCAACAGGATACTGCCTGCCGCGATGCAGGCCAGACCATTGCGCACGCCAAAGTGTTCCGCCACCCAGCCGGCGGCCAGCGCACCCAGCGGCGCCGTCGCCACCGTCAGGAAGCGCATGGTGGAAGTCATCCTGCCCAGCATGGGATCGGGCGTGACCTTCTGGCGCAAGCCCAGGTAGGGAATAAAGAACAGCATCACGCCGCAATCGAAAAAGAACATCAATATGGCATAAGCGACGGCGCTGGCGGCCGCGCTGCCGAACAGCGCTGCCGGAATCGCTGGCGTCAGGGCAAAGCACACGGAGGTGGATGCCAGGCCGATCAGGATGGTGCGGCCGGCGCCGTAGCGCTTCGTCAGCGGCTTGACGATGAAGGCGCTGAGCAAGACGCCGGCGCCGCCCAGCATCTGCGTCATGCCCAGCACGCCAGGGCTCATGCCCAGGTCGCGCGTGGCGAACAGCACCGTCAAGGCCATGCTGGCGTAAAACAGGAAGTGCCAGATGCCGGCGCCCCAGGCCAGCGCGCGCAGCAGCGGTTCGCGCCAGACGAACAGCAAGCCGTCGGCGATGTCGCGCAGGGCGTGCTTGTCGGAGGGAGCCGGGCGTGGGTCGCGCACGCTCATGGCGCGCAGATTGAAGACGGAAATCAGATAGCCGCAAGCCGTACACAGGATCGCGACGGGCGCCGACAGCACTTGCACCAGCACGCCGGCCAGGCCGGGACCGATCAGGCGCGAAGCCGATTCGGTGGCGGCAAATTTTGATTGCGCATCGATCAAGCCGTCACGTCCCACCAAAAAGGTCAAAAAGACCTGTTCGGCGCCGCCGCCGACGACGAAGCCCGTGCCGATGACGAATCCCACTATATATAACCATGGCATCGACAGTACGCCGCACCAGTAAGCGACGGCCACACTGGCCAGGGCCAGGCCGGACATGCTTTCGCTGAACAGCATGATTGGGTGCTTGCTGCGCCGGTCCAGCAGCACGCCGACGGGCAAGCCGAAGAGGGCAAACGGCAGCGCCTGCAGGGCGACCAGCACGCCCATCTGTTCCGGCGTCGCATGCAATAACAATACCGCGCACAGGGGCAGGGCCAGCGAGGTGATCTGGGCGCCGAAGCAATTGAGGCCGTTGCTGAACCACAGGCGGCGAAAATTGACGCTGGCTGCGCTACCGTCGCCGCGCAGGTGGCGGGCGCAATACTGGAAGAGGGAGGAGAAAATACGCTGCTCGATAAAGGTGACCGGGCTCACAATAATAGCAGCGCACCTGCCGCGCCGCTGCCGTTAGCCGCTACAATCGTTGCACCGTTCATCGAGAGGAGACACTATGCAATACGAAGACCTGATCATCGACATCCAGGATAAAGTAGCACTGATACGCCTGAACCGCCCGAAGGCGCTTAATGCATTGAACGACAATATGATGAATGAGCTGGGCGATGCCTTGCTCAAATTCGATGCGGACGAGAATATCGGCTGTATCGTGCTCACGGGCAGCGAAAAAGCGTTTGCCGCCGGCGCCGATATCGCGGCCATGGCCGACTACACTTATCCCGATACCTTTACCCAGGGTTACATCAGCCGCAACTGGGAGCATATCTTGCGCGTGCGCAAACCCGTGGTGGGCGCCGTGGCCGGTTATGCGCTCGGTGGCGGCTGCGAATTGGCCATGATGTGCGATTTCCTGATCGCCGCCGACAGCGCCAAATTTGGCCAGCCGGAAATCAAGGTCGGCGTCACGCCGGGCGCGGGCGGTACGCAGCGTCTGCCGCGTGCCATCGGCAAGGCCAAGGCCATGGATCTGCTGCTGACGGCGCGCACCATCGATGCCGCCGAGGCGGAGCGCATCGGCCTGGTGTCGCGCGTGGTACCGGCCGATAAGTTGCTGGAAGAAACCTTGGCTGCCGCCAAGACCATCGCCGCCATGCCGACTTCGGTTGCCATGATGATCAAGGATTGCGTCAACCGCGCCTTTGAAACGACCCTGACTGATGGCGTCGCCTACGAGCGCCGTTTGTTCCAGGCCGCCTTCGGTACGCCTGCACAAAAAGAAGGCATGCATGCTTTCCTGGAAAAGCGCTTGCCAAACTTCGACGGTCTTTGATATGATTCGCCTCCCCGATGAGACGCAGTGGTTTTAGCGAAACAGAGGGAGCCGGATGCAGTGGCAAACGGCAAAAAAGAAGGTTGACGAATTGGCCGAAACGCTTCATACTCTTCCTTCTTCGCAGCTGACAAACACAACGCTTTGTCGATAGCGCGAAAGCAGTAACCGAATACAGT
>NZ_JBWKYD010000032.1:0-66306 GCF_059423585.1 Janthinobacterium sp. GW460-12-1-14-LB5 | reverse complement strand
ACTACACTGTCTCCATTAAAATATTATTACTAGCATCAACAATCAAAAGGCTATTCAAGAAATTTTACAAATTTAATTATTTTTAATAATATTCGAAATTATTGGAAACGTGCCCGGCAGCAGGATCTTTTTATCCACCTGCTGCAGGTCGCGCAAGCCGCAAAACGCCATCGTCAAATCGAGTTCGTTGCGGATGATGTCCAGGCATTTGGTCACGCCCGGGCCGCCCATGGCGCCCAGGCCATACAGGAATGGGCGGCCGATGTACACGCCTTTCGCGCCCAAGGCCACGGCCTTGATCACGTCCTGGCCCGAGCGGATGCCGCCATCCATGTGCACTTCGATCTGGCTGCCGACGGCGTCGACGATGGCGGGCAAGGCTTCGATCGACGATTGCGCGCCGTCAAGCTGGCGCCCGCCGTGGTTCGAGACGATCAGCGCATCGGCGCCGCTTTCCACGGCCAGGCGCGCGTCTTCCGGATCCATGATGCCCTTGATGATCAGTTTGCCGCCCCAGCGCTGCTTGATCCATTCCACGTCCGCCCACGACAGGCTCAGGTCGAACTGCTGCTGCGTCCAGGCCGACAGCGACGACATGTCGGACACGGACGTGGCGTGGCCGACGATATTGCCGAAACCGCGCCGTTTCGTGCCCAGCATGCCCGCCACCCAGCGCGGCTTGGTGGCCATGTTGATGATACTCGGAATGGTGAGCTTGGGCGGCGCCGACAGGCCGTTGCGCAAGTCCTTGTGGCGCTGGCCCAGTACCTGCAAATCCAGCGTCAGCACGAGCGCGCCGCACTTGGCCGCCTTGGCGCGGTCGATCAGGCGGTTGATGAATTCGCGGTCCTTCATCACGTACAGCTGGAACCAGAACGGTTTCGTCGTGTTCGCCGCCACGTCCTCGATCGAGCAGATGCTCATGGTCGACAGGGTGAACGGCACGCCGAATTGCTCGGCCGCCTGCGCGGCGAGGATTTCGCCATCGGCGTGCTGCATGCCCGTCAAGCCCGTGGGCGACAGGGCCACCGGCATCGACACGGGCTGGCCCACCATGGTTGACGCCAGGCTGCGGTTTTCCAGGTTGACGGCCACGCGCTGGCGGAACTTGATCTTGGCGAAATCGCTGTTGTTGGCGCGGTACGTCGACTCCGTCCAGGAGCCGGAATCGGCGTAGTCGTAAAACATGCGCGGCACCCGTTTCTGGGCCAGCACGCGCAAGTCTTCGATGCAGGTGATGATACTCATGCGTTTCCTCGGTCGATGGCAAGTCGGACCATGATCGTGCATTTGCCCGCAATTGTCTATCCGGCAGGCAAGCCTGACGCATGGAGCGTGGCTTACCAGTCGCGCGCGCCGAGGATCTGCTCGCCCAGCGCGGTCAGGCGCGCCTGCGGGTAGCGCAGCTTTTCCTTTTCTTCGGGGTCGCCGGGAAACGCGTAGCCCTGCGGCGCGCTGCGCTCGCGCCAGCTTTGCACCCTCCAGTCGCGCAAACTTTGATTGTCTTGCTGGGCCGGCGTAAAGGAAATGTATTGCGCCAAACGCACCTGGTCCGTGGACGTGTTCGGGCGGATGCCGTGCGCCAGCAGGCTGTTGAAGATCAACAGTTCTCCCTTCTTCATGGCGATGAATTCCATCGGATACGGCACCGTCTCCAGGTCCGGCTGCCAGGGGTTGCGGTCTTGCGGCACCGTCTTGCGCCAGCTCAATAAGTTATTGAACAATTCCGGATAGCACTGGAAACCGCCGCTCTCGGGCGAGGTATCGGACAGGGCCAGCACGCCCTGCACGTTGACGGGCAGCGGGTCGAGCGTCGTATCCGCATCCCAGTGGATGAAGCCGCCAAACTTGCGCTTGCCATGGTTCGGCGTGTTCAGGTTGGCGCGGTCGATGGTTACCCACAGATCCTGGCGGTCCCAGATGTCGACAAAGGCGTCATAGACGCGCTGGGTCTGGCGGTTATCCCACAAGGTCTGGTTGTGATAGGCTTCGACCATGCCGGAGCCGTTGAGCTCTTTCATCGCGTGGTCGCGCAATTGCTCCCGGTTCCAGGTGGCAGGATCGTGCTGGTCGAGTCCCTGGAATTCCCACAGGAAATCGGTCGTGCGGCGCACTTGCTCAGGCGACACCGCATCCTTGACGATGACGTAGCCATAGGTTTGCCAATGTAAAAAGTCGCTGGCGGACAGCACGCGCAGGGGCAGCTGCTTTTGGATGTCGCGCAACTGGGTCTGTTCCGTGTAGGCCACGGACGGGTTGCCGGGACGGTCTTCGCCGTACTGGTATGGGTTCTGCATCGCTGTCTCCTGTGTTGGTGTGAGACAGATTGTGCGATGGCACGGCGCCGTAAAATGCGCGCAAGGCAGCCAATACTGATACTATCCTGACCATTGACACCTTCAAAACGTCACAATGACGCCTTTATTCGAACAAGTCACGATTCCGGCGGGCCACTCCTGGGGCTTGCTGTGGCGCGAACTCGATGCCATTCCCTTCCTCTGGCATTACCACCCGCAGTTCGAGCTGACCCTGACGGTCAATGCACGGGGGCAACGCTACATCGGCGACCACGTGGGCGACTTCGAACCGGGCGACCTGGTGCTGCTGGGGCCGAACTTGCCGCACACGTGGTCGGCCAGCGAGCGCATCGATAGCGCGCAGCCGATGCTGGCCGTCGTCGTGTGGTTTTCATTGGAGTGGCTGGAGCGGCTGGCGGCCTGTTTTCCCGAATTGCACGGCGTGCGGCAGCTGGCGCGCCGCGCCGGCCCCGCCCTGCATTTTTCGCCGGCCACGAGCGCGCGCTGCGCTGTTCAGCTGCTGCGGCTGAACGCCCTGCCCGTGCCGCAGCGCTTGCCGCTGCTGCTCGACGTGCTGCTGGAACTGGCGGGCGATGCGGGTGCGCGGCCGCTGGCCTCGATGGCGCAGGCGCCGCTGCCCGATGGGCAGCACCAGCGCATGGCCGGTGTGTTTGACTTCATGCACGCGCATTTCCGGGAAGAAATCGCACTGGAGACCCTGGCGCAAAAGGCGGCCCTGTCGCTGGGCGCGTTTCACCGCTGTTTCAAGCGCCACGCGCATTGCACGCCGGGCGACTACCTGGCCCGTCTGCGCATCGGCCGCGCCTGCCAACAGCTGATCGAAAGCGATCTGGCCATCGCCGTCATCGCGCAAGAAGCGGGCTACCGCAACCTCGCGCATTTCAACCGCCAGTTCCGCGCCGCCAGGCACGTCACGCCGCGCGCGTTTCGCCTGCAGTACCGGCGCGGTGCCACAGGCGCAACATAAATCCGTTCGGAAACGAAAAAGGGGATCAGATTTTACAATCTGACCCCCGATATTCTGGTGCGGCTGGCAGGAATTGAACCCACGACCCCTTGGTTCGTAGCCAAGTACTCTATCCAGCTGAGCTACAGCCGCGCAGGCAAACATTATAGCGTATTCATTTCGCTTTGAAAAGTTCGATTTTTCAATCGCTTAGCTGATTTTGCAGAATACCGCCCCGCATGACCGACTACCTTTTCACCGCCAAAAAGCCGACGCCTTTTTATCGATGGACCCTTCTGCTTTCACAGTGGCATCCAGCGAATCGAGAAGTTGCTGTCTCGAAAGAAGCGGGATTATAGGGACTGCCTTCCAGCCTGTCCAGTGCTATCTGCATGCGGCAGGCAAGCGTGCGGTGGCGGCGTGCCGCTTGGGGCTACAATACCAGCCAGACAGGGGCGCTCGTGCCTCCGCTAATTCATGACGGCTGGCATTTTCATCATGACCCATTTAACTGAGCTTAGCGACGGTGGCCCGGCGGGGCAAGCGCCCGTGCGGCAGCCGCACCGTTCCAGGATTTCCGATGGCCAAGCATGAACGCAAGCAAGATCTGCTTCCCCCATCAGCGCCGCTGAGCCTATCCGACGAGCGCCTGGCCAACTTACTGGAGAGCATCACCGACGGCTTTTGCCTGCTCGACCGCGACTGGAGCATCCGCTATATCAATACGCGCGGCGCCGGCATGCTGGCGCCGCAGCGTCCGCCCGGCAGCCGCCTGTCGGGCGGCAACCTGTGGCAAGCCTGCCCCGCCTTGCAGGGCACGGAACTGGAAGTGCAATACCGGCGCGCCATGGCGCAGCAGCACAGCTGCAGTTTCGAACTGCTGTATCCGCCGCTGGGGCGCTGGCTGGAAGTGCGCATCTTCCCTTCCAGCGACGGCCTGACCACGTATATCCAGGACATCAGCCAGCGCAAGGCGGCCGAGGACAGCCTGCGCCAGCGCGAGGAAGACTTGCGCGCGCTGGCCAATTCCATCCCGCAACTGGCCTGGATCGCCAGCTTCGACGGCACCATTGCCTGGTATAACCAGCGCTGGCACGACTACACGGGCACCAGCGCCGAGCAGATGGCGGGCGACGGCTGGAGCATCGCCTATCACGCGCAGCACCTGCCGCCCATGCTGCAAGCCTGGAAGGCCGCCTTGCGCGACGGCACGCCGTTCGAGATGGAATTTCCCATCCGCGGCGCCGACGGCCAGTTCCGCTGGTTCCTGACGCGCGCCAATCCCGTGCGCGACCGGGGCGGACAGCTGCTGCGCTGGTTTGGCACGAGTACCGACGTCGACCAGGTCAAGCGCGCGCAGGAAGCCTTGCGCGACGAGACGCGCGTGCTCGAATTGCTCAACAACACGGGTGCGGCCCTGGCAGGCACCCTGGACTTGCCGGCCCTGCTGCAGGAAACCGTCGATGCGGCCACGCGCATCAGCGGCGCGCGCTTCGGCGCGTTTTACTACCATGACGATGCGGCCGCGCCCGATACAGACGCGCTCCCCTCGGCGCGCGCCGTCACCGGCCTCAGCCTTCGCCAGGCGGATGCCATGGCCACGGAACTGCGCCAGGGACCGGCCATGCGCCAGAACGACTTGCTGGCGGCGCCCGAGGCCGGCGCCGACGGCGCGCCGCCGCTGCGCAGCTGCCTGAGCCTGCCCGTCAGCTCACGCTCGGGCCTGCTGCTGGGGCGCTTGCTGCTGGGCCATCCGCAGGCGGGCATGTTCAGCGCGCGCAGCGAACGCATCGTCTCGGCCATCGCGGCCCAGGCCGCCGTCGCGCTCGACAATACGCGCCTGTACGCGGCCGCCACGCGCGCCGCCGAAGAGCGCAAGGTGCTGCTCGACAGCGAACGCGAGGCGCGCGCCGAGGCCGAGCGCACGAACCAGCTGAAAGACGATTTCCTCGCCACCCTGTCGCATGAACTGCGCACGCCGCTGTCGGCCATCCTGGGCTGGGCCCAAGTGCTGCGGCGTGGCACGCGCGACCAGGCCGACCTGCACCGCGGCCTGCAAAGCATCGAACGCAATGCGCGCGCCCAGGCGCAGCTGATCGAAGACTTGCTCGACATGAGCCGCATCACCTCCGACAAGGTCATGCTCGACCTGCAGCCCCTCGCGCCCGCCAGCGTCATCGCCTCGGCCATCGAAACCCTGCGCCCGGCGGCCGACGCCAAGCATATCGCCATCCACAGCAGCATCGCCAGCGATGCGGGCAGCATCATGGGCGACCCCAGCCGCATCCAGCAAGTGATCTGGAACCTGCTGTCGAATGCCCTGAAATTCACGCCGCAAGGGGGACGGGTCGAGATCGGCGCGCGCCTCGAAGCGAACCGCCTGGCCATCACGGTGGCCGACAACGGCGTCGGCATCAAGAAAGACTTCCTGCCCCACGTATTCGACCGCTTCCGCCAGGCCGACGCCTCGACCACGCGCCGGCATGGCGGCCTGGGGCTGGGGCTGGCGATCGTCAAGCACCTGGTGGAGCAGCATGGCGGCACGGTCACGGTGAGCAGCGCCGGCGACATGCAGGGCGCCAGCTTTACCGTGCGCCTGCCGCTGGGCACGCCGGCCGCCGCCGCGCGTCAGACGGGCGGCGCCCCGTCCGCCAGCCATGACTTGCGCGGCATCAAGGTGCTGCTGGTCGATGACGAAGCCGATGCGCGCGAACTGACGGCCCGCATCCTGCGCGACCACCACGCCGAAGTGCACGACGCCGGCAGCGTGGCGCAGGCACTGCTGCTGCTGGAACAGGTACAGCCGCATGTGCTGATCAGCGACATCGGCATGCCCGATGCGGACGGCTTCGACTTGCTGGCGCACATACGCGCGCATGCCTCCCCCGCTACCGCCCGCCTGCCCGCGCTGGCGCTGACGGCGTTTGCGCAACCGCAAGACCGCCAGCGGGCGCTGGCCAGCGGCTTCCAGGCCTGGGTCGCGAAACCGCTCGACCCGGCCGAACTGCTGGCGGCCGTGGCGCAACTGGCCGCCGCACGCGTGATGATCCCACCCTGAACAGGGTCATCCGCCGCCCCTAAAAAGATGATACAAAGAAATACATAGTGCTGAACATAATGACTATTTTGTGGTTTAGCCTTCCTACTTTCAGACGCGGCACTGTCCTACAAGCAACTAAGCTGAAGTTTGCTACACTGAAATGCAGAAGCACACCTGCACGGCAGGCAGGAGACAGGCAGCCTTGGCTGCCATCAGTGGCAGAAGCGAGTTCAAGCGCTGTTGTGCGCCCTGTCTTGTTGCAAGGCGCTACTATCTTTCCCACCGCCGTCAGCCGAAACGCTGCGGTAGAAGCCAGCGTTGCATAGACCGTATTAACCGAGACCCTACATGCCCAGCCAAGATGAGATTTTGAAAGCTAAAATTTTGGTCGTCGACGATTCACCCGACAATGTCGACCTGATGCTGGAAATCCTGCGCGATGCCGGCTATACCAATGTCACGGCCACCATGCGTCCGGCCCAGGTCTGCCCCCTGCACCAGGAGCATTGCTACGACTTGATCTTGCTGGATCTGCAAATGCCGGAACTGAATGGCTTCCAGGTCATGAAAGGCTTGAAGGAGATCGAGCATGGCGGCTACCTGCCCGTGCTGGCCCTGACGGCACAACCGAGTTTCAAGATCGCCGCCCTGGAAGCGGGCGCGCGCGACTTCATCAGCAAACCGTTCGACCTGATGGAAGTGCACAAGCGCATCCACAACATGCTGGAAGTGCGCCTGCTGTACAAGGAACTGGCGCAATACAGCAAGCAGCAGCAGGAACTGGCCCTGCACGACCCGCTGACGGGCTTGCCGAACCGGCGCCTGCTGGAAGACCGCATCGGGCATACCCTGCAGCAATCGGCCCGCAACCGCGGCAAATCGGCCATCCTGTACCTGGACCTGGACGGTTTCAAGGCCATCAATGATACGTATGGCCATGGCTATGGCGATGACATCCTGAAAATGGTGGCGGCCCGCCTGGTGGGCGCCTCGCGCAAGGAAGACACGGTGGCGCGCATCGGCGGCGACGAATTCGTCATCGTGCTGGGCAACCTGGCCGGCAAGGGCGACGCGCGCGAACCGGCCGCCAAGCTGATCGAAGTCATTTCCGAGCCGTATTTCATCAACGACCTGACCCTGCGCCTGTCGACCAGCATCGGCATCGCCATCTACCCGGACGACGCCAGCACCGTTGAATCCCTGCTGGGCGCGGCCGACACGGCCCTGTACGAAGCCAAGCGCGCCGGCAAGAACCGCTTTTGCTGCTCGCCCCACGAAGTGATGGCCGCCCAGGTCAACATGCAGAAAAACAGCATCCCCTCGATCGCCTGAGCCAACTTTCCGCGCAGCACGTCAAAAAACCGGCAAGCCTCACGGCCAGCCGGTTTTTTTATGGCAGAGACACTTTATTTCTTGCCGGCCGTCACTTCATGCTGGCCCGCATGCTGGTGGTCCGTTTGCGCATCGACGGTTTCCGGCGACACTTCGATGCGCGTGATGCCGGCATCGACGGAGATCGGGTCGCTGGCGGGGAAGGTCATTTCCACGGCGTCGTCGAGCAACTCTTCCTTGGCCCGTTCTTCGCCGCTCATGCCCTCTTCATCGGCCAGGATGGCCAGCGCGCTGGCCCATTTGACGAAGTTGAGGTTGGACAGTTCGCGCACGGTGGTCACGCCGAACGCTTGCTGCAAGGCCTTGGCATCCTTGGCGCTGACGCCGCGCAAGGCGCTGATGGGGGCGTTGACGATGTCGCGGAAGCTTTTGTCGAGGTATTCCTTGTCGACGATGGTTTCGATATTCATGGCATGTCCTTTCAGTTCGGTAAAGGGCCGGTGCGGCGCCCTGCGCCACGATGGCGGCTATGCTGCATGGGAGAATGCATGGCTCCACTATGGCAGCGCGCGGCGTCCGGGTATGTGCGCAGCCGTACGTAACGACGGGAACGATACCGCTGGCGCAAACAATAAGATTGTCTATAATATAAAAGTGATGGGAGGAGATTAAAATTGCCGAAAAGACAGAAATTTTCCATCCATGCGCCTTGCGATGAAATCCTCATGTATGATCCACCACTTGAATTTGGTCCACCTTTCACCATTCACGGGGCGCTATGTCCGCACAAACAGATCCGAACAAGGAAGCGGCCCAGGCCGATGCGGAACGCGCCGCCGATCTCAGCGAATTGCTGGGTCATGTCAATACCAGCTGGGACAATGAACGGCGCGCCCTGTCGCGCCAGCTGCACGACAGCCTCGGCTCGTCGCTGACGGCGCTGACCATGCATTTGTCGCTGCTGACGCAAAAAATGCCGCAGGAAGCGGCCTTGCTCGACCGCGCGGCGACCATGAAGCAATTGCTGCTGAATGTGATCGAAACGAACCGGCAAATGCAGATGAAGCTGTGGAATGACAAGCTGGAGTTTCTCGGCGTCAATGTCGCGCTGGGCGAACTGGCCACGCAATTTGCCGAACAGCACAAGATCACCGTGCGCTGCAGCTTGCCCGAAGATGAACTGATTTGCCCGCGCAACGTGGGTGTGGCCCTGCTGCGCACCCTGGAAGAGGCGCTCAGCAACATCGCCGCGCACGCCAACGCCACGCAAGTGGACATCATCATCGACGACAATGACGAAGCGCTGATGATGACCGTCAAGGATAACGGCAGCGGCTTGCCGCCCAGCGAGCCGGTCGAAATGAGCAAGCACGGCCTGCGCTCCGTGCGCGAGCGCGTGCACTACCTGGGCGGCAGCCTGAGCCTGGCGGCCAATCCGCAAGGCGGCACGGCCCTGACCGTGGTCTTGCCGCGCATTAGCCCGAAGGAATAGCCACCGCCTTGCCCAGCGTCAAGGGCCGGGGAACGGCAGCGGCTCTGGCGCGCCACCGGCCGGCTGGCCCGTCGCTGCCCATGTGGCAATTACCCCGTGGAAAAAGTTCTGTGCCGACAAGGGTAGCTCGCAGACCAGCGCCACCATGCCATCTGGCGCCTCAGGCATTTCACGGGACAAGTTAAGGCTCACGTCAATATTGCCAAATTGCACCGTTTCTCGGCGCGGGTACGGCCCGTCCAGCGACAGCCTGAAGGCAAGCGGCGTGGACGCCGCATCGGCGGAAACCTGGCACTCCAGCCATGCCTGCCCTGCCCCGCCCGCCCAGGTAACAAGAACAAGCTGGTTGCCGCGCGCGCGCATGCGCCACTGGCCTTCGCCACCCTGAAGGCCATCGCTGCGCTGCGGCGTGAAAGAATCGTGCATGATTGCTCCTGGTAGTGATTGGGCCAGCAATGTCATTCCATAAAGTATAGTTGGCCTGCCGCTCCATCGGGCGGCGCGCAGCGCCTGCACTGCGAAAAAGCATCACTTTATTGCAATTATTGAATGCAAATATCTAAAGAACAGGAGACCGTATGCAAGGCCTTGCCACGACGTGGTTTGTAGTTCTGCTGGGCATGACCACCGCCCAGGCCGCCGAAAAAACCGTGCCGCCGCCGGAAACCGTGGACAAGCTGGCCTGGCTGGCCGGCTGCTGGAACGTCGATGGCGCCGAGCCCGGCTCCGGGGAGCAATGGAGTACGGCTGCCGGCGGCACCCTGCTCGGCACCAGCCGCACCGTCAAGGGCGGCAAGACGACGGCCTTCGAATTCGTGCAGATCCGCCTCACCGAACCGGGCCAGCTGGCCTACATCGTGCAGCCGTCGGGCCAGCCGGCCGTAGTGTTCAACCTGCTGCGCCAGGACAAGCCGAATGAATTCATCTTCGCCAACCTGGACAATGACTTTCCGAGCCGCATCATCTACCGCCGCGACAGCGAGCGCATCTTGCACGCCAGCATCACCGGCACCTTGAAGGGCAAGCTCACCACCATCGCCTTCCCCATGACGCGGGGCCGCTGCGAAGCGGCGCCGATTACGCGCAGCAAATAAAAAGGGGCCTCGCGGCCCCTTTCTGCTCTGATACCAACCAGGTCAATGCAGCTTGACCTGCGGCGTGCTGCGCTTGATCAGGAAACGGCCCATGGCCATGACGGCCGTGCGCACGCTGCCCAGCACGGCGTTGTGGTGCATCAAATGCAGGCTGACATACATCATGCGCGCGACAAATCCTTCGACGAACCAGCTCAGGCCCTTCAGCGAACCCATCAGGGTGCCCACCGAGGTGGTGCGGCCAAACGACACGAGCGAACCGTAGTCCAGGTATTCGTATGGCTTGGTTTGCGGCGGCTTGCCCTTCGCTTGCAGCAGGAACGTTTTCAGCAGGTAATCGGCCTGCTGGTGGGCAGCCTGGGCGCGCGGCGGCACCAGCTTGCCGTCCGGCCCCATGCAGGCGGCGCAATCGCCGAGCGCGAAGATATTCTCATGGCCCTGCACATTGAGCATGCCCGTCACTTCCAGCTGGCCGGCGCGGTTGGTCGGCAAGCCCAAAGTGGACAGGAATTCCGGCGCGCGGATGCCGGCGGCCCACACGCAGATGTCGGCCGCATAGCTGGTGCCGCTGGCCACCGTCACCTTGTCGGGGTCGATGGACGTCACACGCGTATCGGT
The DNA here is from genome assembly GCF_059423585.1 of Janthinobacterium sp. GW460-12-1-14-LB5. Classification (NCBI taxonomy): domain Bacteria; kingdom Pseudomonadati; phylum Pseudomonadota; class Betaproteobacteria; order Burkholderiales; family Oxalobacteraceae; genus Janthinobacterium; species Janthinobacterium sp. GW460-12-1-14-LB5. The sequence continues at coordinate 55,466 of NZ_JBWKYD010000032.1, read as the reverse complement.
CACCACGGTGATGCCATGCTGATGCAGCAGTTTCGAGGCGGCAATGGAGACGCGCTCGGGCAGCGGCGCCAGGATGCGCGGCGCCCCTTCCAGCAGGGTGATGCGCACGTCCTTGATGGCGTTGAGATTCTGGAAGCCATACGCGGCATACACGCCGCTCGCTTCGCGCAGTTCGGCCGCCAGCTCGACGCCCGTGGCGCCGCCGCCGATGATGACGATGTCGACACCGGGATGGCCGGCGTCGCCCTGGCGCTGCTCGGCCATGGCCAGCAGCTTGAGCAGGGTCAAACGGAACCGTTCCGCGTCTTCCGTGGCATTCAGGGAAATCGTGTTTTCCTGGGCGCCGGGCACGCCGAAGTAATTCGAGGTGCTGCCCACGGCCAGCACCAGCTGGTCATAGCTGACTGTGCGCTGCGGCAAGAGCTGTTCATCCTTGTCGGTGGCGATGGCGCCCACGGTGAGGCTGTTGCTGGCCGCGTCGAGCGCGATCAGGGGGCCATAGACATAGGTAAAACCATTGTCATGCGCCAACATCTGGTACGACAGGCCCTCTTGATGAATATCCAGGGTGCCGGCCGCCACTTCATGCAGCGAAGGCTTCCAGATGTGATACAGCCGGCTGTCGACCAGGGTCACCTGGCCGGGGCCGAGCTTGCGGCTGAGTTTGCAGGCCAGCTCCAGGCCGCCTGCACCTCCTCCTACGATTACGATTTTACTGTGCAAAGATCCTCCTGCGTGTTAATCCCTGTGCCCGTTGCCGTTGCCGTGACCATTGCCATTACCGTGGCCCTTGCCCGGCTTGTTGTCATGCTTGTCGCGCTTGTCATCATGCTTGTCGAAGTGCTTGTCATGCTTGTCGTCATGACGGCCGCGGTCGCCATAATCGGGACGGCCATGGTCGCCATGTTGCTGGCGATAACGGGGCACATATTGGTTGTTATACCAACTATCTTGGACGAAATATACCTCTTGGTTACAGGCATTATACTTGCGGCAGTGCTTGGACCAGTTTTTCGCATGGCCGGGCGGCACGCGCAAATAGATGGGGCGGGCCGAATAGTATTGCGGGCGCTGCACGATGACGGGCTGGGCGTAGATCAATTGCGGCGCGGGATAGTCGCCGATGTCGAGGCGTCCGTAAAAGCCTGGCTGGCCGACGGTGACGGAGACGCCAACCTGGGCGACAGCAGCGGTACCTGCCGACAGCAGGACGGCGGCGAGAATGAGGGTTTTCATGGGGACACTCCTTTTATCAGTTATGCCGCAATTGTAGACCTTGTGTGACCAACTGTTTGTTCGCAAGGACACATAAGGACTGCCGTGGCAATCTCACCACAGCTTGCCCAAAGGCACTACCAGGCCGCTGAACAGCGACCAGCCCGGCGACGCCGCCGTCAAGCCGCGCGCCATGCCGATATCGATGGCCAGCCGGGGCGTGGGACTGTAGGTGGCCGCCAGCAGCAGTTGCGCCGTGGCTCGTGCGCCGCGCAGGCGCGTGCCCGACACTTCCGCCGTGGCGCCCCAGCGCTCGCTGACGGGCGTGGAAAAGGAGGCCGCCCAGCCCGTCTGCACCCGGCCCGTGCCAGGGTCGGATGCGCCCAGGCGCGTGGCGTTCAAATTGGCGTCCATGTGCACGGCGCCCAGGTCGCGGCTGAGAATGCCGTTCAGCGACACGTCGCTCTTGCCGCTGCCGATGCTGTCCTTGGCCGTGGGCAACTTCCAGCCCAGTTCCAGGCCCAGCGCCGTGGCGCTGTCGAGCACAAAGGCGCGCTTGAGCACGAGCGTCGTGTCGCCCACGCCCGTCTCGCGCCGGCCCGTGTCGTCGCGCGCGCGCACAACACCCTCGCCTTCGAGCAACACGCCCCATTCGGGCGTGAACGCCAGCTTGAAGGTGTAGGGCAGGCTGGCGCGGCGCGTATCGTCCGTTTTCGACAACAGGCCGCCCGCCTCGAATTCCAGCTGGCCCGGCACGGGCAGCTGGGCGGGGCTGGCCACCGAAGGACGGTAAGGCAGGACGGCATCGCTATCCTGCGCCTGCGCCAGGGGCGCCAGGAACAGCAGCAACAGGGAGAAACGGAAGGACGGCAGGAAAGGAGATGGCATGGGGAACCCGGAAGTGGCAAACGCGCAATAGCGACAGCCTACCACCGCCGCGCCGCTTGCGCCCGGTCCAGCCGCCGTCAGGCCAGGCGCCGCACGCCCGGCCTGGCCGCTGGCGCGGGCCGGCGCAGCGGCGTGACATTGCTCGACGCCGGCACGGCGATGCCCTCGGCCTGGGCATGCAGGCGGAACACGCCCACCAGCTCCGTCAGGGTCTGCGCCTGGTCCTGCAGCGATTCGGCGGCCGCCGCCGCCTCCTCCACCAGAGCCGCATTCTGCTGCGTTACCTGGTCCATCTGCAGCACGGCCTGGTTGACTTGCTCGATGCCGGCGCTCTGTTCCGCGCTGGCGGCCGTGATTTCCTGCATGATGTCGGCCACCTGGCGCACGCTGGTGACCACTTCGTCCATCGTGTGCCCCGCGTCGCGCACGAGTTTGGCGCCCACGGCCACCTGCTCGACGGAGTCGCCGATCAGGATCTTGATTTCCTTAGCGGCACTGGCCGAGCGCTGGGCCAGGTTGCGCACCTCGGCCGCCACGACGGCAAAACCGCGCCCCTCCTCGCCCGCCCTGGCCGCTTCCACGGCCGCGTTCAGGGCCAGGATATTAGTCTGGAAGGCGATGCCGTCGATGACGCTGATGATGTCGACGATCTTGCGCGACGAGGCATTGATCGATTCCATGGTCTGCACCACCTGCCCCACCGCAGCGCCGCCCTTGCCGGCCACGTCGGACGCGGCGCCGGCCAGCGCATTGGCCTGGCGCGCATTGTCCGCGTTCTGCCGCACGGCCGAGGTCAGCTGCTCCATCGACGACGCCGTTTCTTCCAGCGAACTGGCCTGCTCTTCCGTGCGCGACGACAGGTCCAGGTTGCCCTGGGCGATTTCGCTCGACGCCGTATGGATGGTGTCCGTGCCTGAACGGACCTGGCTGACGATGCCCACCAGCTTGTCGCGCATGGTTTTCATGGCAAACAGCAGGCTGGCGCTGTCGTGGCTGGCCGTGCGGATCTCGACGGTGAGGTCGCCCTCGGCAATGGCGCCGGCGATCTTCACGGCATACGCCGGCTCGCCACCGAGCTGGCGCGTCAATCCCCGGGTGATCAGCGCGCCCAGCGCCAGGCCGACCGCCACACTGCCCAGCACCAGGGCGAGCATGAAGCTGCGGCTGGCCTGGTACACGCCGGACGCCTGCTCGGCGGCCGCCTTGGCGCGCGCTTCCTTCTGCAGCGAGAGCTTGTCCAGCACACCGTCGAGTTCGTCCGCATGCTGGCGCGTCTTGTTGAGCAGTTCGACCAGTTGCGCGCTGCGCTGGGCCAGCGGTTCGCCGGCCGCCAGGGTCAGTGCCTGCTGCATGGTGGCAATGTACTCGGCTTCGACAGTGGCGAAGCGGGCAAACAGTTCCTTGGCCGCTTGCGTGACGAACAGCGGTTCCGCCTTGGCAAGGTAACTTTTATTTAATTCGAGAAATTTGGCGATGTCGGCCTGGCGCGTGGCGCGCTCCTCGGCGGTCGTGGCCAGCAAGAAATTGCTGCGCGCGCGGCCCACCTTGATCAGGGCGATATTGGCTTCCTTGATGTACGACAGGCCCAGCAATTCATGGTTGTACATCTGCCCCGCCATGGTGTCGATCTTGCCCATGTTGAAGATGCCGATGCCGGCCACGATGGCGCCCAGCAGCGCCACGCAAAAGAATGCCGCCAACAGGCGCGTGCCCACCTTCATCCGATTCAACATGATTCCTCCGATGGCCTGGCGGCCGATACGCAACGGGACCTCAACTTGAATATAAAGAAAAAAGCAGGAGGAAAATGCTCGGATTGTCACTAAACAACAATTCATTGATTTATAGCAACATGCAAAACGGCTTGCCGTGCTAGGCAAGCCGTTCCGGCAGGTGCTTAATGGGCCAGCTTAATGGCCCGTGTGCGCGCCAGGCTTGCGCACCGTCATCTCCACGCCGCCTTTCACCAAGGGCTTGCCCGCGCCCTGGCCGCGCACGGCTTCCGGCAAGGCGCCCGTCCATTCATACGCCACGCTGCCGGCCGGATGCTTGTACCAGCCCGGGTCGCGGTAGTCGCCGGCTTTTTGGTCCTTGCGCACTTTCACCGTGGTAAACATGCCGCCCATGCCGATGGCGCCGAAGGGGCCGTCGCCGGCCATCATCGGCAAGGTATTGTCGGGAATCGGCATCTGCATCTCGCCCATGTCGGCCATGCCCCGCTCGCCCATCACCATGTAGCCGGGCACGAGCTGGTTGACCTTCGCCGCCACGCCCTGGTGGTCAACGCCGATCATGGTCGGTACGTCATGCCCCATGGCATTCATCGTGTGGTGCGACTTGTGGCAGTGGAAAGCCCAGTCGCCCAGGTCCGTGGCCGTAAACTCCACGGCGCGCATCTGCCCTACGGCCACGTCCGTCGTCACTTCGGGCCAGCGCGACTCGGGACGCGTCCAGCCGCCATCCGTGCCCGTCACCTCGAATTCGTGGCCGTGCATGTGGATCGGGTGATTCGTCATGGTCAGGTTGCCCACGCGCACGCGCACCTTGTCGCCCTGGCGCACGACCATGGGATCGATGCCGGGAAAGACGCGGCTGTTGAAGGTGAACACATTAAAATCCGTCATGGTCATAATCTTCGGCGTGTAGCTGCCCGGATCGATGTCGTAGTTGCTGAGCAGAAAGACGAAATCGCGGTCCACCTGCATGAAATGCGGGTCTTTCGGGTGCGTCACCCAGAACCCCATCATGCCCATGGCCATCTGCGTCATTTCATCGGCATGCGGGTGGTACATAAAGGTGCCGGGCCGCTTGGCAACAAATTCATACACGAAAGTCTTGCCGGGAGGAATGCCCGGCTGGGTCAGGCCCGTGACGCCATCCATGCCGTTGGGCAAGCGCTGGCCATGCCAGTGCACACTCGTGTGTTCCGGCAATTTGTTGGTGACGAAGATGCGCACGCGGTCGCCCTCCACCACTTCGATGGTGGGACCGGGCGACTGGCCGTTGTAGCCCCACAGGTTCGCCTGCATGCCGGGCGCCAGTTCGCGCACGACGGGTTCGGCCACCAGGTGGAATTCCTTGACGTTGTTGTTCATGCGCCAGGGCAAGGACCAGCCATTCAAGGTGACGACGGGGTTGTACGGCCGCCCGTTCGGCGGCGGTGGCGGCGCCTTCGTCTCCGCGCCGGCCATGCTGACCGCTTCCGGCAACGACGCCGCACCCACGCGGCTGACCGCAGCCGCACTCAGGGCGACGGCGCCCGCATTCATGAAAAAGTTTCTACGTGTAATCATCATTATTCCTTGTTGGCAAGACCGCTGCCGTTGATGGCGCCTTGCAGTTCAGTTTGCGCGATCCAGAAATCGCGCTGGGTCTCGATGGCGCTGTTCACGCTGGCAACTTGCTCGCGCGCGTCGGCCAGCAGCTCGAACACGCTGGCCAGCATGCCGTTGTAGCGCAGCAATACTTCATGCGAGATCGTCTTGCGCAGCGGCACGACTTCATCGCGGTAGTGGCGCGCCAGGTCGTAGGCCGTGCGGTAGCTGGAATACGCTTCGCGCACTTCCGAGCGTGCCTTCACCGCCGTGCCCGCCGTGCGCTGCAGCGACTGCTCGTACAGCGCTTGCGCCTTCGCATTGCGCGCCGTACCCCAGTCGAACAGGGGCAGTTCCAGCGACACCTCATAGCCGTTTTCGCGCGGCGCCTCGCTGCTGCTCTTGTTGGTATAGCCCACGTCGAGCACATTGACGAAACCCGTCACCTTGGACAGGCCCAGCGCGTCGGCCGTCGCATGCGCGTCGAGTTTCGCTCTTTGCACGTCGAGGCGCTGCTCCATCGCCTGCGCCTCGATATTGCCGGCGTCGGCCGGCTGGGCCGGCAAGTCGGGCAAGCGCGACGGTAAAGTGAACGCCGTCTGCTTGCCCCACAGGCCCAGCAAGCGCGTCAGGTGTTCGCGCTTGGCCGTGGCCTGGTGGCGCGCGCGGGCCAGGTCGCCGACGGCGTCCGCGTAAAACACTTGCTGGCGCGCCTGGTCGAGGCGGCTCCAGTTGCCCGCCTGCTGCAAGCGCGTGGCCAGTTCGGCGCCCGCCTCGGCCGACAGCAGCGCGCGCTGCATGAACGCTTCCGTCTGCACGGCGGCCACGGCATTGAAATAGGCGCGGCGCGTCTCAAGCGCCAGCTGCACGGCGCTGCCGGCGGCCTGCAGCTTGGCTTGCTCGAAACGGCCCCGCTCGATGTTCACGCGCAGCGGCATGGTCAAGAGGCCGGCCAGGTCGAAGCTGACGCCACGGTCGATTTCATTGCCATGGCTACCGTGCGAGCGGCCGAACGACAGGCCGGGATTGCGCAAGCGCCCCGCCTGCACCAGGTCCGCCTCGGACGCGCCCAGTTCGGCCAGCGCCACCTTCATGCCGTGGTTGTTCATCAGGGCGATGCGCACGGCGCTGTCGGCATCCAGGGGCTGGGCCAGCAGGGACGCCAGTTTTTCCTCGCCGCCCTTGTCCGTCAATGCCGCGGGGGCGCCCGTGCGGACGTCCGCCAGCGCGGACACCGTCTGCATGCCGCCATCGGGGCTGAAGCTGGCGCAGCCGCCGAGCAGCAAGGTAGCCGCCAGCGCCAGCGGCGTGAGGCAAGTTGATTGAGAGAAACGGGTCATGTCAATGTCCCTCATGCTGGTGTTGCGGGGCGGGCTGGGCATCGGGCCTGGGGCCGGGCTTTTCCATCGGCATGGTGTGCCCTTCCATCTTGTGGCCCTTCATCTTGTGGCCTTCCATCTTCATCATGCCCATGTGGCCGCCGGCCTTGCCGACTTTGTCGTTGACGGCGCGCCAGGTCTGGTCGGGCGTGGCGTCCTCTTCGGCGGCGGGACGGTAGCCAGCGAAGGCGGAACGGTAAGTGGTGGCCGGCACGGACGCTTGCGCCTCTTGCGGAGCGGACGGGGATTGCGCTGCGGCGGCCAGCGGCAGTACAGCCAGCACGAAGCTGAACAGGTGTTTCATGGTATTCCTTGAATGACGGGTATGGCGCGGCGGGCGCGCGGCTGGAACGTTGGCGCGGCCGGAACAAGGTGCACGATACAAGCTGCAGGGACGTGCGACGGCGGCGCCGCCAGGTTCAACGGGCGGTCAGGCGGAGCGCGTGCTTCTCGGGGGACGTTCGGGGCCAGGCGGGATATGCCCGGCGAACAGGGAATCGGGCGCCAGCGCCGGGGGCGGCGCGCGCAGGGTCAAGGCGTGCAAGGCAGGCATGCCGGGCGGCGCCGTGGCGCCCACGGTGCAAGCACCATGATTGCTGCAATCGTGGCCATGGTGGGTGGCGCCGCCATCGTCCATGGCCATCTTCATCGGCTGGCCTTGCATGTGGGACATGCCGGCCATGTCACCCATGTCATGGCACTGGGGCGCCTGCATGGCCTCGGCGGCGACCGTGACCGCTGCCGCCAGCTCGTCCACGCAGCAGCTGCGCATGGCCGACGCAAAGCCCTGCAAGGGCAAGGTGACGACCAGCAGCCAGAGCAGCGAGCGGGCGAGTGAGCGGAAAAAGGCGCGGTTCATGGCAGGACTATAAGCCTTCCCACGCGAGGAAGGTCAAGCCCCTATTTGCGCCCGCCGCCTTGCGTCAGCCAGATGACGTAGGCGCCGTAGTAGCCCTGCCCCTCCAATATGACCTGGCCCTCGGCAAAATGGATTTTCTCCACTTTATTGACGGTAAAATACGCGCGGCCATCGGCCGCCTCCACGTCGCCCAGGCAACGGGCGCGGGGCCGGCAGTAGCCGCTGGCGCGCCCGATGGCCCACATCAGGTCGCCGATCATGAAGTCGTACATCATTTCGGCCAGCAACGGCCGGTGCCCCGCCAGCATGGCCGTGATATCGGGGTAGCCGGCGTCCCTGAGCTCGGGCAAATCGCTTTCCTCGTACTGCAGATCGTCTTCACGGCAATCTTGCACGAAACTGTTGAACGGTTCGTCGAGCAGTCCCGCCAGCCCCGCTTCCGGCACGCTCAGGCGGAACGGGTGCAGCGGGAGCACGCTGTGCTGGCCGTAATTGAGTTCGCGGCAGTCGAGCAAGGCCAGCGGGTGCGGCTGGCCACCGACCTCGCAGCGGATGCCGGAGGCCAGCGCCATCAGCTGCCCATCCCCGCCGCCCGCATCAGCAGGCGCATTGCCCAGGCGGCCAGGCCCAGGGTGGCCACGCTCGCCAGCCAGATGCCGGCCATCCACGCCAGTCGCTTCCGCCATGATTGTTGCCCTTGTTCAAATTGTTTCATCAATGATAGCCATCTTCCGGCAAGACTTTGCCACGAAACACATAATAGGACCACACCGTATACATCAGGATCACGGGAATGATGAACAGCGCGCCCACCAGGGTAAAGCCCTGGCTTTGCGGCGGCGAGGACGCCTCCCAGATCGATACCGACGGCGGAATGATGTTGGGCCACACGCTGATGCCCAGGCCCGTGTAGCCGAGGAAGACGAGCGCCAGGGTGCACAGGAACGGCGCCGTTTGCCGGCCCCGCCGCAGGGAGCGCAGCAGCAGCCAGCCCGCGCCCGCCACCAGCAGCGGCACGGGCAGGAAGAAGAACAGTTGCGGCAGCGCAAACCAGCGCGCGGCGATGGCCGGATCGACCAGCGGCGTCCAGACGCTGATGATGGCGATCACGCCCAGCAGCAGCCACACCAACACGCGCGTGACGCGGTAGGCGTGCGCCTGCAAGCCGCCCTGCGTCTTCATGATCAGCCAGGTGCTGCCCAGCAAGGCATACGCCGCCACCAGCCCCGCGCCCGTGAACAGGGAAAACGGCGTGAGCCAGTCCAGCGCGCCGCCCGCGTAGCTGCGGCCCTCCACCGGCATGCCCTGGATGTAGGCGCCCAGAGTCACGCCCTGGAAGAAGGCGGCCGCCACCGAGCCGCCGATAAATGCCTTGTCCCACACATGGCGCTCGTGTTCGCGCGCCTTGAAGCGGAATTCGAAGGCCACGCCACGGAAGATCAAGCCCATCAGCATGAAGCTGAGCGGCAGATAGCAGGCGCTCAGCACCACGGAATAGGCGAGCGGAAAGGCGGCCAGCATGCCGGCGCCGCCCAGCACCAGCCAGGTTTCGTTGCCATCCCAGACGGGCGCGACCGTATTCATCATCACGTCGCGTTCGCTCTTCTCCTGAAAAAACGGGTACAGGATGCCGATGCCCAGGTCGAAGCCATCCATCACCACATACATCATGATGCTGAACAAGATAATAATGGCCCACAGTAGTGGCAGATCAATGCCCATGCGAATTTCCTCCTTGTGCTGCAGACAGTGGCCGCGCGGGTGTACGTTGCTGGCCCGGTCCGCCGTGCTCGACGCGCTCGCCCTCATGCGGCTGCGGCCCCACGCGGATCAGGCGCAGCAGGTAGCCGATGCCCGTGCCGAAGACGGCAAAATAGATGATGACAAAGAACACCAGGGTGATGCCCAGCTGCGTGGCGCCGTGCGCCGAGACGGCGTCTTGCGTGCGCAGCAAGCCATACACGGTCCACGGCTGGCGGCCGATTTCCGTCGTGTACCAGCCGGCCAGCATGGCCACCAGGCCGCTCGGTCCCATCCACAGCGCGCAGCGCAGGAACAGGCGCGAGCGCCACAGGGTGCCGCGCCAGCGCAGCCACGCGCTCCAGATGCCCAGCGCGATCATCAGCATGCCCAGGCCCGCCATCAGGCGAAACGACCAGAACACGACGGCGGAAGGGGGCCGGTCGCGCGGCGCGAAGTCCTTCAGGGCGGGGATCGTGCCATTCCAGTCATGCGCGAGGATCAGGCCGCCCAGGCGGGGGATTTCCACCTTGTACAGGGTTTCCTCGCGCTCCATGTCGGGCCAGCCGAACAGGATCAGCGGCGTGCCCTCGCCGCCCTTGTTTTCCCAGTGGCCTTCCATGGCGGCCAGCTTGGCCGGCTGGTGCTCCAGCGTGTTCAAGCCGTGCAGGTCGCCGATCACGGCCTGGATGGGCGCGACGACCAGCAGCATCGACAGGCCCATGCTCATCATCTTGCGGATGGCCGCATTGTCGTTGCCGCGCAGCAAATGCCAGGCGGCCGACGCCACCACCAGCAAGGCCGTGGCAAGGAAGGCGGCCACGCTCATGTGCAGCAGGCGGTACGGGAACGATGGATTGAAGATGACGGCCAGCCAGTCCACGGGCACGATCCTTCCGTCGATGACTTCATGGCCCTGCGGCGTCTGCATCCAGCTGTTCGAGGCGATGATCCACGTGGCCGAGATCAGGGTGCCCAGCGCCACCATGGACGTGGCGAACATGTGCAGGCCCGGCCCCACGCGGTGCCAGCCGAACAGCATCACGCCGAGGAAGCCCGCTTCCAGGAAGAAGGCCGTCAGCACTTCATAGGCCAGCAGCGGCCCCGTGATGCTGCCCGCGTAATCGGAAAAGAAACTCCAGTTGGTGCCGAACTGATAGGCCATGACGAGGCCGGAAACGACGCCCATGCCGAAATTGACGGCGAAAATCTTCGACCAGAAGTGGTACAGGTCGCGGTACACGGCGTCCTGCGTGCGCAGCCACGCCGCTTCCAGCACCGTCAGGTAACTGGCCAGGCCGATCGTGATGGCAGGAAAAATGATGTGGAATGAGATGGTGAAACCGAACTGGACGCGCGCCAGTTCCAATGCCGTAAGCCCTAACATGTGTTGCCTTCCCGACGCATGACGTCTGTTTTACCCAGGCCTCCACTCTAGGCGTATCCGGCAAAACATAACAGACTCAGAAATCGGAGAAAACATAGGATCAGTTTGACATTTGCCGAATGACAAGGTCAAGCCGATCCAATGGAAAAACGCTTCAGGCAGGCTCCGTGATCCCCACGCAATTGCGCCCGTTTTCCTTGGCCACGTACAGGGCCGCGTCGGCGGCCAGCAGCACGGCGTCCGTGCTGCGCTCCCCGTGCGACGACGAGACGACGCCCAGCGAGACCGTGATGGCGCCCGCGCCGGGTATCACGGCGGCGGCCACCTTGGCGCGCAGGCGCTCGGCCACCTGCATGGCCACGTCCAGGTCGGCGTCGGGCAGCAGCATGATGAATTCATCGCCGCCATTGCGGCACAGCACATCGGCATCGCGCGAACAGGCGCGCATCAGCTGCGCCAGGCGCAGGATGACTTCATCGCCCACGGCATGGCCCCAGCGGTCGTTGACTTGCTTGAAATGGTCGATGTCGATGGCGATGACGGAAAACGGCCGCGCCTGCGCCTGCCAGGCGTCCAGCGCCGCCGCCATGCCGCGCCGGTTCGACAGGCCCGTCAGCGGGTCCGTCTCCACGTCCGTCTTCAGCTTGCCGATCTTGTTCTGCAACAATGCCAGGCCCTTCAACAGGGCTTTCTTGATCTGCGCCGCTTCCACGTACCACGAACGGATGGCGGCGATGCGCTCGGCCGTGCCGGGCGCGTCCATGCGCCGCGCGCCTTCGGCCAGTTGCACCAGGGGCCGTGAAATCAGGCTGGCCAGCCACCAGATGAATGGCAGGCTCAGCAAGGCGATCGGCAGGGAATGCCACACCGTGTTGGCCATCAGCTGGTTCAGCGGCGCCAGGGTCATGGCCGTGGGACGCTGCGCCACGATGCCCCAGCCCGTCGACGGCATGACGGCGTAGCCGGCCAGCATGTCCACGCCCAGGCTGTTGTCCATGCGCCGGTTGCCGCCGCCCCGCTGCGCGATGATGGCGTCGATCACTTCATTGCGGCCGGCCACGTCGCCCAGGCGTTCGGGGTCCGGGTGGTACAGCAGGCGCCGGTTCTGGTCGACCACGTACAGGTAGGAGCCGTCGCGGTAGTAATGCTGGCCCAGCATGGTGTACAGGATATTTTTCTGTTTCAGGTAGATGCTGCCGCCCACATAGCCGAGGTAGCGCCCATCCTTGCCCACGATGGGATGCGAGACGAAGACCACCAGATTGCCGACCGAAGAGATGTAAGGCTGCGTGACCAGCGGGCGCCGCTCGCGCAGCGCCTGCGCGGCGCCGGCCGAATCGAGCGTGCGGTTTTTCAGTGCCAGGGTTTCCGGCGACACGCCCAGCACCTTGCCGTCCGCATCGACGATGAGCACGGAATTGAAGCTGTTCGTTTGCAGGCGCAGGCGCTGCGCCTCTTCCGTCAGCCATTGCTCGTCGTCCATGCGCGAGGGCAGGCTGCCGGCGCTGTAGGCCAGCTGCTGGCGCGCCGACTGCAGGAAGTCCTCGGCCGTGCTGGCCAGCTTGCTGGCGTAGGCGTGGTTCGCCTCCAGGGTGGTATCGATCAGCAGCTGGCGCTGCACGCTGTAGCTGGCATAGAAGGTATTGGCCAGGGACACCAGGGCGCTGGCAAAGGCCACAAGCACGATCAAACGGCGCAAGTTCATGCGCAGAACAGGTTTAGTCCACATGGAGTCGGCAAGAAGAAAGTATTGCGCTAAAGAAAGGGCGCATTATACCGAGACACCCGTGCCAATATTGAAATCCTGGCATCCATGGTCAAAGAATATGAACAAGCGGCAACGCTGGGCGCTGCCGCCTTGATATGCATCAAGCGTGGATGGCGTGCTTGCGGACCCAGTCCGTGTAACGCTGCATCCAGCCCTGGAAGAAACCCAGGCTGGCCGGGCCGATGCCGCCGTGCTCGTCGAACAGGCCGTCCTTGGCCTGGATAAACATTTCAGGCTGCCCCAGCAGCGGCACGTCCAGGTAGGCGAGCACATTGCGCAAATGCTGCTGCGCCAGCGCCGTGCCCGTGGCACCCACGGAGACGCCCAGCACGGCACCGGGCTTGCCGCCCCACACGCTCTGGCCATACGGGCGCGAGCCGTGGTCGAGGGCATTTTTCAGCACGCCGGGGATCGAGCGGTTGTATTCGGGGGTGAGGAAGAGCAAGGCTTGCGATGCGGAAATGTCGGATTTCAGGCGCAGCACCTGCTCGGCCTGCGCGCCATCGTCGTCCTGGTTGTACAGCGGCAAGTCGCCGATCTCGATATGTTTAAAGGAAAACTCGGGCGGCGCCAGCTTGATGAGGGCGTCGGCCAGCTTGCGGTTGAAGGAATCCTTGCGCAGGCTGCCGACGATGATTGCGACTTGATATTGGCTCATGAAAGTCCCCGATAACGGTTAAAAGAAAGCCCTGGAGTGAAGCTCACACCAGGGCTATCTTGCCACACAATTATCGGTTTTGCGCGCTAGCGTGCGGACTGCGCCAGGCCTTGATACTCGCGGTAGTAGCGTCCGCCCAGGTTCGTCAGCACCTCATAGCCGATGGTATTGGCCATGGCCGCCACGGCGTCGACCGGGTGTTCGGCGCAGATCAGGTCGACCAGGCTGCCCGGCGCGACGCGCTCCTGGTCGATGGCGCTGACGTCCAGCGTAATCGAATCCATGGAAATGGCGCCGATCTGCGGCACTTTCACGCCATCGACGATGGCCAGGCCCTGGTTGCTCATGCTGCGCAGCCAGCCATCGGCATAACCGACGGAAATGGTCGCCACCTGGCGCGGCTCGCTGGCCGTGTAGCGGCGGCTGTAGCCCACGTGGTCGCCGGCGGCAATCGTGCGCGTCTGCATGACCTTGCCCTGCAGCCGCACCACGGAGCGCAGCGGATTCGGCTCGCCGCCCTGCGGCCCGATGCCGTACAGGGCCGCGCCCGGACGCACCAGGTCGAAGTGGTAATCGGGCGACAGGAAGATGCCCGAGGAATTGGCCAGGCTGGCGCGGTATTGCGGCAAACGGGCGCGGATGGCGGTGAAACGGGCCAGCTGCTCGCCATTCATCGGGTTGGCGCGCTCGTCGGCGCAAGCCAGGTGGCTCATGATGTAGCGCACCTTGATGCCGTCGAGAAAGTGCGGATCCAGCAGCCAGGCGTCGATTTCCTGCGGCGACAGGCCCATGCGCGACATGCCCGTGTCCACCTGCACGATGGCGTCCAGGGTGGTGCCCAGCGCCTTGGCGTGCCTGCGCCAGCCCGCCACCTGCGGCTCGCTGTTGAGTACGGGCGTCAAGCCGTGGGCCGTGAATTCGCCTTCCGTGTCGACGGGCGGGCCGTGCAGCACGAAGATGGCCGCATCCGGCGCCACGTGCGGGCGCAGGCTGATGCCCTCTTCCAGGTGGGCGACGAAGAAATGGCGGCAACCTTCTTCATACAGGGCCGCGCCCACTTGCGCGGCACCGAGGCCATACGCGTCGGATTTGACGACGGCGGAACAGGCGGCCGGGTGCGCCTTGTCGCGCAACAAGCGGTAGTTGGCGCGCACGGCATCAAGATCCACCGTCAGGATGGCGCCACTACGTTCCTTGGGAGGCATGCTGGCCGCCATCTCAAGCCGCCGCGTGTTGCAGTTTGCCCTGGCCCTGCGCGCCGCTGTAGCGGCTGACGGACAGGTCGTCGGCCAGGATGGCCGGCTTTTTCGACGACATCAGGTCGGCCAGCAATTGCGCCGAACCGCAGGACATGGTCCAGCCCAGGGTGCCGTGGCCCGTGTTCAGGAACAGGTTGCGCAGCGGCGTGCGGCCGACGATCGGCGTGCCGTCCGGCGTCATCGGACGCAAGCCCGTCCAGAAAGTCGCCTCGGCCGTGTTGCCGCCGCCGGGGAACAGGTCGTTGACGACCATCTCCAGCGTTTCGCGGCGGCGCGGGTTCAGGTTCAGGTTGTAGCCGGCGATTTCCGCCATGCCGCCCACGCGGATGCGGTCGTCGAAGCGCGTCACGGCGATTTTATAGGTTTCATCGAGGATGGTCGACACGGGCGCCTTGGCCGCGTTGACGATAGGCACGGTGATCGAATAGCCCTTCAGCGGATACACGGGGATGTCCAGCAGCGGCTTCATGAAGCCCGTCGAGTAGGAACCGAGCGCCACGACGTAGGAATCGGCCTTGACGATTTCCGCACCACATTGCACGCCAGCAATCTCATCGCCCTGCGTCAGCAAGGCATCGATGGACACGCCATAGCGGAACTTCACGCCCAGCGCCACGGCCATTTCGGACAGGCGCGTGGTAAACAGCTGGCAATCGCCCGTTTCATCGTTGGGCAGGCGCAAGCCGCCGAACAGCTTGTCCTTGACGGCTTCCAGGGCCGGTTCCGCGCGCGACAGTTCGTTGCGCTGCAGCACCTCATACGGCACGCCCGCGTCTTTCAACACTTCGATATCCTTGGCGGCGTCGTTGTATTGCTTTTCGGTACGGAACAATTGCATCGTGCCTTGCTGGCGGCCTTCATACGTGATGCCCGCTTCGGCGCGCAGCACCTTGAAGCAGTCGCGGCTGTATTCGGCCAGGCGCACCATGCGTTCCTTGTTCACCGCATACGCTTCCGGTGTGCAATTACGCAACATCTGCCACATCCATTTCAGCTGGGCGGCGCTGCCGTCGAGCGAGATGGCCAGCGGCGCGTGGCGCTGCATCATCCACTTCACGGCTTTCAGGGGAATGCCGGGCGCGGCCCATGGCGAAGCGTAGCCGGGCGAGATTTGCCCCGCATTCGCGAAGCTGGTTTCCAGTGCCGGGCCCGGCTGGCGGTCGATAACTGTCACCTCATGTCCTGCCTTGGCCAGATAGTAAGCACTGGTGACGCCGATGACGCCGCTACCCAGAATCACGATACGCATAGTTTCCTCATTATATTTTTTTAGGCTGACGCCAGATTAACCGCTATCATATTGGGAAAGAGCCAGTATTTGTTCACGTATAAATCGAGATATTCAGCAATAAATCATGAGAATCCTTAAAGAATCGGCACGTGGCCTCGACAAGCTGGATCGCCACATCCTGCGCATCCTGCAACAGGATGGCCGCATCTCGATGAAAGACCTCGGTGAACAGGTGGGGCTGTCCATCACGCCCTGCATCGAGCGGGTCAAGCGCATGGAGCGCGACGGCGTCATCACGGGCTACCACGCCAAGGTGAACCCGGCCGCGCTGGGCGCCAAGCTGCTCGTCTTTGTAGAGATTACTCTCAATCAAAAGTCGGCGTCCGCCTTCGAGCAATTCCGCCGCGAAGTGCTGCAGATTCCCGAAGTGCAGGAATGCCACCTGGTGTCGGGCGACTTCGATTACCTGATCAAGGCGCGCATCCATGAAATGGCCGAATACCGCAAGCTGCTGGGCGACATGCTGCTGCAGCTGCCCGGCGCCGCGCAATCGAAAAGCTATGTGGTGATGGAAGAAATCAAGGAAACCCTGGCGCTGTCGACCGACGTGCTGCAGAACCGCTAAAAGTACCGCCAGCCGGTACCACCGGCATCAGATTTTGCGCCTTTGTATAATCTTGTAGCACATTCGTGGCGACGCAAGCACACTCCCGGCATGACATCACGCCCGTCCCCTCTGAGATTGGAAGCAGTGATGCACACCGGGAGTCCCTATGAACACATTGATCAAACTGGCAGCTTCCTGCCTCGCGGGCCTGGCCGTGGCCATGTGCACCGCCAGTGAATACAAGGTCAACCGCGCGCCCGACAATGGCGCCATCTATCAGAACATCAAGGTCGGCAAGACCACCCGCCTCGACCTCGACGCGGCGCTGGGCAACGCCACCGTCGTCAGCTTCGATCCCGGCTATGAAGTCTGGGTCTACAAGAACCAGCTGCAAGCGCCCAAGGTGACGCGGCTGATCCCCCTGCTGGGCGAAAAAGGCACGCGCGAAGTGGCCGTCATGTTCGACCAGGCAGGTGTCGTGAAGAAATTCCGTATTCACGAGCCGCGCAAGTAGGCGCACAGCGAACGGGCGCCGCCTGCCACGCTGGCTGGCTATACTGGCTGCTGGCTACCGCCGCCCACCGCCCACCTACCCAGCAAGGAGTTCCCATGCGCCTGCCCCTGATCGCTCCGAAAGACCTGACGCCCGAACAGCAGCCGCTGTACGACGATATGCGCAAAGGCATCACCAGCAATTTCAACGATTTCATCGCCGTGCGCGAAGACGGCGCCCTGATGGGGCCATGGAATCCATGGCTGCACGAACCGGCCATCGGCAAGGCCATCTGGGACCTGACCCTGGCCATGACGGCCAACGCCACGCTGCCCGACAAGGTGCGCCAGATTGCCATCCTGGTGGTCGGCGCGCGCTACAACGCCGCCTATGAAATCTACGCCCACATCGCCGTCGCGGAGCGCGAAGGCATGTCGGCCGAGCGCCTGGCCACGCTGGTGGCCGACGTCAAGCCCGTCGACCTGGACCAGCATGAGAGCATCGCCTACGACCTGGCTTACGCGCTCAGCGGCGGCGGCACGCTGCCGGAGCCGCTGTACCGGCTGGCGCTGGCCACCTTCGGCCAGCACGGCACCAACGAGCTGATCTATCTGGTGGGCCTGTACGCGCTGGTCTCGACCACCTTGAACGGCTTCAACGTGCCGGTGCCGGAACGCGACTGAAGGGCCTTGCCCTTCACTTGCCCTACCCCTGCCCACTTGCCGCGATGGGGAACGCCGGTGGACGCGCTCTTGCTCTACACTGGCGTTTTATCCTCTGCAACCTCCATGCAACTACCTGCAAACCTCGCCCCCATCTCGGTCGAACAAGACTGGCAACACGCGACAGCGTATCCGCCGCTCGGCTTCACCCCGTTCTTTGAAGGCGCGCTGGGCAATGGCGACACGTTCGGCCTGTACTGGCCCATCGGGCGCGAAGCGGCGGAACCCATCGTCGTCGAAACATGGCACGACGAGTGGCGCATCCAGCCGCACTTTTCCAGCCTGGCGGCGTTCCTGCAAGCCTACGCAACGGCAGAAGACGAGTATGTCGCCACACCGACGCTGGCCGACGACCCCGCCTCGCCGCGCGCCGCCTTCCTGGAAGCCAAGGAATTGATTGCGCAGCGCAAGCCGGACGCCGCCATCGCGCTGCTGGAAGCGGCGCTGGCCATCGTGCCCGAATACACGGACGCCCTGACCTTGCTGCATGGCCAGTATGTGCGCGCGGGCAGAATCGATGACGCCGTCAAGGTGGCCATCCAGGCCATCATTTCACCGCCGTCGTTTGGCGGCCCGCCATTGAAGGCCTTGCAATGGCTGCGCGCGCAGACGGTGCCGGACGGGGAACTTGACCCCATCTGGCGCGCCTGCGGGCAATTGTCGTTCAACTTTGGCGGCAACAAGGAGAATGCCGATTACCCCGTGCTGCTGGCCGCCATCGACACCTACCTGGAGCAAGGCAAGCATGTTTGCGCCTCGACCCTGATGCAGACGTATGCTGAACTGATGAGCGCGGAAACCGTCTCGTTCCAGGAACGCTACACCTTCGAACCGGCCGCCTTCATCGCGCGGCAAATCGATGTCAGCGCCCAGCTGGCCAACGGCAGCCGGGACACATCAACGCTCTGGCTGCCCGACCCGGCCTGATTGCTGCCGGAACAGCTTGCGGTACGCCGACGGCGACGTCTGCAAGCTGGCCCGGAAATGCTGGCGCAGCGACAGGGCCGTGCCGAAACCGGCCTCCTGCGCCACGACATCGATCGAGGCCGCGCTTTTTTCCAGCAGGCTTTGCGCATGCGCAAGACGCTGGTTCAGTAGCCATTGCTTGAACGACGTGCCCGTCGCCTGGCGGAAGTGGCGCGTGAAATTGCGCCGGCTCATGGCGGCCCGCTCGGCCAGCGCGTCGATGCTGTGCGCCTGGCCCAGGTTGGCCGTCACGCAGGCGAGCACATCGGCAAAGCGCCCTTCGCTGCCGGATACGGGCAGCGGACGCGCGATGAACTGCGCCTGCCCGCCCTGGCGGTGCGGCGCCACCAGCAGCCGGCGCGCCACCCGGTTGGCCACCTCGGCGCCCGCCAGCTGGCGCAGCAGATACAGACAGCAATCGAGGCCGGCCGCCACGCCGGCCGACGTGAGCACGCCGCCATCGTCCACGTACAGCACTTCCCGGTCCACCTTGACTTTGGGGTAGCGGGCCGCCAGCCGGTCCGCCATGCCCCAGTGCGTGGCCGCGCTCTTGCCATCCAACAAGCCCGCCTGCGCCAGGGGAAACGCGCCCAGGCACAGGCCCACCATGCGCGCGCCGCGCCCGCTGGCCGCCTGCAGCGCCGCGACCAGGGATGGCGCCGCGTCGCGGCAATCGTCGTGCCAGGCCGGCATGATGACGATGTCGGCGCCGTCCAGCCCTTCCAGGCCGAACTCGGGCGTGATGCCGAAGCCGGCCGCCGTGCGCAAGGGCGCGGGGTCGGCGGCGCAGACGCGCACGTGGAAAGGCGGCAGATCGGCCTCGTCCGTCTGGGCGCCAAACACGAGGCAAGGCACGGACAGGTGGAATGGCGTCATGCCGTCGAAGGCGATCACGGCCACGCTCAAGGGGGACAAAGTAGGGATAGCAGTCATGGCCCGATTTTATCGCAGATAGGCCTTCGGGCCACTTTTTGTTTGCAGCGCGCCGCTTGAAAATGGCGGTATCGGGGAAGTCCTTCCTCTTTCAACCATTCAGGAGTCAAGTATGTCCACCACTACCGCACCGCGCCGCGCCCTGCTCGTCATCGACGTGCAAAACGAATACTTCACGGGCGACATGCCGATCGAATATCCATCTGTCGACATTTCCCTGCCGAACATCGTCGCCGCCATGGCCGCCGCCCGCGCCGCCGGCGTGCCCGTCATCGTCGTCCAGCACGATGCGCCGGAAACCTCCCCCATCTTTGCAAAAGGCAGCGACGGCTGGCAGCTGCACCCGCAAGTGGCCTCCTTTGCCGCCGACCACCGCATCAACAAGACCATGGGCAGCGCGTTTGCGGGCACGGACTTGCGCGCTTGGCTGGAGCGCCACGGCATCGACACCCTGACGGTGACCGGCTACATGACACACAACTGCGACGCCGCCACCATCTACCACGCCGCGCACGACGGCTTGCAAGTCGAGTTCCTGCAGGACGCCAGCGGCACCCTGCCCTACGCCAATGCGGGCGGCACGGCCAGCGCCGAGGAAATCCACCGCGTCTTTTGCACCGTGTTCCACTCGAATTTCGCCGCCGTCGCCAGCACGCAGGACTGGCTCGATGCCGTGCGCGAGGGCAAGCCGCTGGAAAAGGACAATATTTATCTGTCGAACCAGCGTGCGAGAACAATTTCAATTACACCTTGATGGAAAGTACCGGATGCTTGAAAATATTTTCAGCCATCCCATTATCTTTCCCTGACACCGGCCGTCAGATACGTTAGAGTTTTAGAATTACACAGTTTAAAAGGCTGTGTCCTTTTCCACGCTAACGGAACACGACCGAGATGGCTTTAGCTGTATTTGAATGCACACAATGTGGAGCGAATCTGGACGTAGAAGACCAGGCATCCACATTTACCTGTCCCTATTGTCACAATTCACATGAGCGCAGCCATGAGGCGGCATCCAGCCCCACCCCACAAACCTTGTGCGTCATGGCGGAGCGCTCGATTGCAAAAGGACTCTATGGCAAAGCCATGCAGTACGTTGAGCAGGGGCTGCTGCTTGATCCTTACCATGCAGGCTTGCTGGATCTGGAAATAAAAGCGCGCGATGGGTTAAGCCAATTCAACAATACACAGGCTGCGCGACGTGCCGAAGAGGCAAAGCTGGCTGCCGACAAGGCCGAATCCGACCAGTATCACTATCAAGCGAAGCAAATGATGCGATTGCTGCGCGAGAATAAGAAAATCTACGGTACAAACATAGGTTTTAAAGTGCCGCAATCGGCCGATATGGATCTGGCACTGCAATATATCGACCGTTCGCTGGAGCTATTTCCCGAAAACCCGATCTCTCTCAATCTGAAGGGGCTGATTTTATGGGAAGGACACAAGAAAAAAGACGAGGCACGGGCTTTTCTGGAAAAAGCCGCCCAACTCGCGCCGCGCAATATCGACATCCAGAATAATCTCGCCTCGATCAATTCTTCGGCATGCTTCATCGCCACGGCGGCATTCGGAACACCTTTTGCAAGCGAAATCAATGTATTGCGGCATTGGCGTGATCGGCATCTGCTGCAATCTATTGGCGGACGCTGGTTTGTGGCGTGCTATTACCGCACCAGTCCTCCCTTCGCCAACTTCATTGCCACACGCCCAACATTGAAACGGCTGGTTCGCTGGCTACTCCAGCCACTGCTGACTTATGCGGCAATCCGCTTGCGCAAGGGCCATATCCATTCCGCCCCAGGAAAAACGTCAAGGCATTGCGAATGATGCGAAAACTTACGCTCCTGGGCTTGGCCAGCTCTGCCACGTTCTCGCTGGCCACCGCCGCCCTGGTGCTGGCGGGCCTCAACGACCAGCTGGCCCCGGCCGACGTGATCGTCGTGCCGGGCAATACGATCCTGCCGGACGGCACGCCCAGCCCCCGCCTGCAGGCGCGGCTCGACGCGGCGCTGACGCAATTCCAGGCCGGCCGGGCACCGCGCATCCTCGTCAGCGGGGCGACGGGCAAGGAAGGTTTTGACGAGGCCGCATCGATGGCCCGCTATCTGCTCAAGCGCGGCGTGCCGGCCGGCGTCATTATTGAGGATAATCAAGGCTGGACCACGGACGCCACGGCCCGCAACGCGGCGCTTCTCATGCGCGCACACGGCTGGAAGACCGCCATGGTCGCCACGCAATACTTTCACGTGCCCCGCTTCCGCCTGGCTTTGGAGCGGGCCGGCATCACCGTCAGCGGCAACGTGCACGCGCCGTATGTCGAGCTGCGCGACCTGTATTCCGTGCCGCGCGAAACGGTGGGTTACGCCGTGTATTTCATACGGCACTGATCCCGGCTGATTCCCTGGCTCACTCGCTCCAGTCGCGCGAGCGCTCCACGGCGCGCTGCCATTTATGCAAGCGCGTCAGGCGCTCGTCGGCCGCCATGGCTGGTTCGAATCGGCGTCCCACCTGCCATTGGGCGGCGATTTCTTCCTGCGAGGCCCAGAAGCCCACGGCCAGGCCCGCCAGGTAGGCGGCGCCCAGGGCTGTCGTTTCCGTCACCACGGGGCGCACCACGGGCACATTGAGGATGTCGGCCTGGAACTGCATCAGCATGTCGTTGCGGGCCGCGCCACCGTCCACGCGCAATTCACTTAGAGCAATGCCCGCGTCGTCCTGCATGGCGGACAGCACGTCCACGTTCTGGTAGGCCACGCCCTCCAATGCCGCGCGCGCGATGTGCGCCTTGCCCGTGCCGCGCGTGATGCCGATCAGGGTGCCGCGCGCATACGGGTCCCAGTACGGCGCGCCGAGGCCCGCGAAGGCGGGCACGAAGACCAGGCCGCCCGAGTCGGGCACGCTGGTGGCCAGCGCTTCCACTTCGGACGGGTCGCGGATGATGCCGATGCCGTCGCGCATCCATTGCACGGCCGCACCCGCGATGAAGGCGCTGCCTTCGAGCAAGTAATCCGTTTGATTTGCATCAGGACCCAGGCTCCAGCCCACGGTCGTCAGCAACCGGTTTTTCGATGGCAGCGGACGCTTGCCCACGTTCATCAGCATGAAGCAGCCCGTGCCGTAGGTATTCTTCGCCATGCCCGGCTTCAGGCAAGCCTGGCCGAAGGTGGCCGCCTGCTGGTCGCCCGCGATGCCGGCGATGGGCACGGCCACGCCCAGCAGGTCAACGTAGGTGTGCGCAGCCACGCCGCTCGATGGCACGACGTCGGGCAGCAGCGAGGCGGGAATGTCCAGCAGCGCCAGCAAATCCGTGTCCCATTGCAAGGTATGAATGTTGAACAGCATGGTGCGCGCCGCGTTGCTCGTGTCCGTCAAGTGGGCGCCGCTCATTTTGTAGATCAGCCAGCTGTCGACGGTGCCAAAGGCCAGCTCGCCCCGCTCGGCGCGCGCGCGGGCGCCCTCCACGTTGTCGAGCAGCCATTTGAGTTTGGTGGCGGAAAAATAAGCGTCCAGCACGAGACCCGTCTTGCGCTGGATCAAGTCTGCCTTGCCCTGCTCGACCAGCTGCTCACAGTAAGCCGCATTTCTCCGGTCTTGCCAGACGATGGCATTGGCAACGGGCTCGCCCGTGGCGCGGTCCCACAGCACCGTCGTTTCGCGCTGGTTGGTCACGCCGATGGCGGCCACGTCGCTTGCCGCCACGCCGCTGTCGCGCAGCACCTGCTGCAGCACGCCCTCTTGCGAGGCCCAGATTTCGTTCGCGTCATGCTCGACCCAGCCAGGCTGGGGGAAAATCTGGCGGAATTCGCGCTGCGCGCTGGCGTGCGGCCGGCCCGCATGGTCGAACAGGATGGCGCGCGAACTGGTGGTGCCCTGGTCTAAAGCAAGTATGTATTTGGTCATGGTCGCTACTACAGCTATACAGTGAAAAAAAGGGCACGGACAAGCGCCCGTGCCCCGGGAAAGCGGCGGCAGAAGTCTACACGACTACTTTACCTTGCCTTCTTTCCAAGCCTGCAATAATTTATCGTAGGCAATCGTTTCACCCTTCGGCTTTTCATTCGCCAGCTTTTTCCATGGCGCGTGCTGGTCCGACAGATACTGGTTCGGATCGACCTTCGGATTGAGCTTCGGTGCGCACGCCTTCATGCCGGCCCGCTGCAATCGCGCCATGACCTGGTCCATTTCCTCGGCCAGGTTATCCATGGCGGCTTGCGGCGTTTTTTCCGCCGTGATGGCCGTGGCCACGTTCTTCCACCACAGCTGGGCCAGCTTCGGATAGTCGGGCACGTTGTTGCCCGTCGGCGTCCACGCCACGCGGGCGGGGCTGCGGTAGAACTCGATCAAGCCGCCGTACTCGTTCGCATGTTTCGTGAAGTAATCGTGGCGGATGTCGGAATCGCGGATGAAGGTCAGGCCGACGATGGATTTCTTCAGCGATACGGTTTTCGACGTGACGAATTGCGCGTACAGCCAGGCGGCGGCCTTGCGGTCGTCCGGCGTGGACTTGAACAGGAACCAGGAACCGACGTCCTGATAGCCGTTCTGCATGCCCTCTTTCCAGTACGGGCCGTGCGGCGACGGCGCCATGCGCCATTTCGGCGTGCCGTCCTTGTTGACTACTGGCAAGCCCGGTTTCGTCATGCCGGCCGTAAATGCCGTGTACCAGAAGATTTGCTGGGCGATTTCGCCCTGCGCCGGCACAGGGCCCGATTCCGAGAAATTCATGCCGTTCGCCTGCGGCGGCGCGTATTTCTTCATCCAGTCGATATATTTCGTCAGCGCAAAGACGGCCGCCGGCGAATTGGTGGCGCCGCCGCGCGACATCGACGCGCCCACGGGCGTGCACTTGTCGGCCGCCACCTTGATGCCCCACTCGTCGACCGGCATGCCGTTCGGAATGCCCTTGTCGGCCGCGCCAGCCATCGACAGCCACGCATCGGTGAAGCGCCAGCCCAGGGATGGATCTTTCTTGCCGTAATCCATGTGGCCATACACTTTCTTGCCGTCCAGTTCCTTCACGTCATTGGTGAAGAAATCGGCGATGTCTTCGTAGGCGGACCAGTTTTGCGGCACGCCCAGCTCGTAGCCATACTTGGCCTTGAACTTGGCTTGCAAATCCTTGCGCGCGAACCAGTCGGCGCGGAACCAGTACAGGTTGGCGAATTGCTGGTCGGGCAATTGATACACCTTGCCGTCCGGCGCCGTCGTAAAACTGATGCCGATGAAATCTTTCAAGTCCAGGCCGGGATTCGTGAATTCCTTGCCCTTGGCGGCCATGTAGTCGGACAGCGGCTCGACGGCGCCATAGCGGTAGTGGGTGCCGATCAGGTCGGAATCGGAAATCCAGCCGTCATAAATGCTCTTGCCCGACTGCATCGACGTTTGCAGCTTTTCCACCACGTCGCCTTCCTGGATGATGTCGTGGCGCACTTTGATGCCCGTGATTTCCTCGAAGGCCTTGGCCAGGGTCTTCGATTCGTAGACGTGGGTGTCGATGGTTTCCGAGACCACGGAAATTTCCTTGATGCCCTTGGCTTTCAGCTTGGCCGCCGCATCGATGAACCATTTCATTTCAGCAAGCTGTTGCTGCTTGCTCAGGCTGGATGGCTGGAATTCCTTGTCGATCCAGGTTTGCGCCTGCTTGGCGTCGGCCAGGGCCGCGTTCGACACGAGCATGGCCGCAGCCGCGAAGACCGTGAACTTCAATTTCATCGTGAATCTCCTTTTATTTTATTGCCGGCCGCCTGCTGACGGTCCGGCCTCCATCAACACCGGCAAGCCGGTCATCCCCAACGCATTACAATTACCAACAAGACAAAACTAATCGCAGCCCCGATGGCCTGCTGCATTTCCGTAAATCCCGCCCAGGCCAGATTGACATACGCGGCCGTCAACAGCCCGATGAACAGGCGGTCGCCGCGCGTCGTCGGCATCGGCAGGAAACCTTTTCGTTCGATGCTGGGCGAGCGGATTTGCCACACCGTCATGCCGGCCAGCATCAAGCCGATGCAAATGAAGAAGATGGCCACTTCCGGCGTCCACGCCATCCAGCCGAACAGGCTGGCTGTGCTATCGGTATTGTTTTCCATATCACACCCTCCCCATCGCAAAACCCTTGGCAATGTAATGCCGCACGAACCAGATCACCAGCGCGCCGGGCACGATGGTCAAGACGCCGGCCGCAGCCAGCACGCCCCAGTCCATGCCGGCCGCCGACACCGTGCGCGTCATGGTGGCGGCAATCGGCTTGGCATTGACGGAAGTCAAGGTGCGCGCCAGCAGCAACTCCACCCAGCTGAACATGAAGCAGAAGAACGCCGTCACGCCCACGCCGGACTTGATCATCGGCAAGAAAATGCGGATGAAGAAGCGGGGGAAGCTGTAGCCGTCGATATACGCCGTCTCGTCGATTTCCTTCGGCACGCCGGACATGAAACCTTCCAGTATCCACACGGCCAGCGGCACGTTGAAGACCATGTGCGCGAGCGCCACGGCCAGATGCGTATCCATCAGGCCCACCGTCGAATACAGCTGGAAGAACGGTACGAGGAAAACAGCGGGCGGCGTCATGCGGTTGGTCAACAACCAGAAGAACAGATGTTTATCGCCGACAAAGTTATAGCGGGAAAACGCATACGCGGCCGGCAAGGCGACCGTGACCGACATGACCATGTTCAAGGCCACGTAAATCATGGAATTGATGTAGCCGCTGTACCACGAACGGTCGGTAAAAATCGTGTGGTAGTTGGCGAACGTCAATTGCTGGGGCCACAGGCTCAAGACCCCGACGATTTCCTCGTTGGTCTTGAGCGACATATTGAGCATCCAGTAGATGGGCAACAGCGAGCCCAGCAAAAAGACGATCAGGATGGTGCTGCTCATTTTCTTGTGCATCATTTCTGGTCTCCCGTGCCGACGCGCTGCATCCACGTGTACAGCACAAAGCAGAACAGCAGGATGATGAGGAAATAGATCAGTGAGAAGGCCGAGGCCGGCCCCAGGTCGAACTGGCCCACGGCCTTTTGCGTCAGGTATTGCGACAGGAACGTGGTCGCATTGCCCGGTCCGCCGCCCGTCAGCACGAACGGCTCCGTGTAGATCATGAAACTATCCATGAAGCGCAGCAAGACGGCGATCATCAGCACATTGCGCAGTTTCGGCAGCTGGATGTAGCGGAACACGGCCAGGCGCGAGGCGCCGTCGATGCGTGCCGCCTGGTAATACGCGTCGGGAATGGCGCGCAAGCCCGCATAGCACAGCAGCACGACCAGCGGCGTCCAGTGCCAGATATCCATCACCATCACCGTCAGCCAGGCGTCGAGCGAATTGCCGTTGTAATTGTAGTCAAAACCCAATTGGTTCAGGGTATAGCCCATCAGGCCGATGTCGCCGCGGCCAAAGATTTGCCAGATGGTGCCCACCACGTTCCAGGGAATCAGCAAGGGCAGCGCGATCAGCACCAGCGCCAGCGACGCCTTCCAGCCATCGGCCGGCATGCACAGGGCGATCAGGATACCGAGCGGAATCTGGATCGCCAGCACGGAGCCGGAAAACAGCAGCTGGCGCAGCAAGGCGCTGTGCAGGTCGCCGTCGAGCATGACCATGCGGAACCATTCCGTGCCGACGAAGACCTTTTGCGTGGGACTCAGAATGTCCTGCACGGAATAATTGACCACCGTCATCAGGGGCAGGATGGCGGAAAAGGCCACGCACAGCAGCACGGGCAAGATCAATAGCCAGGCGCGGCGGTTGTTATCGGTTTTACCGTTATGTATCATCAGGCCACCCGCTTATCGTTGACATAGAACAAGGTGCGTTGCGGCGGAAAATGCAGCCGCACAGCATCACCGGCGACGGCATCGATGGCGCGCAGCTTGGCTGCCACCGTCGCGCCGCCCAGCTGGAATTCCGCCAGGTAATGCGTGCCCATGTTGCGCACGGCCGTCACCGTGGCGTCCAGGCAGTGATCGCTGCCCGCACCGCCCTCGCCCGCCTTCAGGCATGCGACGAATTCGGGCCGCACGCCCAGCGTGATTTTCCCTTGCGCGCCAGCCAGGGCCGCGCGGGCGGCGGCGGACACGGCCAGCAGCTGCCCCGCCACGCGCACGCCGCCATCGTCCAGGCTGCAATCGAGCAAGTTCATGCCCGGGTTGCCGATGAAATAGCCGACAAACGTATGCTCGGGTTCCTCGAACAGCGCCTGCGCGCTGCCCGTCTGCACCACTTCGCCCTGCGTCATGACGACCACCTGGTCGGCAAAGGTCAAGGCTTCCACCTGATCGTGCGTGACGTAGATCAACGATAACTTCAATTCGTGATGGATTTCCTTGAGTTTCCGGCGCAGCAGCCATTTCAAATGCGGATCGATCACCGTCAGCGGTTCGTCGAACAGCACGGCCGCCACGTCGGGGCGCACGAGCCCCCGCCCCAGCGAAATCTTTTGCTTGGCGTCCACGGACAAGCCGCTGGCGCGCAGTTTCAAGTCGCCCGTCAATTCCAGCATCTGCGCCACCTGCTGCACGCGCTTTTTCACCTCGCTCTCTTTCCAGCCGCGATTGCGCAGCGGAAACGCCAGGTTGTCGTGCACGGTCATGGTGTCGTAGATGACGGGAAACTGGAACACTTGCGCGATATTGCGTGCTTCCGTCGGCAGCTGCGTCACATCCTTGCCGTCGAACAGCACCTTGCCATGCGACGGTTTCACGAGGCCGGAGATAATATTGAGCAAGGTCGTCTTGCCGCAGCCGGACGGCCCCAGCAAGGCATAGGCGCCGCCGTCATGCCATTCCATGCTCATGGGCCGCAGCGCATAGTCGGCGGGTGCCGCCGGGTTCGGTTTGTAGGCGTGAGCCAGGTCCACCAGTTCGATGCGCGCCATGTCAGACTCCTCCCTGCGCAGGAGCGAACAGCAGCCCGCCGTCATCGGCGAAGATCAGCAAGGCATGCGGCTGGCAATACACGGTGCAGGCGCTGCCGATCTCCAGATTGTGCACGCCGCCGAGCTGCGCCACCAGGGCCAGGTCGCCGCGGCGCGCATGCACATAGGTTTCCGAGCCGCTGATTTCCGCCAGGTCCACCGTAGCGGCGATGGCCACGTCGCCTTCGGACTGGGGAGATAAATGCAGGCTGTGCGCGCGCACGCCGAGGATCACGTCCGTGCGGCCCGCCAGGCGGGCGCGCTGCGCGCCGCTCAGGTGTATCGACAGGCCGTCGGCCGCCTGCGCCACGCCATCGGCGCTCACGCGGGCGGGAATCAGGTTGATGGGCGGGTCGCTGAAGGTGCGCGCCACATCGATGGAATTGGGGGCGTTGAAGACGTCCAGGGTCGGCCCCTGCTGCAGCAAGCGTCCTTCGTGCAGCACGGCAACGTGGCCGCCCAGCTGCAGCGCTTCCAGCGGCTCCGTCGTCGCGTACACGACCGTCGTGCTGCCGCTGGAAAACAATTCCGTCAATTCGCGGCGCAATTCCTCGCGCAGTTTGTAGTCGAGGTTCACCAGGGGCTCGTCGAGCAGCAGCAACGATGCATCCTTGATCAGCGCGCGCCCCAGCGCCGTGCGCTGCTGCTGCCCGCCGGACAACTCTCCCGGCGTGCGCTGCAGGTAGGGCGTGATGTGCAGGCGCTCGGCCAGCGCCTGCACCTTGGTGCGGATCTGTTCCTCGGGCACCTTGCGCAAACGCAAGGGCGAAGCGATATTGTCGTAGACGGTGAAGGCCGGATAATTGATGAATTGCTGGTACACCATGGCCAGGTTGCGGCGGCTGACGGGCACGCCCGTCACGTCGACGCCATCGGCCGTGACCGTGCCCCCGCTGGGCTTGTCCAGCCCCGCCATCACGCGCATCAGGGTCGTCTTGCCGGCACGCGTGGTGCCCAGCAAGACGTTGATGGCGCCCGGCACCAATGCCAGCGACATCGGATATAAATAATCGTCAGCCCCCTGCTTCCTGCTGATCTTGTCCAGTACCAGTTGCACGCGCTTCTCCTCCAGTGATGTGTTCTTATTCTTCGCCGCGCCCTCTGCGGGGCGCGGTCGCTTACGTGTGCTGCTTACGACGACAACGGATGCTGCAACAGCCAGGCGTCGAGCGTGCCCGCCGTTTCGCGCGGCAGGTGCAGGCCCAGCTTGGAGCGCCGCCACAGCATGTCGGCCGCGCTGACGGCCCATTCATGGCGCCGCAAATAGTCCACTTCCGCCGCGTACAGGCCGGCGGCGATTTCCTCGCCCATGGCCGCCATCTCCGCCCGCCCGGCCAGCAGCACGTGGATGCGCGTGCCGTAGGCGCGTGCATAGCGCGCCACCAGCGGCGCCGGCAGCCACGCGTATTCGCGCTGCAAGCCCCGCACGAACTGGCCGAACTCGCGCACGGAGCGGTTCTGCGGCGTGCTGCCGAACACGTCGCCGCCGGGCAGGCAGGCGTTGGCCGTCCAGGCCGGCAGCGCATTGCCTGGCGCCGGCGCCAGCAACGGTGCGAGCACATCGAGCGCTTCCTCCGCCAGCTTGCGAAACGTGGTGATCTTGCCGCCAAAAACACTCAGCAGCGGCGCGCCTTCCCGGTCCAGCTCAAAGCGGTAATCGCGCGTGACGGCCTTGGCATCGGCCGCCGCGTCTTCCACCAGCGGGCGCACGCCCGCATACGTCCAGACCACGTCTTCTGGATTGACGGGCTTGCTGAAATAGTAACTGGAAAGCTCGCACAAGTAACGAATTTCCTCGCCGTCGATTTCCACCTTGCCACTGTCGCCGTGATAGTCGAGATCGGTGGTGCCGATCAGGGTGAAATCGTGCTCATACGGAATGGCAAACACGATGCGCCCGTCCGGATGCTGGAAGATGTACGCATGATCATGCTCGAACAAGCGCTTGACGACGATATGGCTGCCTTTGATCAAGCGCAAATGCCGGCCCTGCCCGCCGGGCGCCGCCTGCTGCAGGAATTCGGCCGTCCACGGTCCTGCCGCATTGACGACGCTGCGCGCGCGCACGGACAGCTCGCGCCCGTCGCCTTGCAGCAGGGTCGCCAGCCAGCAAGCGTCCGCACCCGCGCCGTCGCGCCGCAGGGCCGTGCAGCGCGTCTGCGTGAGGATGGTCGCGCCCTTGTCCGCCGCGTCGATGGCGTTCAAGACCACCAGGCGCGCATCATCGACCCAGCCGTCGGAATACACGAAGCCGCGCTTGAACTGGGGTTTTAATGGTTTGCCGGCCGCGTGGCGCGCCAGGTCGATGCCGCTGGAGGCAGGCAGGATTTCGCGCTTCGCCAGCATGTCGTACAGAAACAGGCCGGCGCGTATCAGCCAGGCGGGGCGCTGACCCTGGGCGTGCGGCATGACGAAGCGCAAGGGCCACATGATGTGCGGCGCCGAGCGCAGCAGCACTTCGCGCTCGATCAGCGCCTTGCGCACGAGGCCGAATTCATAGTATTCGAGGTAGCGCAGGCCGCCGTGTATCAGCTTGGTGGAAGCGGACGAGGTGTGGGAAGCGAGGTCGTCCTTTTCGCACAGCACCACGGACAGGCCCCGCCCGGCCGCGTCGCGCGCGATGCCGGCGCCATTGATGCCGCCGCCGACCACCAGCACGTCGCATGCCATCGTTGTCTCCACACCTTGCTGTGCTGCCGCCATCGGGACTCCGTGTCTGTCGGGGAAAGGCCGGCGAGGAAAGACTAGGCATCGCCGGCGACTGTCGTTAAGATCAATACAGCTGTAATTCGAATGCAATATGGATAAGATACGCCAGATTGCGAATCGATAGCAACATATTTTTATCACTATTTGTTCGTTTTTGTTCGTTTGTGATTTTTAAAGAGACAAGCCCATGATTTTGAATCCCCGCCAGCGCCGCCTGCTCGAAGTGGTGCGCCAGAAGGTCACCATGTCCGTCGAAGAGCTGGCGCAGCAGCTGGACGTGACGCCGCAAACCGTGCGCCGCGACGTCAAGCAGATGGAGGAAGCGCGCCTGCTGGCCCGCTACCACGGCGGGGTGGGCTTGCCCTCGTCCGTGGAAAACATCGATTACAGCCAGCGGCAAGTATTCAACAGCGAGGCCAAGCGGCGCATCGCCGCCGCCGTCGCCGCGCAGGTGCCGCACGGCTGTTCGCTCTTGATCAATATCGGCACGACGACCGAGGAAGTGGCGCGCGCGCTGGGCCGGCACACGGGCTTGCACGTGGTGACGAACAACCTGAACGTGGCCGCCATCCTGGCCGACAACGCCGCCTGCGAAGTCATCGTGGCCGGCGGCGTAGTGCGCGGGCGCGACCGCGGCATCGTCGGCGAAGCCACCATCGACTTCATCCGCCAGTTCAAGGTCGACATCGGCATCATCGGCATTTCCAGCATCGATGAAGACGGCAGCCTGCGCGACTTCGACGCGCGCGAAGTCAAAGTGGCGCAAGCCATCATCGAGCAGTCGCGCGAAGTGTGGCTGGTGGCCGACCAGCATAAATTCGGCCGCAAGGCGCTGGTGCGGCTGGCCGACCTGGCGCAAGTCGACATCCTGTTTACGGATGCGCCGCCGCCGCCCCGCTTTGCCGAAGTATTGCGCGAAGCGGGCGTGAAGGTGGTGCTGGCCTGAACGGGCCGCATTTCTGAAGGAAAACCGCGCGCTGTCGCGTGGGCAATACATCTGGCGTTGGCCAGCAGACGAAATGATATGAAATATTTATCAATTCGGCAAAAATGCTGTTACCATTGATGCAACATGAGTTATTTTTTTAATCTTCCTCTCTGGCAATACGATTATTCGCTTGATATTGTTTTTTATCTATCCAGAGCAAGAAAAAAGGAAAAATTCTTTGCCGGTAAGTGATTTCCTGTGAAAACAGTGTTAGAAATACCTCAAGCACGATGATTGTTCCCAAACAAACCACTCGACAGCAAGCGTGAAGGCCTTAACCATGCCGGCAACGCCGCCTAGTGAAGGAAAAGAAATGAGCCATAATTTTGAAACGGCCGCCATGCCGCAAGCCGCCCATCCCAACAGCGTTCCCGTCAGCGAGCTGGAAGCCCATCTCGGTTACTGGCTGCGTTTCGTTTCCAACCACGTTTCCCACAGCTTCCAGAAAAAAGCGGAAGCCAATGGCGTGACGGTCTCCGAATGGGTGGTGCTGCGCGAAATGTTCCGCCTGGGCTGCACCTCGCCCACGGTGCTGGCGCAAGTGTCCGGCATGAGCAAGGGCGCCGTGTCGAAGCTGATCGACCGCCTGGAAAGCAAGGGCATGGTCAGCAAGTCCATCCTGCTGGCCGACCGCCGCCAGCACTCGATCGAACTGACCACGGAAGGCGAGGCGCTGGTGCCCGTGCTGGCCGGGATGGCCGACCAGAACGACGAGGAATTCTTCGGCCAGTTGCCGCGCCAGCTGCGCGACGACCTGCTCGAAGCGATGAAGGAAGTGGCGCGCACGCACCAGCTCAAGAACGCCCCGCTGAACTAAGCAGTAACACATGCGGCAAGGGTGACACGGTGGCGCGGGCGCTTCGGCTATGATGCTGGCCTGACTGTTTACCAGGAACACGCATGGCCCTGCACATCGAAACTCCCTTGCTCAACTCGCGCGCCCTGAGCCTGCACAGCGAACGCGCCATCTGGCTCAAGCTCGAAGCCTTGCAGCCGCCCGGCTCCTTCAAGATCCGCGGCATCGGCCTGGCGTGCGAAGAATACGCGCGGCGCGGCGCCAGCCGCTTCATCTCCTCTTCCGGCGGCAATGCCGGCATCGCCGTCGCCTATGCGGGACGCCAGCTGGGCATTCCCGTCGTCGTCGTCGTGCCGGAAACGACCAGCGAACGGGCCAGGGCCCTGATTGCCCAGGAAGGCGCCGAAGTCATCGTGCACGGCGCCGCCTGGCAAGAAGCCAACGCGCTGGCGCAATCGATGCTCACGCCGCAAGACGCCTTTCTGCACCCGTTCGACGACCCGCTGCTGTGGCAAGGCCATGCCGGCATGATCGATGAAGTAGCCCGCGCGGGCCTGAAACCGGACGCCGTCGTGCTGTCGGTGGGCGGCGGCGGCTTGCTGGCCGGCGTGGCCGAGGGCTTGCAGCGCAACGGCTGGGACGACGTGGCCATCGTGGCCGTGGAAACGCAAGGCGCCGCTTCGCTGGCGGCCGCCGTGGCCGCGCGCGAACACGTGGCCCTGCCCGCCGTGAGCAGCATCGCCACCTCGCTGGCCGCGCGCCAGGTCTGCGCGCAAGCCTACGCCATCAGCCAGACGCGCCTGCTGCACAGCGTGGTGGTATCGGATCGCGCCGCCGTCGACGCCTGCCAGCGTTTTATCAGCGACCAGCGCCTGGTGGTGGAACCGGCCTGCGGCGCGGCGCTGGCCGCCGTCTACGGCAAGGCGCCGGAACTGGCGCCCTACCGCAACGTGCTCGTCATCGTCTGCGGCGGCGTGACGGCCACCACGCAGCAGCTGGACCAGTGGACTGCCGCCCTGTAGCACCTACGGCGCCGCCTCGAGCAGCGCCACGCCGTCGCGGCCCTGCCCCTTGGCCGCATACAGGGCCTGGTCGGCCAGGTCCAGCAGCTGCGCCGGCGTCAGCGCGCCTTCGCGGAAGATGGCGATGCCGATGCTGGTCGTCACCAGCAGCGGGCCGCCGGCCAGCGCAAACGGCTGGCGGATGGCGTCGATGATCTTCGCGCCGATCTGGCGCACTTCGGCCGCGCCGTTCACGCCTTCGAAAACGATCACGAATTCGTCGCCGGCCAGGCGCGCCACCAGGTCGCTGGCGCGCACGCTGCGCACCAGGCGCGCGGCGAATTCCTTCAGCACCTCGTCGCCCGCCTTGTGTCCCAGGCTGTCGTTGATGGCCTTGAAACGGTCGATATCGAGATAGGCCAGCGCCATCGGCGCGCGTGCCGCGCGCGTGCGCTGCATGCTTTGCGCCAGCTGTTCGTCGAAGCGGCGCCGGTTGGCGATGCCCGTCAGGGTGTCGGTGGCGGCGGCGAACTGCAGCGCCGTGTGCACGGCCTTGGTCTTGGTGATTTCGTGGATCAGGCCATACACGCCTTCCACCGCGCCGCTCTCGCCCACGTCGGGCACGTAACTGGTCTGGAAGGTCCGCTGGCCAGCCTCTCCCACGCCATCGACGGTAAACTCATATTCAACTTCTTCGCCCGCAAAGGCGCGCCGCAGGTAGGCTTCGCGCAATTGATACGCTTCCTCCCCCAGCACCTCGCGGATCGACTGCATCAGGCTTTCCCGCTGCGACCTGCCGAACCATTTTTCAAACGTCGCGTTGATGAACTGGTAACGGTGCTCGCGGTCGATGTAGACGATCACCACGGGCACGTGGTCCGTCAGCAGCTTCAGGCGCCGCTCGCTGTCGCGCGTCTGCGCCACGGCGATTTCGCGCTCGGCCACCAGCGAATAGAAATCGCGGCTCAAGTCGCCGATCTCGTCGCGCCGCTCGATCTGCAGCGCCTCGATGCCCAGGCGCTGACGGCGGATTTCATGCACATGGTGGCGCAGGCGCGCCAAAGGCTGCAGCAGGCGCAGCACCACGCGCCAGCCGGCCAGTCCTGCCAGCGCCGCCAGCAGCACGGCGGCCAGCAATATCTTGCTGCGGATGGCGTGCAGCGGCGCGAACGCGTCGCGCATGGGATACACGGACGCCAGGATCCAGCCGGTGGCGGCGATGCGGTGGTAGGCGAACAGCGCATCGACGCCTTGCGTGGTGGTGCCCGTCATCCAGCCCTCGAAACCCTGCATGGCGCGCCGCGTCGGTTCGCTGATGGGGCCATGCGCTTCGATATGCTGCATGATGCGCGACTTGTCGGGATGCTCGACGATGACGCCTTCATTCGTCATGATGTACAGGTAGCCGCCCGGACCCGGCTTGAGCGCGCCCAGGCGCCCCAGGAAATCGGGCTGGCGCAGGTTGACGCTGGCCGCCAGCACATAACGCACGGCGCCCTGCGCGTCGAACACGGGCTGCGTCACCACCACGATGGGCATGCCGGAAATGCTGCCGTTGAGCGGCGCGGAAATCACCGAGCGCCGGGCCGCCAGCGTCTGGTCGAAGTACGGGCGGCCTGTCACGTTCATCCCCGCCTGCGGCTTGAAGGGGCCCACGCTGGCCAGCAGGGAGCCATCGCTGTCCACCACGCCGGCCGTATAGAACTCCTTGCCCAGCACCGTTTGCGCGGCCAGGAAGCGCTGCAGGCTGGCGCCGTCGTGCGCGCCGCTGGCTGCCAGGCTGTCGGCGATGGCGCGCAGCACGTTGCGCTTCGCGTCGAGCTCCTCGTCGATGAAGACGGCGGCGCTGGCCAGCGATACGTACTGCTGCCGGCCCGTGACGTCGCGCATGCCGCGCTCGGCCACGGCCAGGGTGGCCAGCGCCAGCGAAGCCACGGCAGCCAGCACGAGCAGGAAGACGACCACGCTCATGCGCGCCTTCAGGCTGGCCGGCAGGCGCCGGCGCAATCGTTTGCGCCAGGTCGTCACGGCCGCTGCCGCAGGTACCGGCAGATGCGCTCGACCGACTCGTCCAGCGCCAGCGCCTGGGTATCGAGCGTCAGGGCGGCGGCCAGCGGCGCTTCATAGGGCGCGGAAATGCCCGTGAATTGCGCCAGCTGGCCCGCGCGCGCCTTTTCGTACAGCCCCTTGGGATCGCGCGCCTCGCACACGGCCAGCGGCGTGCTGACGTGGACTTCGATGAAATGCGCGGCGCCGATGATGGCGGCGGCCATGGCCCGGTCGGCGCGGTAGGGAGAAATGAAGGCGGCGATGACGGTCAGGCCCGCCCCGTTCATCAGGCGTGCCACTTCGGCCGTGCGGCGGATGTTTTCATGCCGGTCTTCGGGCGTAAAACCGAGGTCGCGGTTCAAGCCGTGGCGCAGCTGGTCGCCGTCCAGCACCGCCACGGCGCGGCCCTGCGCCTTCAGCGCTTGCGCCAGCGCCAGCGCGACGGTGGTCTTGCCGGCGCCGCTCAAGCCCGTCAGCCAGACCGTGGGGTGTTGTGCTGCTGTCATCGCACTGCCTCTCTGTTATAGAGCTGGCAATATAACAAAGCCGTGCCGGAAAGGACAGATTTTCAGGCCGCGCTGCGCGCCTCAAGCAGCAACTGTCGTATCTCGGGCACGCAGGAGCCGCAATTGCCGCCCGCCTTGACGCAAGCCGTCACCTGCGCCGTCGTCGTCAGCTTCTGCTCCACGATGGCGGCGCAGATGGTGTTGCGTCCCACGCCAAAGCACGAACACACGGTGGGGCCGGCGTCAGCGCCCTTGCCGATGGGCTGGCCCAGCAGCACGCCGGCGCGATCAAGCGCATCCATTTGCGCGTGCGCAAACAGGCTGGCCAGCCAGCTGCGCGACGGCAGGTCGGGCCGGGGCGAAACATACACGCATTGCGCGATGCGCCCCTCGTCCAGGTGCACGGCGCGGTACACGCCGGCGCTGGCGTCCGCGTAATCGAGCCAGTCGGCATCCGGGTCGGTGACGCCCAGCAGCGTGCGCGCCCAGGCGCCCAGATCCTCGATGCGCTGGCGGCCCGCCAGCTCGTAGCGCATGAACTGCTCGCCCTGCACGCGCGTCCAGTGCGCCACGCCGTCCAGGTTCAAGGGCGTGCGGCTCAGCACAAACGCATGCCAGTGCACGCGGAATTGCTCGATGCGCACGGGCGTGTGCTTGAATTCCGGCTCGCCAGAGACGGGATCGACGGCCGGATTGACGACGGCGCCCACGCGCGCGTCGGAGGCATTCGCGTCGCTCCAGTGGATCGGCACGAAGACCTGGCCGCGCGCGATGCCGCCGCCATGCACGACGCGCGCCACCATCGCGCCCCAGGCGCTGGAAATGCGCGCCAGCTCGCCTTCGCGCACGCTGTACAGCAGCGCATCCTGCGGGTGGATATCGATGAACGCTTCGGCGACGTGGCCGGACAATTTCGCTGCCTTGCCCGTGCGCGTCATCGTATGCCACTGGTCGCGCACCCGGCCCGTGTTCAGGATCAGCGGATAGTCTTCATCGGGCGCGTTGCGCGGCG
Organism: Janthinobacterium sp. GW460-12-1-14-LB5; assembly: GCF_059423585.1. Lineage (NCBI taxonomy): Bacteria > Pseudomonadati > Pseudomonadota > Betaproteobacteria > Burkholderiales > Oxalobacteraceae > Janthinobacterium > Janthinobacterium sp. GW460-12-1-14-LB5. Next base: position 18,069 of record NZ_JBWKYD010000032.1, on the reverse strand, counting down.
CGCGCGGCGCCGTCGGCACGAAACGCGCGCGCCCGTCCGCATGCGCGAAGCGGCCGTCGCCGAACAGGCGCGCCCGGCCCTGCGGCCACTGCTGCGGCGCCAGGGCGTCGTATTGCGCTGCATCAAGGTTCTCCAGGCCCGCCAGATTGAACAGGCGCGCCGTTTCCGCCCCGTTGCGGAAGGTGGACAGGCGCGCGTGCTCATCGAAGATGGCCTGCGGCGAAGTGAAATCGAAGCCCGCATAGCCCATGCGCCGCGCCACGTCGCACAGCACGTCCCAGTCGGCGCGCGCCTCGCCCGGCGCCGGCAAGAACGCGCGCTGGCGCGAGATGCGGCGCTCGGAATTGGTCACCGTGCCATCCTTTTCGCCCCAGCCCAGCGCGGGCAGCAGCACGTCGGCATGCGCGTTCGTATCCGACCCGGCGCTGATGTCCGACACCACCACCAGCTCGCATTTGGCCAGCGCGCGGCGCACCTGGTCGGCGTCCGGCATGCTGACCAGGGGATTGGTGGCGATGATCCACACGGCCTTGACCTTGCCCGCTTCGATCGCGTGGAACAGTTCCACGGCCTTCAGGCCAGGCTTGTGCGCGATGCGCGGCGAGTCCCAGAACGTTTGCACGGTATCGCGGTGCAGCGGATTGTCCAGTTCCAGGTGCGCCGCCAGCATGTTGGCCAGGCCGCCCACTTCGCGCCCGCCCATGGCATTCGGCTGGCCCGTCAGCGAAAACGGCCCCATGCCGGGCTGGCCGATGCGGCCTGTCGCCAGGTGGCAGTTGATGATGCTGTTAACCTTGTCCGTGCCGCTGGACGACTGGTTCACGCCCTGCGAAAAGGCCGTGACCACCTTGCGCGTGGCGGCAAACGCCTGGTAAAACGCCAGCAGGGCTTGCGGGTCGACCTTGCAGATGCGCGCCACCTGCAGCGGGTCGCCGCAGTCCGCGTGCGCGGCTGCCAGCGCCTCATCGAGGCCGCGGCTGTGCCGCGTGACGAAAGCGTCGGCGATCACGCCCTCCTTCGCCAGATAGCACAGCAAGCCGTTGAACAGCCACACGTCGGTGCCCGGTTTCACGGGCAGGTGCAGGTCGGCCAGCTCGCAGGTGGCCGTGCGGCGCGGGTCGATCACCACCAGTTTCATCTCCGGCCGGGTTTCCTTGATGCGGGCGATGCGCTGGAACAGGATCGGGTGGCACCAGGCCGTGTTCGAGCCCACCAGCACGATCATATCGGCCAGCTCCAGGTCTTCATAGCAGCCGGGCACGATATCCTCGCCGAACGCGCGCTTGTGGCCCGCCACGGCCGACGACATGCACAGGCGCGAATTGGTATCGATGTTCGCACTGCCCACGTAGCCCTTCATGAACTTGTTGGCCACGTAATAATCTTCCGTCAGCAGCTGGCCCGAGACGTACAGGGCGACGGCGTCGGGGCCGTGCTCGTCGATGATGGCGCGCAGGCCGCCGGCGACTTGATCCAGCGCAAAGTCCCAGGAAGTGCGCTGCAGCACGCCGTCGACGCGCACCTGCGGCTGCAGCAGACGGTTTTCCAGGTCCAGGGTATCGCCCAGCACCGAGCCTTTCACGCACAGGCGGCCCAGGTTGGCCGGGTGGCTGGCGTCGCCGGCGATGCGGATGGCGCCGTCGGGCAGGCGTGTCGCTTCCACGCCGCAGCCGACGCCGCAGTATGGGCAAGTGGTTTTTACGGGCGTGCAGCTTGTCATGGAATGTCCTGTCAGGCGGCCTGGGCGCACAGCGCCTGGCCAAACAATAAATGGGCACGCAGCTTGCTGATGTCGCGGCGCTGCTGGATCAGGTCGAAATACCAGGGACCGTCCTGCACGTCGCCATACAGCACGGCGCCGGCCAGGCGGCTGCCCTGCACCACGAGGCGCTTGTAGATGCCGCGGCGCGGGTCGCGCAGCACGAGGTCTTCGCTGCCCTCGCCGCCGAGAATGTCGCCGGCCGAATACAGGTCGATGCCCGTCACTTTCAGTTTGGTGGCGCTGGCCTGCTGCACGTAGCGGCGGTGTCCGGCGCCGGCCAGGTGCGCGCCGCACACGCGCGCCTGTTCCCAGATGGGCGCCACCAGGCCGAAGGTGGCGCGCCGGTGCTGCACGCATTCGCCCACGGCATACACGCGCGGGTCGTAGCTTTGCAGGCAGTCGTCGACGACGATGGCCCGCTCGCAATGCAGGCCGGCCGCTTGCGCCAGCGCAATGTTCGGGCGCACGCCGGCCGTCATCACCACCAGGTCGGCGGGAATGCTGCTGCCGTCCGCAAACTGCACGCCTTCCACGCGGACGCTGCCCATGATGGCGGACGTTTGCGCATGCATTAAAAACCGCAGGCCGCGCGCTTCCAGCGCCGTTTTCAGCAGCAGCGACGCGGGCGCGTCGAGTTGCTGGTTCATCAGCGCGCCGCTCATGTGCACCACCGTCACATCCATGCCCTGGCGCTGCAGGCCGTTGGCCGCTTCCAGTCCCAGCAAGCCGCCGCCGATGACGACCGCGTGACGGTGCTTGCGCGCCGCCCGCAGCATGGTGTCGACGTCGTCGATGTCGCGGAAACCGATCACGCCGGGCAGTTCGTGGCCCGGCACGGGCACGATGAAGGGCGTGGAACCGGTCGCCAGCAGCAGGCGGTCATAGCGCACCTCGATGCCAGACAGCGCCTGCACCGTGCGCGCCTGCCGGTCGATGTGCACCACGGGGTCGCCCGCGTGCAGGGTGATGCCGTTGTGCGCATACCAGTCGCGCGTGTGCAGCATGATGTCGTCCACCGTCTTTTCGCCGGCCAGCACCGGGGACAGCAGGATGCGGTTGTAATTGCCGTGCGGTTCGGCGCCGAACACGGTGATGTCGTACAGGTCCGGCGCGAGTTTCAGCAATTCCTCGACCGTGCGCATGCCGGCCATGCCGTTGCCGACCACGACTAAAGACGGCCGTGCGGCGGTGTTCATATGGCCACCCACACCATGCCGCCGAACACGCGCGCCGGCCAGGCGGCCACCGAGTGTTCAGGCGCTTCGATGCACTCGCCGCTGGCCAGGTCGAAATGCTGCTTGTAGATGGGCGACGCCACCACGACGCGCTCGCCGATGCTGCCCACCAGGCCGCGCGACAGCACGGAAGCGCCCGCGTTCGGGTCGACGTTGTCGATGGCGTACACGCGCGGCGCGGCATCGCCGACGCGGAACACGGCCACGTGGCGGCCACCCAGCAGCGCGCACACGCCCGTGTCGGGCACGATGTCGGTCAGGGGACAGATGGCCGTCCAGTTGTCGGCGCTGGCGCTGTTCAATTCATTCATCGCATTCATGGCTCACGCCTCCACGGCAAGGATGGGGATCACGGTACTGCGGCGTTCAAGGGGTGTAGCGGGCCGGACCTGGCCCCGCTCTTCGACGAACACCACGTTTTCATCGTTCTTCCCGCTGTTGACGAAGTGGCGGAAACGCTGGCGCACGGCGGGGTCGGTGACGGCCGCCTTCCACTCGCAGGCATAGGTGTCGACCACGCGCTGCATGTCCGCTTCCAGTTCGGCGCCCAGGCCCAGGCTGTCGTCGATGATGACGCGCTTGAGGTAATCGAGGCCCCCTTCGAGGTTGTCGCGCCACACGCTGGTGCGCTGCAGGCGGTCGGCCGTGCGCACGTAGAACATCAAAAAGCGGTCGACATAGCGCACCAGGGTGGCTTCATCGAGGTCCGATGCGATCAGTTCCGCGTGGCGCGGCTTCATGCCGCCGTTGCCGCACACGTACAGGTTCCAGCCCTTTTCCGTGGCGATCAGGCCGATGTCCTTGCCCTGCGCCTCGGCACATTCGCGCGTGCAGCCGGAGACGCCGAACTTGATCTTGTGCGGCGTGCGCAAGCCCTTGTAGCGGTTTTCCAGTTGAATGGCGAAGCCCACGCTGTCGGCCACGCCGTAGCGGCACCAGGTGGAACCGACGCAGGATTTGACCGTGCGCAAGGATTTGCCGTAGGCGTGGCCCGACTCGAAGCCGGCCGCGATCAGCTCTTCCCAGATGGCCGGCAACTGGTCCACGCGGGCGCCGAACAGGTCGACCCGTTGGCCGCCCGTGATCTTCGTATAGAGGCCGTATTTTTTCGCCACCGTGCCGACGGCGATCAAGCCGTCGGCCGTCACTTCGCCGCCCGGCATGCGCGGCACGACGGAATACGTGCCATCCTTCTGGATGTTGCCAAGAAAATAATCATTGCTGTCCTGCAGGCTGGCGTGGACAGGCGTCAGCACGAAATCGTTCCAGCAAGACGCGAGGATATTTGCCGCCACGGGCTTGCACACGTCGCAGCCCAGGCCTTGGCCATGCGCGGCCAGCAGTTCGCCGAAGCTGCGGATCTTGCCCACGCGGACCATGTGATGCAATTCCTGGCGCGAGTACGCAAAGTGCTCGCACACGTGATTATTGACGGCCAGACCCTGCTTCTGCATTTCCGCCTTCATGATCTGCGTCACCAGCGGTACGCAGCCGCCGCAGGCGGTGCCGGCCTTTGTGCAGCTTTTGAGGGCAGCGATGGTGGTCGCGCCATCGGCGACGGCCGCACACAGCGCGCCTTTCGACACGTCGTTGCACGAGCAGATTTGCGCAGCATCGGGCAAGGCGTCCACACCCAGTCCCGCCTTTTGCTGGCCGTCCGCCTGCGGCAGGATCAGGAACTCGGGGAACTCGGGCAGCTCAATCTTGTTGAGCATCATCTGCAGCAAGGTGCCGTACTCGCTGGCGTCGCCCACCATCACGCCGCCCAGCAAATACTTGCCGCAGTCGGAAACGACGATCTTCTTGTAGATCTGCTTGCGCTCGTCCATGAACTGGTAGGAGCGGCTGCCCGGCGCATTGCCGTGCGGGTCGCCCAGGCTGGCCACGTCCACGCCCATCAGTTTGAGCTTGGTGCTCATGTCGGCGCCCTTGAACGACGCTTCGCCCTCCTCCTGCAACAGGTGGCGGGCAGCGATGCGCGCCATTTCGTAGCCGGGCGCCACCAGGCCGAACACCAGGCCGCCCCACAGCGCGCATTCGCCGATGGCGTAGATGTCCGGGTCGGACGTGACGCAGCTGTCGTCGATGGCGATGCCGCCGCGCGGCCCCACCTCCAGGCCGCAGGCGCGCGCCAGCTCGTCGCGCGGGCGGATGCCGGCCGAGAAGACGATCATGTCCGCTTCCAGGTGGCTGCCGTCGGCGAACTGCATGCGGTGCGTGGCAGATTCGCCATCAAGGATGGCCAAGGTATTCTTTTGCGTGTGCACGGTCACGCCCAGTTCCTCGATCTTGCGGCGCAGGACGCGCGCGCCGCCCTCGTCGACCTGCACGGCCATCAGGCGCGGCGCGAATTCCACCACGTGGGTGTCGAGTTTCAGGTCGCGCAAGGCCTTCGCGCATTCGAGGCCCAGCAGCCCGCCGCCGATGACCACGCCAGTGGTGGACTTGGCGCCCCAGGCCAGCATGGCTTCCAGGTCTTCGATGGTGCGGTAGACGAAGCAGCCATCCCTCTCCTTGCCCGGCAGCGGCGGCACGAACGGCGTGGAACCGGTGGCGAACACGAGTTTGTCGTAGATCAAGACTTCGCCCGTGCTGGCTGTGACGGTTTTCGCCGCGCGGTCGATGGACACGGCGCGCGCATTGAGCTTCAACACGACATTGCCCTTGTCGAAGAAGCCGGGCGCCACCAGCGACAGATCCTCGGCCGACTTGCCGCTGAAAAATTCGGACAGGTGTACGCGGTCGTAGGCGGGACGCGGCTCTTCGCACAAGACGGTGACGGACAGGTGCGGCGCGTTTTCCAGCGCCAGGCGTTCGAGGAATTTATGTCCGACCATGCCATGGCCAAGGACGACGATCTTCAGGGGGTGGTTCATTGCGCTCTCCTCAGGCCGCGGCCATGTTCGGTTCGGCCGCTTCGCGGGTAAAGCGCACGGCGATGGCGCACAGGGCCGAGACCACCACCAGCGCGCTCAGGATGATCAGGGTCTGGCGGATGTCGCCCGTGCCCTTCATCAGGAAGCCGGCCGCCACGGCGCCCACGTTGCCGCCGGCGCCGATGATGCCGGCCACGCCGCCCAGCGCGCGGCTGTCGATGAAGGGCACCAGCGCATAGGTCGCGCCGCAGGCCATGTGGGTGAACAGGCCGAAGACCAGCATGGCGATGACGGCATACGTGACGCTGTCGACCTTGGCAAACCACAGCAAGCCCACGCCTTCGCCGATCATCAGCATGAACAGCAAGGTGACGCGGCTGTTCAGGTTGCCGCGCAGGGCCAGTTTGTCGGACAGCCAGCCGCCCAAAGCGCGGGCAAACAGGGCCAGCAAGCCGAAGCTGCCGGCGGCCAGGCCCGCCGATTTCAACGACAGGCCGAAATGGTCGACGTAGTAAACGGCGGCGATGTTGTGGATGAAGATCTCGATGCCGAAGCAGGCGCCGTAGGTAACGAACAGCAGCCACACGCGATAATTGCTGCTGGCGGCCTTGAAGCTGTCCCAGCCACCTTTCTTTCCCCCCTCAATAGCCACGCCGGCGGCGCGCAAGTCCGCGTAATTGCCTTCAGGGCAATCCTGCGTATAGCGCCAGTAGAGGGCCGCCATCACCAGCATCAGCACGCCAGGCACCAGCAGCGCCACGCGCCAGCCCAGCGACTCGGACACGCCCAGCATCACTACGGCACCGAGCAGCAAGGGCATCAAGGCCTGTGCCGCGCCGCCGCCCGCATTGCCCCAGCCGGCGGCCGCCGCATTCGCCGTGCCGACGACGCGGGGGGCGAACATCACGGAGGTGTGATATTGCGTAATGACAAAGCTGGCACCGACGGCGCCGATGCCCAGGCGGAAGAACAGGAAACTTTCATAGCTTTGCGACGCGGCCACGCCCAGCACGGGAATGGCGCCCAGCAGCAGCAAGCCCGTGTAGGTCTTGCGTGGGCCGTAGCGGTCGCACAAGGGTCCGACGATCAGGCGCACGAGGATGGTGATGGCGACGGCGGCGATATTGATGTTCGCCACTTGCGCCAGGGAAAGGCCGAACTCGCCCTTGATGACAGGCATCAGCGGCGCGCAGGCGAACCAGGCGAAGAAGCACACGAAAAATGCCATCCACGTCAGGTGGAATGCCCGCATGGGCGGCGTGGCGAGGGAGAAGAGCGCGATGCTTGTTGCTTTTTGGCTGGCCATGATGGTTTCCCGAAGTATCCCGAAAATAACAAAAATGCAAACAAAAACGGCGCCCGCCCCCGCCGATGGAAAAAATCAGCCAGAGCGGACGCCGTTGTCCAGGTGGTCCGTCGTTGGACCGTTGTGCGTTTATTCAGGGGATCGCCGTTGATCCGTATCTTCTGTCTAGCAAGCGCCGTGCCAGGCCCGTCCCAAGGGGGACGCCCCCTATCCGCACGGTCTTTGCGCCAGATCATGGCATCTGGCGGTGCAGGCGCGCCTCTTCTTGGTGCGTCGCGGAACTCGAAAGTGGCAATGATTGTCTAATTATTATTGAGTTCATGTAGCGGAGGCCGGCATGGTCGGGCAACTGCGGCAAGTGCTGCCACGGCGCGGCGTGGGGCGTGCACTGGCGTGCGCCTGCGTGGGGGCGCTGTTGATCGCCTGGAGCAAGTGTGCTGCGTCGCAAGATGGCTCCCCCGAACCCCGCGAACACAGCGAGCTGGACGCGACCGTGTTCGCGCCGTTCCATGCCGCGCGCGGCGCGCGGGGCACGCAGGCGCGCAGCGCGCAGTCACGTACATTTATTGTGCGCCTCACTTATCCGGACGAGGGCCGCCCCCATGCGGTGCGCTGGACCTTGACCCTGTCCGGCCCCGGCCCGCAAGGGGCCGTGCTGCGGCGCTGGTCGGGCACGGAACAGGTGGGCGCCGGCGGCAAGAGCGTGAACTTGCCCTGGGATGGCCGCGCCGATGCCGATGCGCGCGAACGGCGCATGCTGGCGCCGGACGGCTTGTACGCGCTGCGCCTGCTGGCCGTGGCCGATGCCGGCACCCCACGCGAGGCGCAGGTGGAACAGCAGTGGCAAATCCAGGTGCAGCGGGGCGCCAGCACGGCGCCCAGGGTGCCCGCCTTCCGGGCCGGACTGCTGCAGCTGCCCAGCCTGGACGGCCAGCCTGGCTACCGCATCGTCTACGCCAACCTGCACAGCCAGACGCGCCACAGCGACGGCGGCGCGGCGCTGAACGACTGCCATGGCGCGCAGGAACCGCAAACGGCGCCCTTCGGCCCCATCGATGCATACAAGTATGCGCAAGATCACGGCCTCGACGCGCTGCTGACATCCGAGCACAACCATATGTATGACGGTTCCGACGGCACCAACAGCACGGCCGAGCCAGCCGAAGCAAAAACCCTGTACCAGACGGGGCTGGCCGAAGCGGCCGCGTACACGGCCGCGCATCCCGGCTTCCTGGCCCTGTACGGCATGGAATGGGGCGTCATCAACAAGGGCGGCCACCTGAACATCTTCAACAGCGACCAATTGCTGGGCTGGGAAAGGAATGCCCGGGGCGAACTGCTGGCCGACGTGGCAACGCCGAAAAGCGACTACGCCGCCCTGTATGCGCTGATGCGCGAACGGGGCTGGATCGGCCAGTTCAACCACCCGGCGCAAACGGGCCAGTTTCTCGTCAACGGCCAGCCGCTCGGCTACACGCCGGACGGCGACGCGGCCATGGTGCTGTGCGAAGTCATGAACACGTCCGCTTTTTCCACCAACGACGGGGAAACGGAAACGCGGCGCAGCAACTACGAGGCGGCCTGCAACCGGGCCCTGGCGGCCGGCTACCACGTGGCCTTCAGCAGCAACCAGGACAACCACTGCGCCAACTGGGGGGCGTCGTACGGCAACCGCACAGCCGTGCTGGTGGCCAGCCCGGCCGCCGGCATGCCCGTGTCGCGCGACAGCTTCCTCGACGCGCTGCGCGCGCGCCGCGTGTTTGCCACCATGGACAAGCACGCGCAACTGCTGTTCACGGCAAATGGCAAGCTGATGGGCGAGCGATTCGACAACCACGGGCCTTTGCAGCTATCCACCCATTTCAGCAACGACACGGGACGGCAAGCGGCCGCCGTCGCCATCTTCCACGGCGTGCCGGGCGGCAACGGTTCCGTCACGCAAGTATCGGATCAGGCCGAGCTCACCCTCACGCCCGCGCCCGGCCCCCATTTCTATTACGCGCGCCTGACGCAGGATGACGGCAACATCGTCTGGTCGGCGCCCGTGTGGGTGATGCAGCTGCAATGAATTTGTCTGTATCGATGCCTGGCATGGCAGGTCACCGCAGATGCTCTGGCTCTGCCTTGATCACAATCGTACCAGCGAGGATGTCGCCCAGGCGCATTTTATGGGACGACAAGATAAGCAAGGCATCCACCCAGAAAAACAGATGCATGACGTTGCGCCATATTGAACGCAGCCAGGTACAGGAACGCGATGAACGCGCGTGCACCGTACGAATCGAAAACAAGCGCTTGCCTAGGTACAATTCCGGTATGCCATCCCTCAATAAAAAGTAGACCAACCATACGGAGAGCACGACATTGACATGTATTTCCTCAGATATCCACCGCAGTGGCGACAACAAGATGGTGAGCATGATTATCGCCCCCCATACATCCACGAGAAATGCCAGGAAACGGGTCCATCGTGATGCCAGTCGGCCGGCTTCCTTTGCGTGCCGTGCTTGTTGATCCAGCGCATCCGAGCGGGCCGCAATCGTCGCCTCGGGCGCCACGTTGCGGCCAGCGAGCACCTCCTGCAGAACGAGGCGCGCCTCCTCCGTCAGATCTTTGCGCGCAATCGCGAGCAATTCTTCAGTATCTTGTCGTTCATAATACTCTTTGAGTTGTTGCATGTTTTATGTTCTGTCCAGACCGTTATGCGCATCGCGTACGCGAAAAGAATCAATAGCAAGGCGCCCATTGCGGCACGGTGCGAGTGTCCCGAACAGCAGGCAACACCACAGGACACAGCTTATTGACATTAGAATAAATCGAGAGCCGAACAGGTCTTGAACACCGCCCTGCCGTAGAGGTGGCGAGCCCATGGCGGCGCCAGACTCCAGCCCATTACCGGGCCGCAGAATATACGGCCTGGCGATCCAGCAGCGAATATTATAGGAAATACATGCCGAAGCTGCACTAATATCTCCATCACACTGGTTCCGTACAGCAATTCATGGCACCATGGCTGCGCCGTTTTGCCTGCAAAGCGGCCTCCATCGGACCAACCAGGAAACCCACCATGTCGTCATATCGCACCTTCGCCAGCAGCATGCTGCTCGGCCTGGCCGCAGCGGGCATTGCCCATGCGCAAGCCCCCTCCCCTGCCGCCGCCAACACCGATCCCCATTTGTGGCTGGAAGAAGTCCTCGGCGACAAGCCGCTGGCCTGGGTCAAACAGCATAATGCCGTCACCACGCAGGAACTGGAAAGCCAGCCCGGCTTCCCGGCCCTGCAGGCGCGCCTGAAAACCATCCTCAACTCGAAGGAACGCATTCCCTACGTCAGCAAGGAAGGCGAGTATTACTACAATTTCTGGCGCGACGCCCAGCACGTGCGCGGCATCTGGCGCCGCACCACCCTGGCGCAGTACCAGCAGGCCGAACCCGCGTGGGAAACCGTGATCGACCTCGACCAGCTGGCCGCCGGCGAGAGTGAAAACTGGGTCTGGGGCGGCGCCTCGTGCCTGTATCCGAAGGGCGAACGCTGCCTCATTTCCCTGTCGCGCGGCGGCGGCGACGCCAAGGTGGTGCGCGAATACGACGTGGCGAAACGCGCGTTTGTCGACGGCGGCTTTACCCTGCCCGAAGCGAAGGGCAGCGCCAGCTGGATCGACGCCGATACCCTGTTCGTCTCCACCGATTTCGGCCCCGGCTCGATGACCAGCTCCGGCTACCCGCGCATCATCAAGGAGTGGCAGCGCGGCACGCCGCTGGCGCAGGCGAAAACCTTGTATGAAGCGAAACCCGACGACCTGAGCGCGGGCGCCTACAAGGATTTCACGCCCGGCCACGAACACCAGTTCATCGAGCGGCAGATCGATTTCTACAGCGGCGAAATGTTCCTGCGCGACGGCGCCGGCTTGAAGAAAGTGCCGAAACCGGACGACGCCACGGCCTTCACCGTGCGCGATCAATTGATCATCACCCTGCGTTCGGACTGGAAGGTCAACGGCAAGACCTATGCGCAAGGCTCGCTGCTGGCCACGGATTTCAAGGCCTTCATGCAGGGCGGGCAGGCGCTGGAAGTGCTGTACGCGCCCACGGCCACGTCGTCGCTGGACAATGTCACGGCGACGAAGTCGGCCATCCTCGTGACCACCCTGGACAAAGTGAAAAACCGCCTGACGGAACTGCGCCACGTGAACGGCAAGTGGCAGCGCCGCGCCGTCGATGCGCCGAAACTGGGCACCCTGGCCGTCAGCGCGCTCGATCCCGTCGACTCGGATCAGTATTTCCTGACGGTAACCGACTTCCTCAATCCGACCACCCTGTACCTGGGCACGGCGCAGAGCGACAAGCGCACGAAAATCAAGTCGCTGCCCGCCTTCTTCGATGCCGCGCCGTACAAGGTGGAACAGTTCGAATCGACGTCGAAGGATGGCACCAAGGTGCCGTATTTCGCCATCATGGGCAAGAAGACGAAGTTCGACGGCCGCAATCCCACCGTGCTGTATGGCTATGGCGGCTTCGAAGTGTCGCTGAAACCGAGCTACAGCGGCATCATCGGCGAAGCGTGGCTGAACAAGGGCGGCGTGTACGTGCTGGCCAATATCCGCGGCGGCGGCGAATTCGGTCCCCGCTGGCACCAGGCGGCGCTGAAGGAAAACCGCCAGCGCGCGTATGACGATTTCATCTCGGTGGCGCAGGACTTGATCAAGCGCAAAGTCACCAGTCCGCGCCACCTGGGCATCATGGGCGGCAGCAATGGCGGCCTGCTGACGGGCGCCGTGCTGGTGCAGCGTCCCGACCTGTTCAACGCCGTCGTCAGCCAGGTGCCGCTGCTCGACATGCGCCGCTATAACAAGATGCTGGCGGGCGCCTCGTGGATGGGAGAATACGGCGACCCGGACGTGGCGGAACAATGGGCTTACATCAGCAAGTACTCGCCGTACCAGAACGTCTTCAAGGACAAGAAATATCCGCGCGTGCTGTTTACCACCTCGACGCGCGACGACCGGGTCCACCCTGGCCATGCGCGCAAGATGGTGGCAAAGATGGAAGAGCAAGGCCACGACGTGCTGTACTGGGAAAACACGGAAGGCGGCCATGCGGGCGCCGCCAACAACGACCAGCAGGCGCTGATGTGGGCGCTGACCTACACCTTCCTGCACGAGCAGCTGAAGTAAAGAAGTTGAAGTAAACGGGGCCCGACGGGCCTTGCGCAAACAAAAACGCCTGCACCGGAGACTCCGGCGCAGGCGTTCTGCATTTGGCCTTTACTTCGCCTGCGCGCTGGGCCGCTCGGCGATGCGGTCGCGGTAAGCTTGCAGGTTGGATAAACCTTCCGCGCCGGGACGGTACTTCATCAGCCCGCGCGCGAATTCCAGCGCGCAGAAGGCCGTGATGTCGGCAATCGTAAACCGCTCGCCGGCGATGTAGGGCTGGCTGGCCAGCACCTGGTCCAGCCATTGCGCCGTTTCGCGCAGCTTGCCCGCCTGCGCCGTGGCGAAATCGGGAAACTGCGGGTTTTCCAGCGCCACCAGGGCCGGATGGCCGTGGCGCACCCAGTTGGCGGCGGCGCTGAACAGGTGCAGTTCCACGCGGCGGTCGGCCATTTCAATGAAGGCGCGCTCCTCGAAGCCTTCGCCCATCAGGTTCGGCTGCGGCTGCAAGCCTTCCAGATACGTGCAGATGGCGCGCGTCTCGGTCAGCACGCGCCCGTCGTCCAGCTCCAGCACGGGCACGCGGCCCAGCGGATTTTTCGCCAGGAAGGCGGGATCGCGGTGCTGGCCCGCCATCAGGTCGAGCGCCACTTCCTCGATGCCGGTAATGCCCTTCTCGGCGATGAACATGGTGACGCGGCGCGGATTGGGCGTGCGGGGGCTGATAGTCAGTTTCATGTGCAGGTCTCGTCTCGTTGTAGTGGTGGATGGTGTTGACAATCATCTGAAGGACTGGCCGGTGGCAGTACGGTCAGTCGCCCATCATACCAGCGCACCGCCATGGTGCGGCGCCCCTGGCGCGTTGACTTTGCCCCCGTTTCGCCTTAGATTGCTGTACGGGAACGCTGGCCTTCAGTTCCAGCGATGTCCCCCAACCGCCATCAACGCCCACGGCCTATCCGGCCGGCGGGCGTTTTACTCATGAACGAAGGGCATACCATGCATCGCACACCGACTCCGCGTTTCCGCCGCAGCCAACTGGCCGCCGCCATCCTGGCACTGACCGCCGCCACCGCCTTCCCCCCGGGCCACGCCGCCCCGGCCGCCAGGCACGCCTCGGCCAGCCACGCCATCGGCACCACCACGCAGCTGCCGCGCGGCGTCACGCCCTTGCACTATGCGCTGTCGATCACGCCGGACGCCGCCGCCGCCACCTTCAAGGGCGCAGCGGCCATCAAGGTGGCCGTCGACACGCCGACGGCCAGCATCACCTTCAATGCCTTGAACCTGGCGTTTGCCGCCGCCGCCATCGAGGGCGCGGGCGGCAGCAAGCAGGTGACGCGCAAGATCGAGTTCGATGCGGACAAGCAGACGGCCACCGTGCATTTTGCCGAGCCGCTGGCCAAGGGCGAATACCTGTTGCGCATCGACTACAGCGGCAAGATCGGCACGCAGGCGACGGGCCTGTTCTCGCTCGACTACGACACGCCGCAAGGGCGCCAGCGCGCGCTGTACACGCAATTCGAAAATTCCGACGCGCGCAGCATGCTGCCGTCGTGGGATGAACCGGACTACAAGGCCACCTTCGCGCTGGACGTGGTCGTGCCGAGCAGCCAGATGGCCGTCGGCAACATGCCCATCGCCAGCAGCGAAGAGCTAGGCAATGGCATGAAGCACGTGCGCTTCGCCACCACGCCGCGCATGTCGACGTATCTGCTGTTCTTCGGCCTGGGCGACTTCGAACGGGCGACAAAGATGGCCGACGGCACGGAAGTGGGCGTCATCACGAAAAAGGGCGCGCTGGCGCAAAGCCGCTTCGCGCTCGACGAGTCGGCCGCCCTGCTGCGCGAGTACAACGATTATTTCGGCGTGCGCTACCCGCTGCCCAAGCTCGACAACATCGCCGCGCCGGGCCGCAGCCAGTTCTTCGGCGCCATGGAAAACTGGGGCGCCGTCTTCACCTTCGAATACGGCCTGCTGCTCGACCCGGCCATCTCGACCCAGTCGGACAAGGAAAACATCTACACCACCCTGTCGCATGAAATGGCGCACCAGTGGTTTGGCGACCTGGTCACCATGCGCTGGTGGGACGACCTGTGGCTCAACGAAGGCTTTGCGTCGTGGATGGAAAGCCGCACCACGGAGCGTTTGCACCCCGAGTGGAACACGGCCCTGTCCAACGTGGGCGGGCGCGAATCGGCCATGAGCCAGGACGCGCTGCGCACCACGCACCCGGTGGTCCAGCGCATCGCCACCGTGGAACAGGCCAGCCAGGCCTTCGACGGCATCACGTATCAAAAGGGCGAGGCGGTGATCCGCATGCTCGAAGCGTACGTGGGCGCCGACACGTGGCGCACGGCCGTGCGCAGCTACATGCGCAAGCATGCGTATGGCAATACGGTGTCGGACGACCTGTGGCGCGAAGTCGATGCGGCCGCGGGCAAGCCCGTCAGCGCCATCGCCCATGATTTCACCCTGCAGCCGGGCGTGCCGATGATCACCGTGGGCGACGCCGTGTGCAGGAAGGGCAGCACGCGCGTGACCCTGACGCAGACGGAATTTTCCAAGGACCAGCCGGACAAGAAGCCGCTGTCGTGGAAAGTGCCGGTGATCGCGTCGACCGTCGGCAACGGCAAGCTGGCCAAGGTGGTGCTCAAGAACGGCAAGGCCACCCTGAACGTGCCCGGCTGCGGCGCCCTGCTGGTGAATGCGGGCCAGAGCGGCTACTACCGCACCCTGTACGCGCCCGCCGGCACGCACGCGCTGGCGGGCAGCTTCGCGCGCCTGGCGCCGATCGATCAACTGGGCTTGCTGGCGGACAGCCAGTCGCTGGGCATGGCGGGCTTGCAAGACCCGGCCGGTTTCCTGGAACTGGTGAAAGCCACGCCCCTGTCGGCCGATCCGCAAGTGCTGGGCCGGGTGGCCGCATCGCTGAACGGCCTGTATGAGCAGTATGCGGGAGATGCCGCGCGCCAGCAGGCTTTCGGCCGCTTCGCCATGGCGCGCCTGGCGCCGATGATGGCGCAGACGGGCTGGGAAGCGCGCGCTGGCGAAGCGTCGAGCGTGGCGACCCTGCGCGGACGCCTGATTGCCATCCTCGGCGACATTGGCGAGCCCGGCGTGATCGCCGAGGCGCGCCGCCGCTACGCGGCCAGCGAGCAAGACCCGTCCGCCATGCCCGCGCCGCTGCGCCGCACCATCCTGGGCGTGGTGGCGCAGCATGCGGACGCCGCCACCTGGGAACAGCTGCACGCCAGGGCGCAGCAGGAAAAGACGCCGCTGGTGAAGAACCAGCTGTACGACCTGCTGGCATCGAGCGATGATCCCGCCCTGGCGCAACGCGCGCTGGCGCTGGCGCTGACGGATGAACCGGGCGTGACCAACAGCCCGGCCATGATCTCGCGCGTGTCGCGCACGCATCCGGAACTGGCCTTCGACTTTGCGCTGGCGCACCTGGAGCAAGTCAATGCGCGCATCGACGCCAGTTCGCGCAGCCGCTACTTCCCGCGCCTGGCAGCCGGCTCGGCGCAGCCGGAGATGATCGCCAAGCTGGAAGCGTACGCGCAGGCCAACCTGCCGGCCAGCGCGCGCGGCGATGCCGACAGTTCCGTGGCCGGCATCAAATATCGCATCAAGGTACGCGCCGAGCGCCTGCCGGCCGTCGATGCGTGGCTGGCAAAACAGGCCGGCTAAGTGGTTTCCCGGCGCCGCGGCGCCGGGAAGTGATGAAAACGCAGGCAAAAAAAAACCGGCTTCGCAAGGTGCGGTAGCCGGTTGAAACGCTGTTTCAGAGCGCAGGGATAAAACGGGAAAAACACATGAAAAAGTGGGAATCGTGCCGGTCATTGAGGTGTCCGGCAACCTTGCGCCCGGGGTTTCCGTGCGCCATGTGTCCACTATGCCAGTCCTTCATTGAGTCAGGCTTAGGACTTCATTAAATCCCCGCCCAATTCCTGCATTTCCCTTGCCCCGCCCTGCGGATCTTGCCATAAAACAATTTTTACATATCTGGTGCCGATGGTTGAGCTCACCGGCTAAGCTGTTGAGTCATGCCTGCATCCTATCGCTCCCGGAACGTAGTGATTTGCGCACCGCATGCTGTGTGCCAACAAAAGCATCATAGCAGCGCCATATGACCGCCTTATGACGTAGCTCTAACATTGCGCGCGCGCCGCCGCGCGGATCGCGTACCATTCCCCCATCGCCCTTGTCCCTTCTGCCCTCATGTTCAGCCAGAACCGCCGCCCGCCCTCAGCCATCCGCACCGCCTTCCTGCTCGCCTGCGCCGTGCTGGCGTCCTGCACGCCCCTGCCGCCGGCGCCGGCTCCCGCGCTGGCCGTTCCTGCCGCCCCTGCCGCCATGCCCGCGCCCGCGTGGCAGCAGCCGGGCATGCAGCTGCTGCACATCGTGCCAGCAGAATCCCTGCTGACCATCACCGTGCGCCGCGGCGGCGCGCTGGCGCGGCTCGGGCATGACCACGTGGTGGCCAGCCGCACCCTGCAAGGCGTGGTGGCGCCCGCGCCGGGGCGCGCGCAGTTCCGCTTCCGCCTGGACGAGATGAGCGTGGACGAGGAAGGCTTGCGCCAGGCGGCCGGTCTGTCGACGACGCCGTCGGCCGACGCCATCGCTGGCACGCGCCACAACATGCTGGTGCGCGTGCTCGAGGCCGAGCGCTATCCGTGGGTCAGCATCGCGGCGCGCCGCACGGGCGACAAGCAGGAGTTCGATGCGGACATCACCCTGCATGGCGTGACGCGCGCGGTGCGCTTGCCCGTGCGGATCGAGCAAGCGGCCGATGGGCGCAGCCTGCAGGCGAGCGGCAGCCTGCTGCTGAAACAGAGCGACTTCGGCATCGTGCCGTTTGCCGTCCTGGGCGGTGCCATGGCCGTGCAGGACCAGATGGAACTGGCGTTCCGCATTACCGCCCGGCAAGACCTCAGCGCGCCAGGATCAGGCGCAAGCCCAGGCCGATGAAAATGGTGCCGGCCACGCGGTCCAGCCACAGGCCGGCGCGCGGGCGGCGGTTCAGCCACAGGCCGACGGCGCCGGAAAAATAGCCGAGCAGGCCAAACAGCACGCACGCCTGCGCCGTGAAGACGAGGCCCAGCTGCGCCGTCTGCCAGCTGGCATTGCCCTGGCCCGCGACGATGAACTGCGGCAAGAACGAGAGGAAAAACAGCACGACTTTCGGATTGATACTGTTGGCAAACAGCCCTTTGCCGAACAAACGCAGCAAGGACTCGTCGGGCAAGGCGGCCGCGCCATCGACTTTGGCGCCGCCACGGCTGCGCAAGGCGCCGATGCCCAGCCACACCAGGTACAGCCCGCCGGCCACTTTCAGCGCCGTAAAGGCCGTGGGCGAGGCGGCCAGCAGGGCCGATACGCCGATGGTCGCCAGCACGGTATGCGTGAGGCAGCCAAGGGCGCAGCCCAGGCCGAAGGCCATGCCCTGGCGGCGTCCGCGCGACATGCCCACGCCCAGCACCATCAGGTTGTCGGGGCCGGGACTGGCGGTGATCAAAACGGCGGCGGCCAGGAAGGCCAGGAACTGGTCGGGACTGAGCATGAAGATCTCGCAGGCAAAAGCCGACATGATACCGGAGCGGCCGCCATGCCGGCAGGGCAGGAAATTGCCCGTGTGTCACCGAGAGTCGATTAAAATGAGCACTCCACAGCAAACGGCGTTGCCGCCATTTCCCGCGCGACCACCACCCAATCCATCGATGCCAGCCCACCCGCCC
>NZ_JBWKYD010000031.1:0-66408 GCF_059423585.1 Janthinobacterium sp. GW460-12-1-14-LB5 | reverse complement strand
GCGTGCATCCGCACGCGGACTTCGGCAACATGCACTGCATGAACGCCGACCTGTCCGACCTCCTCCGTTTGCTGCAAAACCTGATCCGCCTGGGCACCATTGCCGAGGTCAAAGGGGCCAAGGCGCGCGTGCGGCTGGGGCCGACACTCACCACCGAATGGCTGAAATGGGCTACTCGGCGCGCCGGCAGCACGCGCACCTGGTCGGCGCCGACTGTCGGCGAACAAGTGATCGTCTTTTCCCCCGGCGGCGACCTGACGCGCGGCATCATCCTGCCAGCGCTGTACTCGCAGGCGTTTGACGCACCCGAAACCAGCGACAGCATCCATACCACGCATTACTCCGACGGTGCCGTGGTGCAGTACGACCATGCGGCCCACGCCCTGACTGCAGTGCTCCCCGGCGGCACCGCCACCATTACGGCCGACAAGGTCACGTCAAACGCGCCCAGCACCATCTGCACGGGCGACCTGACCGTCATGAAAAACCTGATCGTCATGCAAGCGGCCATCGTCAACGGCGCCACCGCGCTGAATGGCGGCGTGAACGCCAAGGCCGACACCGCTGGCGGCGTGGCCATGGCCGTGCAAGGGACAATCCAGGCCAGCGAGGACGTGCTGGCCGGCGCCATCAGCCTGGCCAGGCATGCGCACGGCGGCGTCAAGGCCGGCGGCGACCAGTCGGGCGGGCCGCAATCATGATGGGCATGCACGCCGCCACCGGGCGCAGCCTGACGGGCCTGGGCCACCTGCGCCAGTCGGTCACCGACATCCTCACGACACCCATGGGTTCGCGCATCCGGCGCCGCCGCTACGGTTCCGAAGTGCCCGAATTGATCGACCAGCCCCTGAACAGCGCCACGCAGTTGCGCATCTACGCCGCCACCGCCTTTGCCTTGCGCCGCTGGGAACCGCGTTTGCAGCTGGCCAGCGTGCAGCTCACGCGCGACACGGACGGCGCCATCGCGCTGCTGCTCGACGGCACGGCGAATGGCCAGGGCATCACCCTGGCCGTGCCCGTCAAGCAAGGGGGCGCCGTATGAGCACGCCCATCGACCTGACCCAGTTGCCAGCACCGAGCGTGGTCGAAGTGCTGGACTTCGAAGCCATTCTCGCCACACGCAAAGCCCACCTGGTCAGCCTGCTGCCGGAAGCCGAGCGCGCGGCCGTCACGGCCCTGCTGGAGCTGGAGTCGGAACCGGCCACCAAGCTGCTTGAAGAAAACGCGTATCAGGAAACCATCTTGCGCAACCGCGTCAACGAGGCCGGCAAGGCCGTCATGCTGGCGTTTGCCCTCGATGGCGACCTGGACCAGCTGGGCGCCAACGTCAACGTGACGCGCCTGGCCATCACGCCGGCCAATCCCAACGCGCTGCCGCCCGTGGCCGCCGTCATGGAAGACAACGACGCCTACCGCCTGCGCATCCAGGAAGCACCGGACGGCCTCTCCGTAGCCGGCCCGAAGGCGTCGTATGAATTCCACGCCCGCAGCAGCGATGGCCGCGTCAAGGACGCGAGCGCCACCAGCCCCGCACCGGCGCACGTCATCGTCACGGTGCTGGCCAACAACGACACGGGCATCGCCGACGCCGCGCTGCTGGCCACCGTGGCGCGCGCGCTCAATGCCGAGGACGTGCGCCCCCTGGGCGACCGCCTGACGGTGCAGGCCGCCCAGGTCATCGACTACCAGATCGAGGCCACCTTGTTTATCGGCGTCGGCCCGGAAGTGCCGATTCTGCTGGACGCGGCGCGCGCCAACGCCGTGCGCGTGTCGCAGCCGCGCCGCCCGCTGGGGCACAGCATCTACCGTTCCGCCTGCAGCGCCGCCGTGCACGTCGAGGGCGTGCGCAAGGTCGTCTTGACTAACCCGGCGGCGGATATCGAACTGAACGCCACCCAGGCTGCGCGCTGCACGGCCATCAAACTGAATGTCGTGGTGCGCGATGAATAAGGTCGTGGCCACCCTGCCGCCCAATACCACGGCGCTGGAGCGCGCCATCGCCGTGGCCTGCGCCGAGCTGGTCAACGTGCCCGTGCCGCTGCGCGATCTGTGGAACGCCGACCGCTGCCCGGTCAATCTGCTGCCATTCCTGGCCTGGGCCTGTTCCGTTGACCGCTGGGACGACACCTGGCCCGAATCGACCAAGCGCGGCGCCATCAAGGCATCCTATTTCATCCACAAGCACAAGGGCACGATTGCCGCCGTGCGCCGCGTGGTCGAATCCCTGGGCTATTTGATCCGCATCACCGAATGGTGGCAAACCACGCCGCCGGGCGTGCCGGGCACCTTCCGCCTCGATGTCGGCGTGCTGGACACGGGCATCACGGACGCCATGTTTCAGGAAATGGAACGCCTGATCGCCGACGCCAAGCCCGTCAGCCGCCACATGACGGGCCTGGCCATTTATCTGGAAAGTCGCGGCAACGTCTACGCGGGCGCTTGTGCGTACCACGGCGACAGCATGACCGTGTATCCCTGGATCGCGGAAACCATCGAAGTGCGCGGCACGCTGTTGCTGGCCGGCGCATCCCATACCATCGACACCATGACCATCTATCCATGAGCACATATTTCGCTATTCTGACGCAGGTGGGCGAGGCCAAGCTGGCCAATGCCATCGCCCTGGGGCAAACCCTGAAACTGAAAAAAATGGGCGTCGGCGACGGCAACGGCACCCTGCCGGTTCCCGACCGAGGACAAAAGGCGCTGCTACGCGAGGTGCACCGCGCCGACTTGAACAAATTGGACAAAGACCCGGCCAACAGCAGCCAGATCATTGCCGAACAAGTGCTGCCCGAGAACGTGGGCGGCTGGTGGATGCGCGAACTCGGCATCTACGACGAGGCGGGCGACCTGTGCGCGGTGGCCAACTGCCCGCCCAGCTACAAGCCATTGATGGCCGAGGGCAGCGGGCGCACGCAAGTGGTGCGCATCGTGCTGATCGTCGCCAGCACGGCCGCCATCGAGCTGAAAATCGACCCGTCCATCATCCTGGCAACACGCCAGTATGTCGATGAACAGATCATTACCGTGCGCGCCTACAGCGACGCGCAACTGGCCAGGCACCTGGCTGCTCTTGATCCGCATCCGCTGCTGGCCAAGGTCGCCTATGTCGATCAGAAAGACTCCAGCGCACGCGCCTATGGCGACCAGCAACTGGCCAAGCACCAGGCTGCTCTTGACCCGCACCCGCTGCTGGCGAAGGTCGCCTATGTCGATCAGCAAGACACCAGCGCGCGCGCCTATGGCGATCAGCAACTGGCCAAGCACCAGGCTGCTGCAGATCCGCATCCGCTGCTGGCCAAGGTCGCCTATGTCGATCAACAGGACACCAGCGCACGGGCCTATGGCGACCAGCAACTGGCCAAGCACCAGGCTGCTGTCGATCCGCACCCGCTGCTGGCCAAGGTCGCCTATGTCGATCAGCAGGACACCAGCGCGCGCGCGTATGGCGACCAGCAACTGGCCAAGCATCAGGCCGCAGCCGATCCACATCCACTGCTGGCCAAGGTCGCCTACGTCGATCAGCAGGACGCCAACGCGCGTACCTATGGCGATCAGCAACTGGCCAAGCACCAGGCTGCTGTCGATCCGCACCCACTGCTGGCCAAGGTCGCCTATGTCGATCAGCAGGACACCAGCGCGCGCGCGTATGGCGACCAGCAACTGGCCAAGCACGCGGCCGCTCTTGACCCGCATCCGCAATACAGCATGAAAGAAGTGGCGACGCTTAAAAAATTTGACGCCTCGAAGAAACTGGCAAGCGCCGAGTTCGTGCAGCAGGCACAGGGCAGCATGGTGAAATACGTTGGCGTGAATGCCGACCGTATCTTGACAGCGGACGACATGGGCGCCGCCCTGTACTTTACCGCCCCTGGTCTGACCCTCACCATTCCCAGCCCGGACTCGCTGGGCATTCCCGCCAATTCGGGCAAGTACTTCAAGCTCTTCGGCCTGAACCAATCACCGGGCACAATTGCGTCCGGAGCCGGCGTGGTCATTGGCTATGACGTTGCCGATGTGAAAAAAATCATCATCAAACAAGGCCAGTTCATCACCGTGATGGCAACAAGCGGCCAAGTCTGGCAAGTCATCGATGCAACCGCCGAAATGGGGCGCAATGCCGATTTTTCGTCAAAGTTGGCTGCAAGCAACGGCTATCAAAAACTGCCGGGCAATTTCATCTTGCAATTTGGTGATGCCACCGCGACGCCCGCAGGAAGTTTCATTACCTTCGATATCGCATTCCCTGTGGAGTGCTTCGGCGTCTGCCTAACCGGCGCCAACAACGACGCCGTCAATCGCCTGGGAACCGGCAAGCCAACCAGAACGGGCTTTGCCGCGTACTCGTCCGACTCCACGCCAGCCACCCGTTACATCGCTTTCGGAAAATAATATGACGATCTTTTATTCCAATACCACCCGTGGCTTTTATCCGGCCGCCATGCGTGCCGACTACGAACAGGCCGGCACCTGGCCGGCCGATGGCGTCGAGGTCGCGCCCGAGGACGAGGCCATGCTGCGCGAGGCAATCACCGCCGGCGCGACCATCCGCAAGAAGTCCGGCGGCAAGTGGAGTATTACCGCGCCACCGCCGCCACCGTTTGCCGTGCTGGCCGCGCCCTACCTGGCCAGCGTGCGCCAGGCGCGCGACGCCATCCTCAACCGCCTGGCCGGCATTGGCTTTGCCGCCATGGCCAGCGGCGATGCGGCAACCGCCCAAGCGGTCGCCACGGCGCGCACCTGCCTGCTCGACATCACCACCTGCGCAACGGTCGCTGCCGCACAGGACATCGAGGCGCTGCAAGCGGCCGTCAGCGCCGAATTCCAGCACATCGCCGACGCCTTGCCGGATGAGGCGCGGCGCGCCTTCGATGATGCCGGCACGGCAGCGCCCCAGTAACGTCTTTTCACCACTCACCAGGAGAGCCCTATGGCCACCGACTACCACCATGGCGTGCGCGTCATTGAAATCAACGAGGGTTCGCGCCCGATCCGCACCGTGTCCACCGCCGTGCTGGGCCTGATCGCCACGGCCGACGACGCCGATCCTATCGCTTTTCCACTGGACACGCCCGTGCTCGTCACCAACGTGCTGGCCGCCATGGGCAAGGCCGGCAAGTCAGGCACCCTGCGCCGCGTCCTGCAAGCCATCGCCGCGCAAACCAAGCCCCTGACGGTTGTGGTGCGCGTCGCCCAGGGCGAAACGGAAGCGGAAACCACCAGCAACGCCGTGGGCGGCGTGTCGCCTGACGGCAAGTACCTGGGCGCCCAGGCGCTGCTGGCGGCGCAAAGTAAGCTCGGCGTGAAACCGCGCATCCTGGGCGCGCCGGGGCTGGACACCCAGGCCGTCACCAACGCCCTGGCCAGCGTGGCACAGCGCCTGCGCGCCTTCGTGTATGCGTCGGCCTACGGCTGCGCCACCGTCACGGCGGCCACCGCCTATCGCGGCCAGTTCGGCCAGCGCGAAGTGATGGTGATCTGGCCCGACTTCGTGAACTGGAATACCGCCACCAACGAAGAGGCCAGCATTTCCGCCGTCGCTTACGCCATGGGCCTGCGCGCCAAGATCGACGAGGAAACGGGCTGGCACAAGACATTGTCGAACGTGGTCGTCAACGGCCCGACCGGCATCAGCAAGGACGTGTTTTTCGACCTGCAAGACCCCGCCACCGATGCCGGCGTGCTCAACGCCAAGGAAGTGACCACCCTGATTAACATGGGCGGTTACCGCTTCTGGGGTTCGCGCACCTGCGAGGAACCGGGCGGCTTCTTCTATTTCGAAAGCTACACGCGCACGGCCCAGGTGCTGGCCGACACCATCGCCGAGGCGCACTTCGCCTACGTCGATGTGCCCCTGCATCCCTCGCTGGTTCGCGATCTGCTGGAAAGCATCAATGCCAAGTTCCGCGACTTGAAATTGCAGGGATACATCATCGACGGCCATGCCTGGTATGACGAGCAATACAACGACAAGACAGGCCTGAAAGACGGCAAGCTGGCCATCGACTACGACTACACGCCCGTGCCGCCGCTGGAAAACCTGAAATTCCAGCAGCGCATTACCGACCGCTACCTGGCCGACTTCGCCTCGCGCATCGCCGCGTAATCGTCTGCATCACCACCCTGCCCGCCCCGCGCGGGCGAAACTGAACAACGGAGAACCTTATGGGTCTGCCCCGCAAACTGAAAAATTTTAACTTGTTCCAGAACGGCGTCTCCTTCATGGGCATGGTGCCCGAAGTCACCTTGCCGAAACTGAGCCGCAAGATGGAAGAATACCGCGCCGGCGGCATGAGCGGCCCCGTGTCCGTCGACTTCGGCAATGAGGCGCTGTCGCTGGAATGGAGCGGCGGCGGCCTGATCGCCGAAGCCCTGAAACAGTACGGCGCACACACGCACGGCGCCGTGCAACTGCGCTTTGCCGGCGCCTACCAGGAAGACGATGACGGCAGCGTCGCCGCCGTCGAGGTCGTCGTGCGCGGCCGTTACAAGGAAATCGATATGGGCGCGGCCAAGATGGGCGACGACACCACGCACAAATACACGATGGCGTGCAGCTATTACAAGCTGATGATCGACGGCGCCACCGTCATCGAACTGGACTTCATGAGCGGCACCGAGAACTTCGGCGGCGGCGACACGAATGCGGCCATCCGCAAGGCCATCGGCCTGTAATCCCCTTTTTTACTGACCACCCCACAAGGAACACAGCATGAACAACGATACCCAAAACCAAGCCGTCATCGAACTGGACGAGCCAATCAAGCGCGGCGACAGCTTCATCACTTCGCTGACCGTGCGCAAGCCCAAGGCGGGCGCCCTGCGCGGCATTTCCCTGATCGAGCTGGCCAACCTGAACGTGTCGGCCCTGCAGATCGTCCTGCCGCGCATCACCGAGCCGACCCTGACCGCGCACGACATCGCCAACATGGACCCGGCCGACCTGCTGGCCGTGGGCGCCGAGGTTGCCGGTTTTTTGGCGAGCAAAGCCGATCGCCTTTCGGTATCCCCGGCGAAGTAGAAGACGCCATGGCCGACATTGCCGGCGTCTTCCACTGGACGCCGGCAGCGATGGACGATTTTACGATTGATGAACTGATGGCCTGGCGCGAACGCGCCCGGCAGCGAAGCGGAGCGGAATAGATGGCTGGTCGGGATCTGAAATTACAGGTGGTATTTGCAGCGCTGGACAAGATTACCGGCCCGCTGAAAAAGATCATGGGCGGCTCCAGCGAGACGGCCAAGGCCTTGAAGGCCACCAGTGACCGTTTGCGCGAACTGAATGCCCAGCAACGAAACCTGGGGAAATTCCGCGAACTGCATAGCGGTATTCGAACAACGGGGGTTGAGCTGAAAGAAGCTCAAAAGAAAGTAAAAGAGCTGGCCGCAAGCATAAAACAGACCGAGTCTCCTACACGCGCCATGACGCGTGATTTGAAGGCGGCGACGAAGGTCACGCAGGCCTTGACGCTGAAAGGCCGAGAACAGAGCCAGCAATTCCGCGTCCTGCGCACCAGCCTGAGAGACGCCGGCATCGACACGCGCCAGCTGGGCAAGGCCCAGGAGTGGTTGAAAAACAGCATCCAGCTGACGAACGTTGAGCTTGCCTCGCAACAAAAGCGCCTGGCCGCCTCCGCCGCCAAGCAGCAGCGCGTCACCAATGCCACCCAGCACGCCGACAAGCTGCGTAGCAAAGCGGGCAGCATTGCCATGGCCGGCGCTGGCGCGACTGCCACCGGCGCCGTGGTGGCCGCGCCCGTCGTCAAGGGGCTGCACGAAGCGAAACACTACGAAATTGAAACGGCGCGCATCCGTGCGCTGGGTACGCGCACGGCCAAGGAAAAAGAACACGCGATTGCGTTTGCGAAGGAACTCAAGACGTATGGCGTTAGCCAGCTGGAAAAGACGGAAATGATCCGAGATTCAATTTCCATCTTTGCAGACGGGCACCATGCTGAAATGGCTTTGCCCAGCTTGGCAAAAATGAAGTTCATCAACGATACCCTCTATCCAGATTCCGCTGGGGAACGCAATGCGCAGTTGTTTGCTATGCAAAAGGTCATTGAGTTACGCGGCAATGCTGGATCAGTCGAGGCATTCAAGAAGGATGCTGATCGCATTCAAAAAATCATTGCTGCGACAGGCGGGCGAGTAAGTGGCGAAGAATGGCGTCAATTCACGATTCGTAGCGGCGTGGCGGGTAAAGGTTTGACCGACAACGCGTTTTTCAATCAGATGGAACCCATGTTGCAGGAGTTGGGCGGATCGACAGCCGGTGTCGGCTTCCGCTCGCTGTACAACAACATTGTCCAGGGACGCGCCACTCAACGCTCGGCCAGGGAAATGCAAGCTCTTGGCCTGTTGAATGGCACGCACATCAAGTACGACAAGGTGGGGCAAATTAAATACATTCAGGCTGGCGCGCTGCTGGAAGGCGAACTGTTCCAAAAAAGTCCATTGGACTGGGTAGAAAAAGTTTTCCTGCCTAAGCTGGCTGCGAAAGGAATTACAGACGAAGATGCAATTAACAGCAAAATTGGCACCCTCATTTCCAATAGCAACGGTGCTGCCTTCTTGATGCGCGTGGTTGGCCAGCGCTTGCAAATGCGAAAGAGTGAGCGCCTCAATCAGAACACCGAAGGCATGGACAAGTTACACGACCGCGCGCGCGCGGTAGGCGCTGGTGCAGAACACGAAGCCCATGCCAAGCTTTCCGACCTGAAGCTGGTCATGGGAGAAAAAATTCTGCCCATGTACACGCAAGCGCTTGAAATGGCGATTGCGGCGTTCACGCGCCTGAACGGTTTCATGGAGCGCAACCCGACCGTGGCCAAGGTCATGATTACCGCCTTTGCCGTGCTGGCCGGCCTGCTGCTGGTGCTCGGGCCGCTGATGCTGGGTATTGCCGCCCTGATCGGCCCGTATGCCATGCTGCACGTCATGTTCGCCAAGATGGGCGTGACGGGCGGCGTGCTCACGCCCATCCTGCGCAAGCTGGGCGGCGCTTTCATGTGGGCCGGCCGCGCCGTGCTGTGGCTGGGCCGCGCTCTTCTGATGAATCCGATTGGCATCGCCATCACGGTCATTGCCGGCGCCGCCTTCCTGATCTACAAGTACTGGGAACCGATCAAGGCGTTCTTTGCTGGCCTGTGGTCAGACGTCAAGGCGGCGTTTGCCGGCGGCTTTACCGGCATCAATAGCCTGATCGCCGACTGGTCGCCGCTGGGCCTGTTCTATCGTGCCTTCGCGGGCGTGCTGGGCTGGTTCGGCATTGCGCTGCCGGCCAGGTTCACCGACTTTGCTGCCAGCATCCGGGGCCGCTTTGCCAAGGGACTGGCGCCGCTGGCCGGCTTCTTTACCGGCATCTGGTCGCAGATCAAGACCGCCTTTGCCGGCGGCATAGGCGGCGTCAGCGCCCTGATCGCCAACTGGTCACCGCTGGGCCTGTTCTATCGCGCCTTCGCGGGCGTGCTGGGCTGGTTCGGCATCGCGCTGCCGGCCAAGTTCACCGACTTCGGCGCCAGCATCCTGCAGCGCATCACCGCATCCTGGCAACCTATCGCCGCCTTCTTCGCCGACATCTGGTCGCGCCTGCGCACGGTCTGTGCCGGCGGCATGGGCAGCATCACGGCCCTGATTATCAACTGGTCGCCGGTCGGCGTGTTCTATCAGGCGTTCGCGGGTGTCATGAGCTGGTTCGGCATCAAGCTGCCGGCGCAGTTCACCGAGTTCGGCGCCAACATCCTGCGCGGCCTGGTCAACGGCATCACCGGGTCTATGGGCGCCGTCAAGGACGCCATCAGCAATGCCGGTTCCAGCACGATTGCCTGGTTCAAGGAAAAGCTGGGGATCCACAGCCCAAGCCGCGTGTTTGCCCAGCTCGGCGACTACACCATGCAGGGCCTGGCCGTGGGCCTGGACCGCAGCGAGGGCGCGCCCATTGCCAAGGTGTCTACCCTGGCGCAGCGCCTGACGCAACTGGGCGCCGGCATCGCCATCGGCACGGCCACGGCGTTACCTGCCAGCGCCTTCGACACGCGCGCCCCGCTGGCCCAGGGCGGATTCGGCGCCGGCATGACGATTCAGGGCGACAAGATCGAAATCACGATCCAGGCGCAAGCCGGTTCCGATCCGCAGGCCATCGCGCGCGCGGTAAGCGCGGCGCTCGATCAGCGCGACCGCGAGAAGGCGGCACGCATCCGCTCGTCCTTGCGCGACCACGATTAAGAAAGAAGCACACCATGATGATGATTTTAGGAATGTTCGTATTCAGCCTGCCCACCCTGGCCTATCACGAGCTGCAGCGGCAAACGGAATGGAAGCACGCCAGCACGGCCCGCGTGGGCCTGCGCGACGCGCACCAGTACGTGGGGCCAGGCGACGACACGATTACCCTGTCGGGCTGGGTGGCGCCGGAACTGACCGGCTCCCTGTACTCGCTCGATGCCCTGCGCATGATGGCGGATACGGGTAAGTCGTGGATTCTGATCCAGGGCACGGGCCGCATTCTCGGCTCCTACCGCATCACCAGCATGACGGAGGGCCGCACCATCCTCGACGGCAGCGGCGGCGCGCGCCGCGTCGAGTTCTCGATTGCGCTCAAGCGCGACGACGACGGCGTGCTGGCCATGATCGGCCTGGGCGACATCGGCGACCTGAAAAACATGCTCAGCATCGATGGCATGACCAGCAGCATTGCCGGCGCGGCCAAGAATGCCGTGGGCAGCGTGGTGGGCAATGTGGTCGGCGGCATCACGTCGAAATACGGCGGCGTGGTCAGCGAGATGAAAGACAAGATCGGCGCCAGCATCAGCGGCGCCATCGGCAGCGCGGCGGACAAGTTCAAATGAGCGAGCATATCCCCGCCTTCAAGGTCAGCATCGAGGACAAGGACTTGACGGCCATCGTCTCGCCGCGGCTGATTAATCTGACCTTGACCCTTTGCCGTGGCGACGAGAGCGACCAGCTCGACATTGCCCTGGACGACAGCGACGGCAAGCTGGCCCTGCCGCCGCGCGGCGCGCAGATCGCCCTGGCGCTGGGCTGGCAAGCCACCGGCCTGGTGGACATGGGCAAGTTCACCGTCGACGAGGTGGAGCACAGCGGCGCGCCCGACACTATCACCCTGCGCGCCAGGTCGGCCAACCTGATCGACACCTTCAAACAGCAGCAGGAACACAGCTTCCACAAGACCACCCTGGGCGCCATCATCGAGGCGATTGCCTTCCGCAACGAGCTGGCGTCGGGCGTGTCCGCGCGCCTGCGCGACACGGCCATCGAGCACATCGACCAGACCCACGAAAGCGATGCGGCCTTCCTGCGCCGGCTGGGCAGGAAGTACGACGCCGTGGCCACCGTCAAGAACGACACCTTGCTCTTCATCCCAATCAACCTGAGCCGCACCGCCAGCGGCAAGGCGCTGCCCGTCATTCCCATCACGCGCGCACTGGGCGACGGCCACCGCTACCACAGCGCCGAAAGCGACGCCTACACGGGCGTGCGCGCCTTCTGGCATGACGAGCGCTACGCGCGCCGCCGCAGCGTCGTGGCCGGCGTGCCGGGCAACAGCAAACGCCTGCGCACCACGTTCGCCAACGAAACCGACGCGCGCGCGGCCGCCGTCGCCGAATGGCAGCGCATCCTGCGCGGCCTGGCCACCTTTGAAATGAGCCTGGCCCTGGGCAACCCGGCCGTGTTTCCGCAATCACCCGTGACCGTGCGAGGCTTCAAGCCCGAGATCGACGCCACCGAGTGGCTATCGGTCAAGGTCACGCACAGCCTGGGCGGCAACGGTTTTATCACGCGCGTGGAGTTTGAAACGAAGACGGAAGCGGTCGAGGCGGAGCGCGAGGACGAGAAAGACCCGGACGAAGGCGTCACGGGCGTGGTGGCCAAGTGGAAAGACGTGGCAGCGAAGAAGAAAAAAGCGGGGCAGGAGCAGGCCGGCGCTACGGGCACGCTCAAGACGCTGGAGCATCTTTACAAAAGCAAGAGCGGTGCCAAGCGGGCCGCGAAACTGGCGTGGGAGCACATCAAGGAGGTGCGCGAAATCATTCGGGAGAACAGCGAGGAGCCATGGAAGCCGGCGGAAACGGCTTCCAAAGCCCAGGCGTGACGAACTACGGGAGGGTGACGGACTTTATCAGGACGCTCAATACTTCATTTGTTACACCCTTGAGTGTCTCCATAGTTCCGGCCTTCACTGATTGCACCAATCTCTCGCCCAAGGTAACGCGGCTGACCAGACTATCGGGGACAGCTTTGAGGGCGGTCAAACCTTTTTCGGAAAGTACCGCATCCGAAAAGCCTGTGGCTGACTTGCTATTGGGGCGTACGGAAATGTACCCCTCTTGCACCAACCATGTGGCGGTGTTGATAAATGCCTCTGCCGGAGGAGTCACTTCGGCACCTGTGAAGCTGTCAGCATTGAAGCATGCAGCTTCGCCACCTTCTACAAATTTTCTCGCGTCCAGGAAGATTGGTTTCGGGAAATTTTCGTACAATCTTGCAAAAATTTTGCCAGTTAGTACATCAAAAGCATCAATATTGGAAAGTGTCATGATTACCAGAAATTTTGAAGAAGTAGAACGTCAGGAAAACGAAATTCGGAACCATATCCATCGGCAGATATTGGGGCTATCTGACCAAGTACGGTCCAAAGAAATATGGCATAAGATTTTGGTGGCTGCTGATCCGGAAATCATTGCAACCGCGCTAAGCACACAGCTCACGCATTTCAACTATCAGGAAGTGCTCAGCCGCAAACAGTGCAACTGCTGCCAGTAATGAGCTCGCTTGGCGGGAGACTAGAAACTGGCAGGCCCCAACAGCACACTAAAGACGCTGGAGCATCTTTACAAGAGCAAGCAGGCCGCCAAACTGGCGGCGCTGCATGCGTGGAGGCATATTGAAGAAGTGCGGGACATCATTCGCGAGAATAGCGAGGAACCTTGGACGTCCGCGAAAGCCATAATAGCCGACGCAAAAGCGGCATGAAAGTGCAACACTTACATTCGCTCAGCGGCTACTTCCGCGTCAAAGCTGCTTGTCAAGCTACCTTGTATGTTTGCAGAACGACGCGATTCTCTAGCTCATTACCAAACGAACGCATTATGCCGATAGTGTTCTCCGTTATTTTATCTAACTCATCAAACGCAATTAATGTATCTTCTCCATGCGCGATGGAGTTTCGGCGCTTGAGTAAAATAACATCGATAAATGTCGCATTCTCCGAAAATAATGAAACCGAGAGGCCACACACTAAGCAGATATCGGTAAATACGTCAAAGTTAAGATTGGCCTTCGTGTTGATCAAATCATCGTTCACATGAGTGAATCTCCGATCAGAACAATCCAATACTTCATCAAGCAAAGTACAGCGCTCAGCCACGCTTATCTTTGATGTGGAAAGCGCCGCTAATCGGGGCAAAAAATAGTTCCGAGTGAATTGCCTATCAAGAGTTTTAAATGGGAATTTTCGCAGTGCAATATGCTCGAAATATTTTCTTGCTGCAAATTTTACGTAACCTTCCCAGTGAGCATAACAAATTGCAACTAAAGCGCGCAGAAGTACTTTCCGCATGCCCTCGTCTCCCCTTTTGATCGCCAGTTTTAGATCGGATATTTCTTTAACTCGCCAGTTTCTATCCGTAGTAATCTGCGTGGAAAACTCACCTTCCGTATAGGGTTTGCTCATGGACGGAACCATCTCTCGCCAAACGGAACGGTACGCTGAATTCGCACTGTGCCGCGGAGACCGAGCGAAGTAAATTGCGGTACCTCTGGCTGGTTCCAGAACGTCTCCATTTTCTCCTTGATAAATGCTTTGGCTTGAGCTTCGCCTAGGGCTTCTATCGCATCGAGGTTCTTTGCGACACCTACGGCTATGCCCTCTAAGCCGGACAGAACGACCTTGCCAACGTACTGACCACCGTTGTAACGTCGAAGCGCGTTGGCACCAGCGACATCGTTCAGCAATTGGAAAGTTTTGGTGATTAAATTAATAGCGCTGGCTTGGTCTCCGGCCGTAGCCAATTCAATGATGCCTTCATCAATGAATTCCTCAACGTCCAATCGACCATCATATGACAGCTTCACATGCACAAGAAAACGCATTGCCAACTCTATGTGCTTTTGCTTTTCGATTTGCTCCTCTCCAACAGATATAACGGTTCTGAACGCAGCTAAATCGGCTGCAGCCTTCACTGCTCGGAAATATGGACCGTTGACCATAAGCACAATGCAATTCCGAAGCTCTTGTGCATTGGCCTGCGTCCCTCCGGCATTGAGTCTTTGGAAAAGATCATACTTCGTCTGATCGTCACTCGGACGTTTTAGTATTTCAACGCCAAGTCTGCTGCGACGGATGGCAAGTTGCTGTGTTTTATCAATTGGCTTCTGATCGTGAATAGGCACATCGACAATACCGGCCGAGCTTTCCCACACTGCATTGTAAAGCGACGGCAAATACTTAGTCGCCTCGAGAGTGGATGGCGAATAATGACCGCCCGCAGGGTCACGCAAAGCACCCATGAATTCAAGTATGGTCGAAACACGTTGTAAACCGTCTACAAGCTCCCATTTCCCATCTTCTTTTTCAAATACGAAAATCGAAGGAAGTGGTATTCCAAGCAACAATGACTCAATTAATTTTGACTTCTGTCCGATATCCCATCTAAATAGTCGCTGAAACTCCGGATCGATAATCAAATCTTCGTCGTTGTACATAGTTACAATTTCACCGATAGACATCTGGTAAGCATCAGTTCGCACAAGGCGTTGTGCGACTTCAATTTCTTGACTAAGCATCTTGAATTCCCTTTTTTTGACTGAACGTTAGTTGCGTAATTTAAACCACTGATCGACCAACAACTCTTGTGCGGCACCATCGTTTTCAGGGTATGCCTGTAAAATTAGTTAAGTTGCAATTTTTCCCAGCAATGAGTACTTTTTACGGTATCGCAATCTGCTCTTTTAGTCATGACAGCTTTCTAACTTACGTCAAATGTGCATAGCTGAATATGATGCAAAAGGAAAACGTCCAACTCTGCAGGTTCAAGCGCTCGCATCTAGGAATTATAGGGGCGGAAAACTATGCAGAGTAAACAAACAGCAACTACAATAAGCATAAGAAGATGAATCATTTGCAGACTATTTTTCCTTTTTTCGTCCGCTACCGGCCACATTAAAAGTCTGCGGCCCAATGATATTCCCCACGAAATTTTGACCAATCTTGCCGTGGGTCTCAACGTGTGGGGCATTCCCTGCTTGGGATGCTGGGGGCGTTGGCGAGCGCATGCCACCAATCATCCCTAGTACGCCTGCTTTCCCGCGAACGTCCATACTTCTATAACCATCCAGCAGTTCTCTCTCATCCGAGGTAACGGCTGATTGCAGTCTCTCGCCCGTGATTATGTAATGGACATCGACCCCGATTCCAGCCAGCGCGCGCAAGTAAAGCGCATCCGGCGCACGCTCGTTTTGTTCATACAGCGTCTGCGCGCGTCGCTTCAGTCCGCCGGCGGCAGCAAAATCTTCTTGATTCATGCCCAGCCGCTGACGCTCTTCTTTTAGTATTTCACCAATTGATCTCATTTGTGCTCAAATTTATCTTTACAATGCTCTCATTTGGGAGCTATAGTTACGCCATTCCGTAGCGATTACAGATCATAACATTATGAAAAACGTATCCATTGTTGGACGCATTGCCAAGGGTGTAACTTCCCATCCCATGGGCGTCCGTCTAGCCCCGGCTGAAGTGGCCGAAGTCGAAGCCTTTGCCGCAGAACATGAACGATCTCGCGCCTGGTTCCTCCGCTTCCTGATCCTGCGCGGCCTCGCCGACTACAAGCGCGAACTCGCCTCCAAACCCACCCACTAAGGACAACGTCATGTACCCCGATGCAAAACGTATCCGCAGCCACCGCGTCATGCTGCGCCTCGATGACTATGAGCACCAGCTCGTTTCCTCGATCGCCAACTACCAAGGCGAAGAGCTTGCGGTGCTGGTGCGCCAGATCGTGATGCGTGAAGCCTTGGCCGTGATCGCCTTGGATGACGCCACCATCGACAGCGTACAGCGTCGCAGCGTTTAAACCGAGTCACTTTTGAGCAACTCTAAAGTTACAGAAAATGCCAGACCATCAAATTCACCTCAATGACGAAGAGCGCGCGGTGCTGGAACTCGTGCGCCAGCGCCAGGGGCTGGCAAGTATCGATCAGGCGGCTGAATGGCTCGTCAAGTCGCGCTTACGCAAGCAGTCAAAAAACATGACGGGTCGCGGTCGCGCCCTGTACCAAGTGGAAAGAAAGCAGAAATGAGAGTCATCGGCCTGCCCTGCCCGCATTGCGAATACACCGTCCGTGCCGTCAAAAGCCGCACGATGTCCGCCATGTTCAAGGAAATCACCTATATGTGCCAGAACCCGGACTGCGGGCACTCCTTCGTGGCAGGCCTGGAAGTGCTGCGCACCCTCTCGCTGTCCGCCATGCCCAGGGCCGATATCCGCATCCCGATGTCCCAGCATGCGCGCACGGCTGCCACCAGCCAGCTGGCCCTGGACCTGACAGCGGGCTGCTGATGGCTATCCCGATCCTCGCGCCGCCGTAACCCGGCCGCTGTAACTCCCCTCTTTTTCTGTGCCCTGCAGCGCTCCCTTTTGAGCGTGCGGGATTCGTTCAACCTGAAATAAGGAAAACCGATGGAAACCACGCTGCACGCCGCCATTCATGCCGACATATCCATGCCGTCAAACACGATCAACCCGATGTCGCAAAACTGCATTGTCCCCGTCGCACCTACGTGTTTTCTGCTGCAAGCCGGCGCCTGCATCAGCATCGCAGCGCTGACAGCCCAAATCCATGAGATTGCCAAGACCTATCACGCCTACGGCGCTGCCAATCTGACCTTCATCGTCAGCGATGCGCAGGCGCTGGAGCGTGACGGCTTTTTCGCGCCAGCCAAGCAGCGCGCCTTGGTCGGCAAGCTGCCCATCGAGGTGAACTACCTTTTCGCCAATGAGGCGGGTTCCCGGCACTGCTGCGGCGCATCGCACACGCTCCCGTACTGGGCAGAACATTTTCTCAAGGCAGGGGCACGCTAATGCAGCGCCTGGCCAAAACCTGCGGCATCTGGCTGCTGTCGCTCCTGATCGTCATCACCCCTGCCTTGCTGCAGGCCATCGGCGCCATCAAGGACTGAACCATGCCGGCGTCCCTTATCGACAATCACCTGTCCTTCCAGCCTGCCGCCGAGATTCTGGCCGCGCGCGACAAGGATATGCCAACGCCGCCAGGCGCCGGGCATGCGCTGGCCGCCATCGCCGAGGCCAAGGCCCAGCTACGCAGCATCAAGCCGCGCAACCTGGCGCCCTTCATGGCCCAGGCCTGGGGATTGTCGCCGCGCGGCGCGCGCCGCTCCGTGCTGATCGCTGCCGGTATGGACGCTGACCGCTGGGAATCGCCCATCCACTCATTTACCGAGGAAGAGCGCATCGAGCTGCGCGCCGCCACCTCCGCCGCTATCCGTGTGTACGAAAGACTGTTGAATGCCATCTAAAGAAATTCTCAAGCCCGCTCAGCGTCACGAGGCGTTTTTGCGATCCCCGTACTTCGCGCCCGAGCTGGCCCGTATCCCGTTCAAGTGGCGCAACCGCGTCATCACGGCCGCCATGGCCAAGATGGCGTGGTCGTCCTGGTACAGAGTGTACGAATCCATCGCCACCAGCTTTGTGCGCAAGTTCGCCGAGCAGTATGTGCCGGCCGGCGTTGACCTGTCGCAAAGCGACGCCGACATCGTGGCCACCGCCGAGCGTGCGGCCGATGGCGTGACCAAAATGCTGTGGATGGCAGTGTCCGACACGCACGCCTTGCAGATCATGGAAGACGAATGCGCCTCGTATGGCATCGAGCTGCCTGAGTTCGACGCGCTGACCGACACCATCGCCCGCCTGGTGGACGCCCGCTGGTGGCGCCGCCAATTGCGCAAGCGCGTAGGTCGCGCCTTTGAGGCCGGCAATATCCGCCTGGGCTACGTCAACTATCACGGTGAACCTTTCGCCAGTACCGAAGCAGTGCTTGCCCGTCTGGCGCAAAACCGGCGCAACGCGGCGGCGCTGGCCGCCACCCTGGTGCAAAACGAGAATGGCCAGCAATTCAGTATCGCCGAGCTGGCCGAGAAAACGACTGCGAATAAAGCCATCCGGCGCGGTGAGCTCATGTTGCGCATCAACGGCTTTGAGCAGATCGCCCGCGAGTGCGGCGACCAGGGCATTTTCGTCACCTGGACGTGCCCATCGCGCTTTCACGCCGTGCAGCACAGCGGCAAGCCAAATCCAAAATACGACAACTCGACGCCACGCGAGGCCAATGCCTACCTTGGCAAGATGACAGCCCTGTGCCGCTCCGCACTGGCGCGCCGTGGCATTGGCCTGTACGGATTTCGCATCGCCGAGCCGCATCACGATGGCTGCCCGCATTGGCATCTGCTGCTGTTCGTGCGCCCCACCGTGAAATACAAGACGGCCCACTTGCAGGACGTGGCCGGCCGCGCCATCCGCATCATGAAGCGCTACGCCTGGCGCATGGACCGTGGCGAACCGGGCGCCTTTGCGCGCCGCTTGGACGTCAAGCGCATCGACTGGGCCATCGGCAGTGCTGCCGGCTACATCATCAAGTATGTGGCCAAGAACATCGACGGCGTGGCCGAGCACAAGACAAAGGAAGGCTATGTCATCACGCCGGACACCGAAGGCGACATCGAGCTGACGCCATCGGCGCGCGTCGAGGCCTGGGCCGCGCGCTGGGGCATCCGTCAATTCCAGCAATGGGGCGGCGCGCCCGTCACCGTGTGGCGCGAACTGCGCCGCATCGAGGAAAGCATGCTCAACGAAGCGCCGGCCGCCATGCGCCGCGCCTGGAACGCCGTGCAAAAAATCGAGGGCGAAAAGCGCGCCTGCTGGGCCGAATACCTGCGCGCCCAGGGCGGCGCCCTGGTGCCGCGCAAGGAACTGGTCGTCACGCTGGCCAAGGATGAAAAGACCGTCATCGGCCGCTATGGCGAAACGCAACGTATCACGCCCTACGGCGTGCGCTGCAGCGACCTCATTGGCGTGGTCTTCAAGTCCGTGCGCCATACGTGGACGCCGGTACAGGCCACAGGCGGGCGCGCGGTGGCTGTTGGGGTTGCCGTTCCTCGGACTCGTGTAA
The DNA here is from genome assembly GCF_059423585.1 of Janthinobacterium sp. GW460-12-1-14-LB5. Lineage (NCBI taxonomy): Bacteria > Pseudomonadati > Pseudomonadota > Betaproteobacteria > Burkholderiales > Oxalobacteraceae > Janthinobacterium > Janthinobacterium sp. GW460-12-1-14-LB5. The sequence continues at coordinate 47,199 of NZ_JBWKYD010000031.1, read as the reverse complement.
ATAACTGTACGCACCCCGACCGCCCTGCCCCGGCCGCGCCGCCAGCGGCGCCTATCCCTGACCTGCCTGACGAGGCAAAAACAGCGGTCATTGCCGCCTGGGCGGCCGTCAACGCCTGCCCGTATCCCCGGCTGATCGTCCCCGACACCCCACCCCATAAAGGAAATGGCACATGAGCACCTATGCCGTGATCGTTCGCACGCAAACCGAACGCTTTGAATTTTTTGAGGTTGCCGCATCCAGCGGCGACGTGATCGACGCCGCCATCGACCGCTTCGGCGTGTGCGGCGTTACCGCCAAACTGAAAGGAGCACCGCAATGCTGAACACCCTGACCGATTCGCCGCGGCAAATCGCCCTGGGCGACCGCGTGACATTCGATACCGACGAAGGCTACCAGGCCGGCACCGTCAACGACCTGCGCCGCGACGTGGGCAATGGCGAGCTGCATGCGTGGGTGGAACTGGACCACCAGTGGCCGGGCATGTTCCGGGCGGTGCCGCTAGCGGCCATTGTTTCCAGCCACGCTGCCCTGTTGGTGGCCGCATGAACGATACCGCAACGCTCGACATGTTCCCGCCAGAGGTCCGCGCACCGCGCAAACCAATCACCAGCGCAGATCGTGAGGCGGCACGCGCGCTGCGCGCACAGAAGCTGGCTGAGAAACACGAAGCGAAACGCTGGGTGGTGGTAGAGGCCCCTGGAACAGTGGATGAATACGTTTGGGACCATTGCAGGTGCAGCACGTACCGCGAGGCTTTGCGAATGGGCAGTGACTGCGGAGTGAGATTCGATGTGATGTTCAGGCTGCCAGACGGCAGTTTGACCACGGAGTTTTAAGCCATGAACAAAACATCCTACAAAAAATCCTTCCAAGCGAAGCTGACTAGCGAGGAAATGCGCCTTGACGCACTGGTTATGGCCGGCAGTCAGCCAGGCGACATTGCACGAGTCTGGAAGTACCGTGGCGGCGTCACCGTAGAGCGCGGCGGCATGGTCGTGCTGAGTGTAAGTCGTGCGCAGATCGGGCTGAACATGGCGTTGCCAGGGTGAAGTGCAGCGCCGCAAAAAAAGACGAGCGTATCCCCGCATGATGAGCTACCTGAATGAGCAATATTTCCACGAGTTGGTCTGCATGAGTGACAAGCAACGAAGAAAGCTGTTTTTCGGCCAATTTAATCAATCAAGTGAAGCACAAACAAACCATATGGACCAATACAAAGAATTCTGCCGGCTGCGCGACTACCGCAAGCCTGGCGTCGAAGTACCGCACCACACCGAGGCCGAAGCATTCGCCTTGGCGGTGCAAAGCAAAGCCGGCCATACAGAACCAGCCCAGCGCAAGAAAAACCCCACCACGAAAGGACTCAAATAATGAACGAAGACCGAATTATCTACCGCCAGGACTTATACAAAATGCTGGGCGTCACTTCGGAGACGCTGCGCAGATGGGTCAAGGATAACAAGCTGCCGCCAGCGGACGTTGCCATAACCCAGCGCACGCTGGGATGGCGCCTTTCAACGCTCCAAGCCGCTGGGATCAGGCTGCTTTAACAGCCAGTCAGCGAAGGCCTGAAGCATCACCCGGCGCTGTTTCAGGTACTCCGCGGAGTTGTAGACCCCGCGCACGCCGCCATCCTTGTGCGCGAGCTGCACCTCAACGTGGTCCGAGTTGTATTCGTGCTCGTTGGCCCAGGTGGAACCGACCTTACGCCAGCCGTGGCCCGTCATCTTGCCCTTGAAGCCGATACGGTGAATGAGGTAAAGAATCGCGTTTTCACTCATGGGGCGGCTACCGCCACGGTCGTTCGGGAAAACGTAGTTGCTGCCCCGCGAACGCAGCTTCATTTCCGCCAGCAGGGCCAGCGCCTGGGATGACAGCGGCACAAGGTGCTCGCGGCCCTTCTTCATGCGCTTGCCCGGTATCCGCCAGACATCCCCCTCCACTTCCGCCCAGGTCATGCGCCGCAGCTCGTCCGTGCGCGTCCACGTCAACGCCAGCAGCTTGCAGGCCAGCACGGACTGAATTTCATCTTCCAGGGCCAGGCGCTCCATGAACGGATGCACCTCAGCCAATGCCAGGGCGGCGAAGCCTTCGCGCGGCTTGCGGGAAAAGGCGACCTTCGAATTGATGTTCGATGCGGGATTTTCTTCGCAGTGGCCGTGCTGAATGGACCAGTCGAGCACCTGGCCCACCCACATGCGCACGCGCCGGACGTACACGGACAGGCCGGCGGCATCCATCGGGCGCAGCGCCGCCATCAAGTCTTCCTTGGTAATTTCACGCACGGTTTTCGCGCCCAGCGTCGGCGAGACGTACATGGCCAGCGCGCGCAATGCATTGGCCTTGTAGCCGGCGCTGATGTCCGTGCGTCCCGCCCAGTAGGTATCGATGGCGGCATCAAGGGTAATGGATGGGCTGCTTGTCTTGCGCTTGGGCTTGAGGTCTTCGCCGTCGATCAGTTTCAACCGCAAAACGTCCCGGCGCTCGCGCGCTTCCTTGAGGCCGATCAGGGGATACGGGCCGATGACGGCAGTTTGCTGCTTCCCGTCGTCGTTACGATAGGCCATGCGCCAAACCTTGTTTCCGCTCGGCAGGACGGCCAGCATCAGGCCGTGGCCATCGAAGAGCTTGCGCAGCTTGCCGTCGTTCGGCGTTGCGCGGCGGCAGTCTGCATCGGTAAGCGTATTGATGGCCATGCGAAATCCTGTAGGTACGGGTTTGAGAAAAACCGCATGATACCTACATTTCAGCCTACGCGTGATTCTGTGGGAAGGTTTTTGGATGGCTCCGAATCTGTGACTCGGAGGGATGAAAATCAAGCTAAGTCGTTGATTTTCAATGAAATTCGGTGGAATATAGGTTGAGTATACTCACGAATTTTTTATGTACTTGGCGGAAGCGGTGAGATTCGAACTCACGAACAGTTTAACCCGTCGCTAGTTTTCAAGACTAGTGCCTTCAACCACTCGGCCACGCTTCCAGATGGCAGCATTATACATAAAGGTCAGTGGCTTACCAATGGCTAGCACTCCCGTGGCCTTATTTACCCCGGCTCTTTGCTTGTGGCATAAACACTCATGCCAGCACACATGCCTTACACGCCCCAGTTTTCCCGCAGCGCCTTCTCGAACTCCCCCGCCGGCAATGGGCGCGAGAAGAGGTAGCCCTGTACTTCGTCGCAGCCGGAACTCTTCAGGAAGGCCAGCTGTTCGGCCGTTTCCACGCCTTCGGCGATGACTTTGTGGTGCAGTTGCTGGGCGATGCTGATGATGGTGCTGGCGATGGCGCAGTCGCTGGCGTCGGTCGGGATGCCGGTGGTGAACGAGCGGTCGATTTTCAGGGTGTCGATGGGGAAGCGCTTGAGGTAGGACAAGCTCGAATAACCGGTGCCGAAGTCGTCCAGCGACAGGGCTACGCCCAAGGCCGTGATGCGGTCCATGATGCCGATGACCCTCTCGATGTTGTGCATCAGGGTGCTTTCCGTGATTTCCAGTTCCAGCCAGGCCGCTTCCAGGCCGTAGCGGGCCAGGGTTGCCGCCACCCTGGCGGGCAAGGCCGCCGTGAATTCGCGCGCGGAGACGTTGACGGCCAGGCGGATCGGCGGCAAGCCCGCCAGTTTCCACGCTTGCGCCTGGGCGCAGGCCGCTTCCAGCACCCATTCGCCCACTTGCACCACCAGGCCCGTCGATTCGGCCAGGGGGATGAATTCGGCGGGCGGGATCATGCCGTGCTGCGGGTGGTGCCAGCGCACCAGCGCTTCGGCGCCGATGATGCGGCCGCTGCCCAGCGCATACTTTGGCTGGTAGTGCAGCAGCAGTTGCTGTTCCGACAAGGCCTGGCGCAAGCCTGTTTCCAGACGCATGCGCGCCTGCATGCCCAGGTTCATGTCCTGGCTGTAGAAAGCCACGCTTTCCGCTTCGCCGCCGCTGTCCTGCTTGGCGCGGTACATGGCGATGTCGGCCAGGCGCAGCAGGGTTTCCGCGTCTTGCCCGTCCTGCGGATACACGCTGATGCCGATGCTGGCGCCCACGCGCAGGTCGTGGCCCTCGATCAAAAACGGTTCCACCAGGGAAGCGAGCAGCTTTTGCGCCACCATGCTGGCCTCGAAATGCTGGCCGATGTCGAACAGACCGACGGCGAACTCGTCGCCGCCCAGGCGCGCCACCAGATCCTGGTCGCGCAAGGCATGGCGGAAACGCAGCGAGACTTGCCGCAGCAGCTCGTCGCCGATGCGCCGGCCCAGGGTGTCGTTGATCAGTTTAAAACGGTTCAGGTCGATGAACAGCACGCAGCCGAGCATCTTGCTGCGCTGCGCCACGGAGAGGGCCTGGTCGACCAGCTTGGCCAGCAAGGTGCGGTTAGGCAGGCTGGTCAGCGGGTCGTAATACGCCAGGTGGTGCAAGCGCTCTTCGGCCAGCTTGCGCTCCGTGATGTCCGTCAGGTAGGCGATGAGTCCGATGGGCTTGTCGTCCAGGTCTTGCAGCGGCGACAAGGACAGGCTGGCCCAGAAGACTTCGCCCGACTTCTTTCGGCGGCGCACCTCCATCAGGCGTCCTCCCTGCTCCAGGAAGGCGTCGTGGAACCCCGTGTCTTCATCGTCGTACAGGAACAGGATGTTGCGCCCCACGGCTTCCACCGAGGTGTAGCCGAACAGGCGCTCGGCGCCCTTGTTCCAGCTGGTGATGTAGCCCGTCAAGTCCATCGTCAGCACGGATTCGTGCAACTGGTCGAGGATTTGCGTCTGCTGCGCCAGCAAGGCTTCGACTTGCGCGTAGGCGTGCGTGGAACGTTGCGCCAGCGAATGCACTTGCAAGACGCCCGCCGTCAAGGATGCCAGGCTGGCCAGGTGGCGGCGGTCGGCGTCGCTGTACAGGCTGCGTCCCGCCACGCTGTAATGGCCGAAACAGTGGCCATCAAAACTGATTTCCTGCAGCAAGGCGGGCGTATCGCGGGGAAATGGCGCGGGCGGCGCAGCGGCGTCCAGGCTGGCCGCGGGCAGGAACTGGCCGTGCGGGCTGGCCATCACGGCGCTGGCGATGCGGCCCAGCTCGGCGACCAGCGCGGCGCCGCGCAAACGCACGACGGCGTCGCACAGGGCGGCGCTGTCACCGAGGAAATCCGACACCGGAAACAGGGTCATGCTAGAGGTTCCGGCTGACCTGGATGGCCCATTGGTAGGCCTGCAGCAGGCTGCGCCAATAGGTTTCTCCGTCGATGCCGGCGCGGCGCAAGCCCTCGGGCGGCGGCGCGGCGCTTTCGACCAGCGCCAGCAAGGTGCCCAGCTCGCCCTTGCGTTCGAGCAAGGCGACGCTCACTTCCGGCGCCAGGTTCAGGGTGGCGATGATCTCTTCCATCGGCATGCCCAGCAGGACATCCAGCAGGGAAAACACGCCCGCCATGAAGGCCAGGTCTTGCGCGTCGCGGTCGCCGCCGCGCAGCTGGCACAGCGCTTCCATCTGCGCCGCGCGCACGGCCGCCAGCGGCAGCAGCGCGTGGATCTTGCCGTCGTCCTGTTGCCGCGCATACAGCAGCAGTTGCAGCCAGCGCTGCAGCTGGCGCCGGCCCAGCAGGGTGATGGCCTGGCTGAAGCCCGTAATCGGCGCCGTGAAACCGAAGGCGGCCGAGTTGACCAGTTTTAATAAATGATAGCTGAGCGAGGGATCTTGCTTGAGCGGCACTTCCAGCTCGTGCGCGTCGGCATCGCGGGCCAGCAAGCCCAGCAACGCCAGCAGGCGGCGCCGCGAGGTGGCGTCTTCCGGCTCGCTTTGCTGGCGCGCCTGGTGCAGGGCGTAATCGCCGGCAAACCAGCTCACGCCGAGTTCTTGCAATGCGGCAAGCTGCCCCGCGTCGGCGATGTTGTAGGCCAGGTGCGGCCCCGGCAAGGGCAGCAGCTGATGCAGGGCCGGGCGGGTGCCGGCCGCATCAAAGCTCAAGGCGCGCGCCTCGACCTGCGCCGCCGTCACGGGACCGGCATCATCGCCATCGAGCAGGATGCGGTAGCCGGCGTCGCGCCATTGCTGGCATTTCTTTTGAATCTGCTTGTCGCCGGCAAGCTGCACAGGCAAACGGAAAATGGTGCGTTGCGGCGCCAGTTGCGCCAGCACGGCCTCGTCCACGCCATGCGGGTCGGCCAGGGGAATGATGCAGTCGAGCGGCGCCAGGAAGGCATACGCATCGGCGGCGGCCAGCGCCGCCAGCAGCGGCGCCGTCGAGGCCTGCGGTACATGCAGGGTGACAGCGACCCACTCGTTATGAGCATTGGCCACTGCTTGTAATCCCACCAACGGAAACAGGTTTGATTCAGACGCTGACATCGGTATCTCAGTGTGGGTAGGGCGCCATAGTAAATAAACTGGCCAGCATTGGCAACCCTGGCCCGACAGGGATGCCATTTCGACAGCAAGAATCATTCTATCCGAATCTCACCCACGAAACAGTTTAATTTTGGCAATAAATGTTCAAAAAAAACATTCCACCGGGAAACCCGCCTGGCATGCGGCTTGGACAAAAGACGGCGCCGCGCGCGGGCTCAGGCGCTGCCGCCATGCGCGTGCTCGACCGCGTATTTGATCAGTTCAGCCTGCCCTTCGATACCGAGCTTGCGCTTGATGTTCAGGCGGTGCGTCTCCACCGTGCGCACGCTCAGGTCCAGGTCGCGGGCGATCTGCTTGTTCGACTGGCCCGCCGCGATGTGCTGCAGCACTTGCTGCTCGCGCGTGGTGAGGAAGGAATCGTGGACTTGCGGGCGCGACAGCTGCCGCGCCAGGGCCGCGCTGTAATAAATGCCGCCGGACATCACCGTCTCGATGGCGAAGACGATATCTTTCCCTGGAGCATCTTTGAGCACATAGCCGCGCGCGCCGGCGGCGATGGCTTGCGACACGTATTCGAGCTTGTCGTGCATGGACAGGATCAACACGGCAATCTGCGGAAACGCCTGCTTGAACAGCGCCGTCGCTTCGATGCCGTTGATGCCGCGCATATTGATATCCATCAACACGAGGTCCACCTGGTGCGCGCGCGCCTGGGCCAGCGCCTCATCGGCGCCGCCCGCCTCGGCCACCACGTCGAAATGCGCCACCGCTTCCAGGCGCGCGCGCAAGCCGTCGCGCACGAGGGGGTGGTCGTCCACCAGCAAAATTCGGATCGTGTCGCTCATGGTTCTCATTATTAGTGTGTGGAGGGAAGATCGAGCCGCGCCAGCACCACGGTGCCGGCCGGGGACGAGGCGATGTGCAGGCTGCCGCCGATGGCTTCCATGCGTTCCGTCATGTTGCGCAGGCCGATGCCGCGCTGCGGGTGCAGGGCGATGCCGTCGAAGTCGAAGCCGCCGCCATTATCCTCGATGCGCAATTCCACGGCCTTGCCCGCCTCGCGCAGGCTCACTTCCACGCCCCTGGCATGGGCATGGCGCTCGCAATTGGTCAGCGCTTCCTGGGCGATGCGGAACAGGACGGTATTCACCATGTCGGGCAAGCCCTCGCCCGCCGCCGCCGGGCTGGCCGTGAAACTGGCTTGCGCGCTGCTGCTGTCGTTAAATTCATGCACCAGATGGTCGAGCGCGGCGGCCAGGCCCAGGTCGTCGAGGATGGCCGGGCGCAGGTTGTGCGAAATGCGCCGCACCTCGCCCAGCACCTTGTTCAGCTGCTCGGCGGCCCGTTCGAAGGTGGCGGGCGCCTTGTCTTTCTGCTCGGCATTGCCGGCCAAGCGCGCGATGCCCGCCTCGATCTGCAGTTTAATCGACACCAGCCACTGGCTGATGCCATCATGCAAGTCGCGCGACAGCCGCGCCCGCTCTTCTTCCTGCGATTCGACCACCCGCTGCGCCAGCACTTTCAGCTTGGCGTCGGCCACGCGCAGTTCGCGCAGGTTCAGCACGAGGCCGCAGGCGGCCACCAGCAGGGAGCCGAGGATGGCGATGGCGGCGATCAGTTCCATGGTCGAGCGGATATTGCGCGACTGCTGGGCGTCGACCTTGGCCAGCGCCTGGTCCACGTCATCCATGTAGATGCCGGTGCCCATCATCCAGCCCCACTCCGGCATCAAAATCACATAGCCGAGCTTGGGCGCGGACTTGTTCGTCGACGGCTTGATCCAGTTGTAGCGCTCGAAGCCGCCGCCGCCCTTCGCCCGCTGCATCAGGCGCTGGATGGTCAGGTTGCCCTCGGCGTCGCGCAACTGCCACAGGTTCTGCCCCACCAGCTCGGGCTGGCGCGGATGCATCAGCGACTTGCCCTGCAAATCATAGATGAAGAAATAGCCGTCGTCGCCATAGCTGAGGGCGGACAGGATGCGCTTGGCCTCCTCTTGCGTGGCGGCATCCTTGCGGCCCGACTGGTACAGGGAGGCGATGGAATGGCTGGCCAGGGTCACGTAATGCTTGAGTTCGGCTTCCTTGCTGGCCAGATACGCTTGCTGGATGGTGGCGCGCTGCTGCTCTGCCAGGGTAATTGCCTGGTGCCGCACGGCAAACGCGATGGCGCACAGGGCGAGGATCAGCGGCGTGAGGGCCAGGAAGATGACTTTCTGTCTGAGTTTCATGGCCTGGCGCTCCGGCGGCGTCTTTGCTGGTGGGAAGGCGTGATTTTACGTCGCGGCGCCGCGATCGGTCTGCGTAGTAATACTGAGCGTTACTGCGTAGTCGTGCGCTTGCGGCAATTATACGATTCCTGAATACTCGCCATAAGCTGCAGATACACCAAACTGACACCCAAACTGGCGACGACCAGGCCCGGCAGCACACATCATCGCACGGCACAGCGCCCGTCAATCTCTGGAGGAAGCATGAACCGCATTTTCAAACAGCTCGGCTGGGCAGCGCTTGCGCTGGCCGGCGCCGGGTCCCTGGGCGTTGTTGCCCTGCAACGTGGCGAACCGATCAGCGCGATCTGGATCGTCATCGCCGCTGTCTGCGTCTACCTGATCGCCTACCGTTTCTACAGCCTGTTCATCGCCGACAAGGTGCTGGGCCTCGATGCGCGCCGCATGACGCCCGCCTTCAAGCACAACGACGGCCTCGATCACGTGCCGACGAACAAATATGTGCTGTTCGGCCACCATTTCGCCGCGATTGCCGGCGCCGGCCCCCTGGTCGGCCCCGTGCTGGCCGCGCAGATGGGCTATTTGCCCGGCATGCTGTGGATCTTGGCGGGCGTCGTGTTTGCGGGCGCCGTGCAGGATTTCATCGTGCTGTTCATTTCCATGCGCCGCGACGGCCGCTCGCTGGGCGACCTGATCAAGGCTGAACTGGGCGAAATCCCCGGCATGATTGCGCTCCTGGGCTGCTTCATGATCATGGTCATCATCCTGGCCGTGCTGGCCTTGATCGTCGTCAAGGCGCTGACGGGTTCGCCATGGGGCAGCTTCACCGTGATGGCGACGATCCCCATCGCCCTGTTCATGGGCGTGTATTCGCGCTTCATCCGCGTGGGCCGCATCGGCGAAATTTCCATCATCGGCTTCGTGCTGCTGATGCTGGCCATCATCGGCGGCCAATACGTGCAGGAACACGCGGTCCTCGGCCCGATGTTCACGTTCACGGGCACGGAACTGACGTGGATGCTGATCGGCTACGGCTTCATCGCTTCCGTCCTGCCCGTGTGGCTGCTGCTGGCGCCGCGCGACTACCTGTCGACTTTCCTGAAGATCGGCACGATCCTGGGCCTGGCCATCGGCATCATCGTCGTCGCGCCGTACCTGAAAATGCCGGCCATGACCAAGTTCATCGACGGTTCCGGCCCCGTCTGGTCGGGCAATCTGTTCCCCTTCCTGTTCATCACGATCGCCTGCGGCGCCGTTTCCGGCTTCCACGCGCTGATTTCCTCGGGCACCACGCCGAAGATGATTGAAAACGAAAGCCACGCCCGCTTCATCGGCTATGGCGCCATGCTGATGGAATCGTTCGTGGCCATCATGGCCCTGGTGGCCGCCTCGACCATTGAGCCGGGCATCTATTTCGCCATGAACAGCCCGGCCGCCCTGATCGGCACCACGGCGGAATCGGCTGCGCAGGCGATCTCGCAGTGGGGCTTCTATGTCACGCCGGACATGCTGACGCAGACGGCCAAGGACGTTGGCGAGCACAGCATCATCTCGCGGGCGGGCGGCGCACCGACCCTGGCCGTCGGCATGGCGCAGATTCTCTCGGGTGCCATCGGCGGCAAGGCCATGATGGCTTTCTGGTACCACTTCGCCATCCTGTTCGAAGCGCTGTTCATCCTGACGGCCGTCGATGCGGGCACGCGCGCGGGCCGCTTCATGCTGCAAGACTTGCTGGGCAGCTTCGTGCCAAGCTTGAAAAAGACGGAAAACGTCATCGCCAACCTGCTGGCCACGGGCCTGTGCGTGGCGGCCTGGGGCTACTTCCTGTTCCAGGGCGTGGTCGATCCGCTGGGCGGCATCAACACCCTGTGGCCGCTGTTCGGCATCGCCAACCAGATGCTGGCGGCCATCGCGCTGATCCTCGGCACCTGCGTGCTGTTCAAGATGAAGCGTGGCCAGTATGCGTGGGTCACCATCACGCCGACCATCTGGCTGCTGCTGTGCACCCTGACGGCGGGCTGGCAAAAGATTTTCGACGCCAACCCGCGCGTCGGCTTCCTGGCGCATGCCAAGAAATACTCGGCGGCATTGGATGAAGGCACCCTGCTGGCGCCGGCCAAGTCGGTGGCGCAGATGCAACAGATCATCTTCAACGATTACCTGGACGCCGGCCTGGCCGCCTTCTTCGTAGTGGTCGTCGTCAGCGTGCTGTTCTTCGGCATCCGCACCATCCTGAAGGCGCGCGCCGACAGCAAGCCGAGCACCAAGGAAACGCCGTTCCAGGCCATGCCCACGGTGCAATGATGATCGACGAAATCATCAAGGCGGGACGGTATCTGGGGCAAAGCATGCGGCTCATGTGCGGCTTGCCCGAGTACGACACCTACGTGGCGCACCGGGAAGTGACCCATCCCGGCGAGCCGATGATGACGTATGAAGAGTTTTTCCGCGAACGGCAGGAAGCCCGCTACGGCGGGGCCGGCAAACGTGGGGGTTGTTGTTAGCGGACACCTGACCCAGCCTGCTGCGCGTCGATATAGGCGGCTTGCGATGCTCACCGTACTTTAGTACGGTTGCGCTTCTGGGCCGCCTCTCCCTTCCGCTCGCTACGGCTGGGTCATGTGTTGTTGCTCAGCAATAATTTGAGGGCGGTCTGGTTGGGCCGCCCTATTCATTTCCTCTCTTATAAGTTCCCCTCCCCTCTCCTCCATTAGACCCACATCAATATCGGGATGTGTCTTCGCGTCTATATTTTTCCAATAGGAATTAAATAACAGTCAACGGGCGACCGGGGAAGCAGCGAATTCATGTTCAATTTCCAACGCTCCAGCATCAGCCAGAAGCTGACCATGATCTCGGTGCTGTCGTCGGGCTGCGCGCTGCTGCTGGTGTTCGTGGCGTTTGCGCTGACTTCCGTGCTCAACCACAAAAACGATGAAGGCAAGCAACTGCTGTCGCTGGCGGGCGTGATCGGCGCGGCCAGCGCGGCACCGATGCTGCTGGGCAAGCCGGCGCAGGCGCAGGCGGAACAGGTGCTGGCGGCACTGTCGGCGCGCGACGAGGTGGCCCAGGCGGCCCTGTTCGACAAGGGCGGGCGCCTGTTCGCCCTGTACCGCGCGCCGCAGCATGCGGACGGCCTGCCGGCACCGGAAGACATGGACCCGGCCCTGCTGGCCGACATGGCCGTGCAGCCCGTCACGCAAGGCTCGGGCACCAACCTGGCGCCCGCCATGCGCTTGTACCGGCCCGTCTACCGGCCGGGCGAGCCGCAACAGATCATCGGCGCCGTGCTGATCGAGGCAGACCTGAACCATATGTGGCGCGACATCGGCCGCCACGTGGGCGCCATCGGCGGCGCCACCGTGCTGTCCTTCCTGATCGCCGTCTTCCTGGCGCGGCGCTTTAAAAGCGTGATCGCCGAACCGATCACCAAGCTGATTGATACGGCGCAAAAAGTGTCGAGCAGCCAGACCTACAGCCACCGCATCGCGCACCAGCGCAGCGACGAGCTGGGCGTGCTGATCGACAGTTTCAACGACATGCTGGCGCAGATCGACAGCCGCGACAGCACCCTGGCCAATTACCGCGACCAGCTCGAACGCCAGGTGGGCGTGCGCACGGCGCAGCTGGAAAAGGCCAAGGATGCGGCCGAGGCGGCCAGCCAGGCGAAGAGCGCGTTCCTTGCCACCATGAGCCATGAAATCCGCACGCCGATGAATGGCGTGCTGGGCATGACGGAATTGCTGCTGGCCAGCCCGTTGAGCCCGCAGCAGCGCCACTACACGAGCATGGTGCAGCGTTCCGGGCAGAATTTGCTGGTGATCATCAACGACATCCTCGATTTTTCCAAGATCGAGGCGGGCAAGCTGAGCGTGGAATACATCCGCTTCAATTTCCGCGAATTGCTCGACGACATAGAACACGTATTCGCGCCGCAGGCGGAAGCGAAGAATATCAGCCTGGAATTCGATATCGCCTATGACATCCCCATCGCCATCTGCGGCGACCCGAACCGTTTGCGCCAGATCATCGTCAACTTGCTGGGCAACGCCATCAAGTTCACGGAAACGGGCAAGGTCACCGTGAAAGTGGAAGTGTGCAGCGAAGACGCGCCCAGCGTGGGCTTGCGCTTCGAGGTGCACGACACGGGCATCGGCGTGTCGAGCGAAGCGCAGACGCGCATCTTCGAATCGTTTTCGCAGGCGGACGGCTCGACCACGCGCAAGCACGGCGGCACGGGCCTGGGATTGACGATCTCGAAACAGCTGGTGGAGCTGATGGGCGGCACTATCGGCGTTGATAATGCTTTAACGCAAGGCTCGATCTTCTGGTTCGAAGTAAATTTCGATAAGCGGCGGGTCGACAGCGATGACCCGTCCTTCAACCTGAAAACCACGCGAGGGTTACGCGCCTTGATCGTCGACCACACACCCGCCACGCGCGCCGTGCTGGAGCGGCAACTGGCCAGCTGGCACATCGTCAGCGACAGCGCCGGCACGGCCAGCGACTGCCTGGGCAAGCTGCGCGCGGCCGCGCAGGCCGGCACGCCGTATGCCGTGGCCCTGCTCGACATGGAATTGCCGCGCACCAGCGGCCTGGCCCTGGCCGCCAACATCAAGAGCGACCCGCTGCTGGCCGACCTCAAGTTACTGCTGCTGAGCACGGAACAGGCGGCGGCCGACCCGGTGCAGCGGCGCGAGGCGGGCGTGGCCTACCAGCTGATCAAGCCGGCCCGCGAATGCGATCTGTTCGACTGCATCGTCACGCCGCCGCGCGCCAGCGACAGCCTGCGCATCCATCCGCCGCACACGGCGCGCCAGGTGGGCCGGCGCCAGCGCCGCCGCGTGCTGCTGGCCGAGGACAATCCCGTCAACGTGGAAGTGGCGCTGGCCATGCTCGACAGCCTGGGCCTGGACGTGGTGTGCGCGCGCAATGGCGAAGAAGCCCTGCAGGCGGCGCAGGCCGAGGATTTCGATTTGATTTTGATGGATTGCCAGATGCCCGTGATGGATGGCTTTGCCGCCACGGCGGAAATCCGCCGCCACGAACAGCAGTGCGGCCACGCGCGCGTGCTGCCCATCGTCGCCATCACGGCCAATGCGCTGCAGGGCGACCGCGAAGCGTGCCTGGCGGCCGGCATGGACGATTACCTGAGCAAGCCGTTCACGCAGCAGGACCTGGGCCACACGATCGCGCGCTGGATCACCCTGCCGCGCGCGGCCACCGTGCACCACAGCGAAGCGCCGCAGGAGGCGCCTCCCGAACCGCCGCCCGTGGCAACGCCGCCATCCGCCGCCGCGCCGGCGGGCCAGCCGCTGAACCGGCAAGCGCTGGAAAACATCCGCGCCCTGTCCGGCACGGATGGCGATGCGCTGCTGGAACGGGTCATCCTCGCCTTTACCAGCGAGACGCCGCGCCAGTTGAGCGCCATGCGCGAGGCGATTGCGGGCGCGGATGCGGAAGCGCTGCGCAAGGTGGCGCACAGCCTCAAATCGGGCAGCGCCAACGTGGGCGCCGATGGCCTGGCGCAGCTGTGCAAGGAGATGGAAAAACTGGGCCGCGCCGGCAGCACCGAGGGCGCGGCCATCCTGCTGCAGCAGATGCAGCAAGCCTTCCTGTCCGTACGCGAATCGCTGAACGCCATCCTCGTGAAGGAACACTGACATGACAGCGCCCCTCTCCCCTCCCCGCGGCCTGGTGCTGGTGGCCGACGACGATCCCGTGATGCGCCTGCTGATGCGGCAAATGCTCACGCAGGTGGGCCTGGACGTGATCGAGGCCGAAGACGGCGTGCAGGCACTGGCCAGCTACAAGCACAGCGGGCCCGACCTGGTCATGCTCGACGTCGACATGCCCGCCATGGACGGCTTTGCCGTGTGCCGCGAAATCCGCCACCAGGAAGTGGGCGGCACGGTGCCCATCATCATGGTCACGGGCGGCGACGAACTGGAAGCCGTCACGCACGCCTACGAGGTGGGCGCCACGGATTTCATTTCCAAGCCCATCAACTGGCCCATCCTCGGACACCGCGTGCTGTACGTGCTGCGCGCCAGCGACGCCATCGCCCGCCTGCGCATCGCCGATGCGCACAACCGCGCCGTGCTGGCCGCCATCCCCGACACCTTCTTCCGCCTGAACCGCGAAGGCTTTTATCTCGACTATGAACAGGGGCATGACGCCAGCGCCGGCTTTTCCCTCAGCGACTGCGTGGGCAGCCATATCCGCGACGTGCTGCCGCCCGAAATCGCCGCGCGCCTGCTGGACAAGGCGCACGCCGTGCTGGCCACGCAGCATATCGGCTCGGTCGACTACACGCTCACGCACGAAGACAGCACGCGCCATTTCGAGGCGCGCCTGGTGGCGACGGGGGCCGACGAGGTGCTGGGCCTGGTGCGCGACATCAGCGAGCGCAAGCGCACGGAAGAGCAGATCCGCCGCCTCGCCTATTGCGACAGCCTGACGGGCATCCCCAACCGCCAGGCTTTCCTGGAAACGCTGGAACGCGAGCTGCTGCGCTCGAAGGAGCACGACAAGAAATTCGCCGTGCTGTTCATGGACCTCGACGCCTTCAAGCGCATCAACGACACCCTGGGCCACGACGTGGGCGACCATTTGCTCAAGGTGGTGTCCGAGCGCCTGCGCGAAACCATCCGCCCCAGCGACCTGGTGCTGCGCGCCGAGCACGAGTTCGGGCCCAGCTCCGGCGGCAGCAACCTGGCGCGCCTGGGCGGCGACGAATTCACGATTCTGATCCCCGACCTGGAGCGCGTGGAAGACGCGCTGAACGTGGCGCACCGCGTAAAAGAAGCCATGCGCCGGCCCTTCATGATCGAGGGGCACGAGATTTTCGTCACGGCCAGCATCGGCATTTCGCTGTATCCGGAAGATGGCGAGGACTGCAACTCGCTGCTCAAGTACGCGGACACGGCCATGTACCACGCGAAGAACTGCGGCAAGAACAACGCCAAGCTGTACAGCTCCTCGCTGACGATGGAAATCATGAGCCACGTCAAGATGGAAGTGGGCTTGCGCAAAGCGTTACAGAACAACGAGCTGTACCTGCTGTACCAGCCGCAGATCGACGTGCCCAGCACGCAGATCGTCGGCGTGGAAGCGCTGGTGCGGTGGCGCCACCCGGAGCGGGGCATCATTTCGCCTACGGAATTCATCCCGCTGGCCGAAGAGACGGGGTTGATCGTGCCCATCGGCGAATGGGTGCTGCGCACGGCCTGCAACCAGGCCAAGGCGTGGCAAAACGATGGCGGGCGCGCCATCCGCATGGCCGTCAACCTGTCGGCCAAGCAATTCAAGGATGAAAACCTGATGCAGATCGTGCTGTCGGCCCTGGCCGACACGGGCCTCGACGCGCGGCTGCTGGAACTGGAATTGACGGAAGGGACGTTGATGGACGATGCGCGCGCCACCATGGTGACCCTGGAGCAATTGCGCGGCATCGGCGTCTACCTGTCGATCGACGACTTCGGCACGGGATATTCGTCGATGAATTATCTGAAACGCTTCGACGTGCGGGCCTTAAAGATCGACAAGAGTTTTATCGCCGGCTTGCCGCAGGATACGGAAAACGCGGCCATCACGCGCGCCATCATCGCCATGGCGCACGGCTTGAAGATGGTGGTGGTGGCCGAGGGCGTGGAAACGGACGAGCAACTGGTGATGCTGGAAGAATACGGCTGCGACATGGCCCAGGGATACTTTTTAGGCCACCCATCGCCACACGACACGATCACGGCCATGCTGGCCAGGCAGACGGGCCAGCTGGCCAGCCTGGAAACTAGAGCACTTCGAAGGCAAGGATTTGCGTGACTTGCTGCGGATTAAAATTATCGTCAGAAATCATCACCAGGCTGCGGCGGCCGTTCGCCAGGCGCGGGCCCCAGCTGATGCCTTCGATATTGTCGACCCGGGACAGGCCGATCTTTTCCAGGTCCAGCAGCAGGCGCTTGCGCGCCGGCACATAGCTTGCGCCCGCCAGGGCGGGGATGGCCTGGATGTCGGTGGCGCCATCCGTCTCCATTTCGTAGATGCGCACGTGGTTCGTGTACAGGCCGTCCGCGTTGGCCACGCCGGCCCGCTCCACCACCAGCACCTGATGGTCGTTGACGGCGAGGATTTCCGACACGCCATTGTCCGCTTCGCGCCCCGGCGCGGGCCGCGACGCCACCGGCTCGATCGGATACGCATACTGGCCCAGCACGGTGCCGGCGCGGTCCAGGCGCGTGATGCGCACGACGGAGCCGTTGTCGGGCGTGGCCAGCGGGCCATCCTGGTACAGGGCCGCTTCCATGCCCAGCCACAGGCTCTTGCCATCGCTGGCAAACGACAGCGCTTCAAACGTCATATTGTTGCGCGAGCCGATTTCCTCCTTCGACACATTGAACATGGCGGGCGTGGGCAAGGTAGCCAGATAATGCCCATCGCGGTCCGCGTGGCGCACGAACGGATGCAAGCCCACCTTGCGGTTGCCTTCGCTGCCGTACCACAGGCTGCCGTTCCGCGGATCGACGCGGATGGTTTCGATGTCGGGAACCTGGTCGCCCCGGTCCAGCTTTGCATGGGCCAGGTTCGGATAGCGGCTGCCGTCGGGCTGCGTGAAGAAATGCACGCTGTTGAAGGTCACGGCGGAGAATGCCGTGCTGTCGTAGCTGAGCGTGGCGCGGTAAAAGCGGGCCGGATTGATTTCCGAGCGGTCATCGCTTTCCATCACCCAGGTATTGCTGGCCGCATCGTAGTCGATGCCGGACAAGCCGCCCACCGTGGTGCCCTCGAACGCGTATTTAAGCGCAATGCGCTGCTCGCCGATCAGGCGCAGGCCGGCAATCGGCGCGTCGTGGGGGAAGCTGGCGCAGGCGGAGAGGAGGATGGCGGCGGACGCCAGGGCAAGCGCGGTGCGCGCGCGGTGGAACGGTTGAGGCATGCTGATTCCGAAATTAATTGAACCCAGAAACAAAAGCTGGGGTCAGACCCGACGGGTCTGCCCCCCAAAAATTACACCACCCCATCGGCCTTGAGCCGCGAGATGGCCGCCGCATCATAGCCGAGCGACGCCAGCACCTCGTCGTTGTGCTGGCCCAGGGCCGGCCCCAGCCACTGCGTCTTGCCCGGCGTGGCGGACAGTTTCGGGCTGATGGCGGGCAATTTGACGGGCGTGCCGTCGGCGAAATGGTGCTGTTCGAACATGTTGCGGGCGAGAAATTGCGGATCGCTCATCATGTCGCGCACGGAGTAAATCTTCCCGGCGGGGACGTCTGCCGCCGTCAAGACGGCCAGCGCGCTGTCTATCGTGTGCGTGGCGCACCAGGCGCCGATGGCGTCGTCGATTTCCTGCGTGCGCGCCACCCGGCCGTCATTGCGCGCCAGCTGCGGGTCGCCCGCCATGTCGATGCGGCCCATGGCCAGCATCAAGCGCTTGAAGATGGCGTCGCCATTGCCGGCAATGACGATGTTTTCGCCATCGCCCGTCGTGTAGGTGTTCGAGGGCACGATGCCGGGCAGGGAGCCGCCCGTGCGCTCGCGCACGACGCCCGCCTGGTCGTATTCGGGCACCAGGGACTCCATCAGGTTGAACACGGATTCGTACAGGGCCACGTCGACCATCTGCCCTTCCCCGCCGTCCCGGCCGCCCGTCACGTCGCGGTGGCGTAGGGCCATCATGGCGCCGATCACGCCGTGCAGGGCCGCCACCGAGTCGCCGATCGACACGCCGACGCGCACGGGCGGGCGGTCGGCAAAGCCGGACACATAGCGCAAGCCGCCCATCGACTCGCCGATGGCGCCGAAACCGGGCAAGTCCTTCATCGGCCCCGTCTGGCCAAAGCCGGACAGGCGCACCATGATCAGCGACGGTTTTTCCTTTTTCAGCTGCTCATAGCCGAGGTCCCACTTTTCCAGCACGCCGGGACGGTAGTTCTCGATGATGATGTCCGCTTCCAGGGCCAGCTGGCGCGCAATCGCCCGGCCCTCGGGCGTTTTCAGGTTCAAGGTCAGACTTTTCTTGTTGCGCGCCTGCACCGACCACCACAAGGAGGTGCCATCCTTCAGCACGCGCCAGGTACGGATCGGGTCGCCGCCATCGGGCGACTCGATCTTGATCACGTCGGCGCCGAATTCGGCCAGCATGCGGGCGCAGAACGGCCCCGCGATCAGGGTGCCCAGTTCCAGGACTTTGATGCCCGTCAAAGGACCAGCCGACGTTTTTTCTTGCATGATTTAGGTTGCCCTGCGGTCGAGCATCGCGCGGGCAATCGTGCCCGCGTCGACGTATTCCAGTTCGCCGCCCACGGGCACGCCGCGGGCCAGGCGGCTCACGCGCAAGCCCCGCGCCTTCAGCATTTCGCTGATGTAATGGGCCGTCGCTTCGCCTTCATTCGTGAAATTGGTGGCCAGCACCACTTCATTGACCACGCCATCGTTGGCGCGGTTCAGCAATTTTTCGAGGTGGATATCTTTCGGGCCGATGCCGTCCAGCGGAGAGAGCCGTCCCATGAGCACGAAATACAGGCCCTTGTAGGTGAGCGTCTGCTCGATCATCAGCTGGTCGGCGGGTGTTTCCACCACGCACAGCAAGCGCTTGTCGCGCTCTTCGTCGAGACAGGTCTCGCACACTTCATGTTCGGTAAAGGTATTGCACAGGCCGCAGTGATGCACGGCATCGACGGCCTGGAACAGGGCGCGCGACAGCATGGCCGCGCCTTCCCGATCGTGCTGCAACAAATGAAACGCCATCCGCTGCGCCGACTTGGGGCCGACGCCGGGCAGGCGCCGCAGCGCCTCGGTCAAGAATTCAAGCGACTTTGACATGGATCAACCCTGCCCAGTGCCACAGATCGAGCGCATGCGGTGTTGCATCAGAATGGCATTTTGAAGCCGGCTGGCAAGTTCATGCCGCCGGTCAAGCCTGCCATTTTTTCCGCGGACGTCGCTTCCGCCTTGCGCACGGCGTCGTTGAAGGCGGCGGCCACCAGGTCTTCCAGCATGTCCTTGTCGTCGGCCAGCAGCGACGGGTCGATGGAGACGCGCTTGACGTCGTTCTTGCACGTCATGACGATCTTGACCAGGCCGGCGCCGGACTGGCCTTCCACTTCCACCAGCGCCAGTTGTTCCTGGGCCTTTTTCATGTTGTCTTGCATTGCTTGCGCCTGCTTCATCAGGCCAGCCAGTTGATTTTTCATCATAAGAATGCTCCGTTAATTCAGTTTGTGAGTGTGTTAATCATCAATGCAGGGTCGGCGCGGCGGAGCCGGCCGGTGCAGGGGTAATCGTTCCCGGCACGACAAAGGCGTCGAATACACGCTTCATGTCGAGCACGAAGGGATCGCTGGCGATGGTTTCTTCCGCGGCAAGCTGGCACGCCTCGCGGTGGGCCTGCGCTTCCGCGCTGGCCGTGTACCAGACGGCGCCCAGTTCCGTGTCGACATTCACCTTGCGGCCGAAACGCTCGCTCAGCACGGCCGCCAGTTTTTCCACGTTGGCCGGACTGCGCCACGTATCGATGGGTACGCGCAGGCGGAACGTGGTGCTGTGGCCGTCGTGCAGGCACTCGATCAGCTCGGCTTGCACGGCCAGCTGCTGGGCTATGCCGCGCAGGGGCAGCACGGCGGCGACGGCCGGCCAGTTGCCGTCCCAGTCCAGGCCCGGCACGGGCGTAATCACGTACGGCCCGCTGGGCGCGGCTTGCTTGGCGGCACGTTGCGGCATGACGACGGCCGGCTGCTCGCTGCTTTGCGCGGCGGGCGCCGACACGGCGGCCGAGGCACTGTCGTCGGAAAATTCGGTGACCCAGGGCGGCAAGTCGTCGTCGGCGGGCGCCTGCTGTGGCGGCGCCTGGCGCGCCGGCTGCACCGGTGGCGGCGCTTCCATCACGGCCACGGGTGGCGCATCGTCCCACGGCGCCGGCGCTTGCGCGGCGGCCGGTGGCGGCGGGGCAGCCTGGACGGGCGCGGCCGGGGCGGGCGCCACAACGGCAGCGGCAGCGGCAGCCGGTGCCGGTACGGCCGGCTTGGGTGCCGATGTTGGCGCCGACGGCGCGCTGCCCGGACGGCCTTTCGAGGCGGCGCGGGCCGCTTCCAGCGCCGCATTGATGGCGGCGCGCGCGGAACTGATCGGCGCGCCCGAGGCTGCCGGGGCAGCCGCAGGCGGCGGCGCTGCCGGTGCCGGGGCTGGGACAGGTGCCGGTGCTGGTGCAGCCGCGCGTGGCGGCGGCGCTTCGCTGCGGGCCATGCTGGCGGCAGCGGCGGCGACGACGGCGGGCGGCGTCACGGCGGCATGGCTGGCCACGCTGTTCGTGGCGGCGCGGGCGGCCGGTGCGGAAGCGCCAGCGGCGGCGCGCGCGGCAGCGACGGCGGCGGGACGGTTGCCAGGGGCAGCCGCCGGTGCCGCAGCCGGCACGCCTTCGGCGCCGCCTATGCCGGGCCGAAAGGCCAGCATGCGCAGCAAGGTCATGGTAAAGCCCGCGTATTCGTCGGGCGCCAGGCCCAGTTCATTGCGGCCATGCACGGCGATCTGGTAAAACAGCTGCACTTCTTCCGCGTCAAACGCGGCGGCCAGACGCACGATATCCGCATATTCAGGCAAATCCTGCGGCAAGGCAGCGGGCACGGTTTGCGCCAGCGCAATGCGGTGCAATAAAGTGCCCAGATCCTGCAGGGCGCCGTTATACGACAGGCTGCGCGAGGCCATTTCGTCGGCCACGGCCAGCAAGTCCGCGCCATCCTGCTGCGCCAGCGCGTCGAGCAGGCGCACCAGGTACGACTGGTCGAGCGCGCCCAGCATGCCTTGCACGGCGTCGAGCGTGACTTCGCCGGCCGCGTAGGCGATGGCCTGGTCCGTCAGCGACAGCGCGTCGCGCATGGAACCATGGGCGCCCTGGGCCAGCAGGCGCAAGGCCGGCTGTTCGAAGGCGATGCCCTCTTGCCCCAGGATATTGTCCAGGTGGCTGATGATGTGGCCGGGAGGCATCTGCTTGAGGTTGAACTGCAGGCAGCGCGACAGCACGGTCACGGGAATCTTTTGCGGGTCCGTCGTGGCCAGGATGAACTTGACGTGCTCGGGCGGCTCTTCCAGGGTTTTCAGCATGGAATTGAACGCGTGGTTCGTCAGCATGTGCACCTCATCGATCATATAGACCTTGAAGCGCGCATTGCTGGGTGCGTAGACGGCTTGCTCCAGCAGCTGCGCCATTTCATCGACGCCGCGGTTCGATGCCGCATCCATCTCTATATAGTCGACAAAGCGTCCCGCATCGATCGCCGTGCACGCTTCACAGACGCCGCAAGGCTGGGCCGTGATGCCGCCCGTGCCATCGGGGCCGATGCAATTGAGCGACTTGGCCAGGATGCGCGACAGGGTCGTCTTGCCGACGCCGCGCGTGCCCGTGAACAGGTAGGCGTGATGCAATCGGCCGCTGTGCAAGGCATGCGTGAGCGCGCGCACGACGTGCTCCTGGCCGACGAGCGTCTCGAAATTCTTGGGGCGGTATTTACGGGCGAGGACTTGATAGGACATGCTGAGATTTTACCATGCGATTTTGCGGGTGATCCTGCGCGGCGGGCGCAAGCCTCATGGCCGGGCCAGGCAAACCTGGCAAACGCGGCAAAGCAGCAATTGTATAACATGGCCAGCTGGAAATATGGAAAACACGGCAAGCCCGGCAATGCTGCGGCGTCGCAGGAAAATGGGGCCGTAAAAGCAAAAAAGCTGCCCATGGCAGCTTGATTGTTGATCCAGATTAAAACATTCCCGAAGGAGGCGAGCCTGATCTGCGGCACTCATGGTTAATAGCCGTGGCTGCTTCGTTCCCGACCTGACCAGGTTAGCCATGCCACGATGCGCAGGGGCCCGCCGGGGACAATTATAACCGACCTGCGCAAGATTGGGGAAGTCACGCAAAAACCAGAGTACCCCAACGGCGAAATCTGGGGTCGTACCCTGAGGGTACGACCCCGGCATCTGCTCTTGGGTTGGCCTTACAAACCCAGCTCCTGCCAGATCCCATCCACCTTCGCCTTCACTTCCGGCGTCATGGCGATCGTCGTGCCCCACTCGCGCGTCGTTTCGCCCGGCCATTTATTCGTCGCGTCGATGCCCATCTTGCTGCCCAGGCCGCTGACGGGCGAGGCGAAGTCCAGGTAATCGATGGGCGTGTTGTCGACCAGCGTGGTGTCGCGGATCGGGTCGACCCGCGTCGTGATAGCCCAGATGACCTCTTTCCAGTCACGGATATTCACGTCTTCGTCGACCACCACGATGAACTTGGTATACATGAACTGGCGCAAAAAGCTCCACACGCCGAACATCACGCGCTTGGCGTGGCCCGCGTACTGTTTCTTGATCTGCACCACGGCCATGCGGTAGCTGCAGCCTTCGGGCGGCAGATAGAAATCCGTGATTTCGCTGAACTGCTTTTGCAGCAGCGGCACGAACACTTCGTTCAGGGCCAGGCCCAGCACGGCCGGTTCGTCCGGCGGTTTGCCCGTGTACGTGGAGTGGTAGATCGGGTCGCGGCGCATGGTGATGCGGTCGATGGTGAACACGGGGAAACTGTCCTGCTCATTATAGTAGCCCGTGTGGTCGCCATACGGCCCTTCCAGCGCGTGCTCGTAGCCGCTCGGATGGTTTTCATCGGGATAGATATGGCCTTCGAGCACGATTTCGGCGGAAGCGGGCACGCGCAGCTCGCTGCCGATGGCTTTCACCAGCTCCGTGCGGCTGCCGCGCAGCAAGCCGGCGAACTGGTATTCGGACAAGCTGTCCGGCACCGGCGTGACGGCCCCTAATATAGTAGCGGGATCGGCGCCCAGCGCGACGGCGATCGGATACGGCTTGCCCCTGCTTTGAATGGCATGCTCGCGGAAGTCCAGCGCCCCGCCCCGGTGCGCCAGCCAGCGCATGATGACCTTGTTGCGTCCCAGCACTTGCTGGCGGTAGATGCCCAGGTTTTGCCGCTTCTTGTTCGGGCCCTTGGTGATCACCAGGCCCCAGGTGATCAGGGGAGCGACGTCGCCGGGCCAGCAATGCTGGATGGGCAGGCGCGCCAGGTCGACATCGTTACCTTCCCAGACGATTTCCTGGCACTTCGCGCCGCGCAACTCCTTCGGCGACATGTCCCACACGGATTTCACCAGGGAACCCAGGCCCAGCAGATCCTTGAAATCCTTCGGCGGTTCCGGCTCCTTCAGGCGCGCCAGCACATGGCCGATCTTGCGCAACTCGCTGACGTCTTCCGCGCCCATGCCCAGCGCCACGCGGCGCGTGGTGCCGAACAGATTGCCCAGCACCGGCATGTCGTATCCCGTCGGATTATTGAACAGCAAGGCCGGTCCGCCCGCGCGCAAGGTGCGGTCGCAGACTTCCGTCATCTCCAAAATCGGTGAAATGGGGGTCGAAATGGGCTTAAGTTCACCCATTTGTTGCAGTTGAGAAATAAAATCTCGCAAATCTGAATATTTCATGTGTTTTTAATTTTTTTTGACGTCGGACGCCGTTGCTGAAGGATCTATGCCAAGTAATTGATTTTATTGGCTTTTGGCACAATGCAAGACAAAAAGTAAGACATAAAAGTAATAAAGAAACGATTCGTTAGTATTGACTTGATATAAAACGGCTTCTACAATTCGCCCAACTTGAAAGAGCACGCCGGCCCAGAGCTTGATTTTAGCGTTTCTCTTTCATTCACGGAGTCGGGGCTCCACATGACATTTTAAGGAGTGTTTTCAAAAGGCGTCTGCCTTACCCCCGGTAAAAGTTGTATTGCGACTGATCCAATACCAAAAACGGGACCGATCAGCTCAAGCAAGCAATGACGGCGTTTCTCGCACGCATCCATACGCGGCGGAAACGATGATATTTCTGATGCACGGCATTGGCAGTACCCACAACACCGCGACACCGCGGAGGGGCTGCCTGTTGACGCGACATTTCGGGGAACTCTATGACTCATCGTAGCACTGAAGCAGCCTTGCCTGCTTCAACCGTGGCTGGGCAGCCAGCGTTGGCGCGTTTGCGCGCCCGCGCACAAGCCATTTCGGCGCGTGGCGTTTTGACCACGGCACAACACACACTGACAGTCTTCGGCATTTCCGCCCTGGCACTGATCGCCCTGCTGATGTTCCGCCCGGACCTGGGCAAGCAACTGACGCACAGCCTGTTCCCGCTGCCAATGGCAGAGGCGCAAGCCGTCGAAGCGCCGGCCCTGTCGGCACTGATGGAAGCGCCGGCTTCCGTGCAAACGGCCGCCGCCAGCGACGCACCTTTGAGCAAGGAAGAAAAAGCCTTGCTGGGCACGCAAAAGCAGCAGCAATGGGTCACCAACTGGCTCTCCAAGCGCTACCGCGTGGCCAACGACGCCACCAATATGCTCGTCTCGACGGCTTACCTGACGGCCCGTGAAATCAAGCTGGACCCGCTGCTGATCCTGGCCGTGATGGCCATCGAATCGGGCTTGAACCCGTTCGCGGAAAGCCCCGTCGGCGCGCAAGGCTTGATGCAAGTCATGTCGAAAGTGCACCATGAGCGCTTCCAGGAAATGGGCGGCGTGCAAGCAGCGCTGAATCCCGTCGCCAACATCCGCGTCGGCTCCCTGATCCTGAAAGACTACGTCACGCGTGGCGGTTCCGTCGAAGCGGGCTTGAAAACCTATGTGGGCGCCGCCAACTTCGCCACCGACTCGGGCTACGGCTCGCGCGTGCTGGCCGAATACCGCCGCCTGAAGCAAGTGTCGGCCGGCCAGCGCGTGCCGACGACGACGCCGGTGATGGCATCGAACACGCCAGCGCCAGCCAAGGCGCCTGCAGCGGAAAGCGGCATCACCATCAAAGTGCTGCCGCACAACGAGATCGCCGGCCTGTGACCCTTTAAAAGCCCTCACAGGGGCATCCAAAAAGCAGCACCCAAAGAAAAAGCCACCGCACGCAAGTGCCGGTGGCTTTTTTGTTGCCCTGCGGCAGCAGCCGCAGGAACTACGCTATATATTACTTGCGCTTGTTGGCGCCCACTTCTTCCTCGCGGAATTTCACTGCCAGCTTGTCGAGCACGCCGTTCACATACTTGTGGCCGTCGATGCCGCCAAACGACTTGGCCAGCTCGACCGCTTCGTTGATGACGACGCGGTACGGGATTTCCATGTTGTTCTTCAGCTCGAACGCGCCGATCAGCAGGATGCCGTGTTCGATGGGCGACAATTCCGCGATATTGCGATCGATCAAAGGTGCCATGCTGTCGCGCAGCGCCAGCGAATCCTTGATGGCGCCGTACAGCAGCACCGTGAAATGATCGCCATCGGCCTTGTCGAAGCCGTGGGCCGCGCGAATATTGTTCACGACGGTAGTCGCGTCTTCATTGTTCAGCAGCCACTGGTACAAGCCCTGCAGCGCAAACTCGCGCGCGCGGTGACGCGGCGTGCGGTTTTTGCTGGGGTTGGCGAGCAAATTTTTCTCAGTCATGATTGTTACCTGTTCTTAAGTACGTGTTCACTACAAATTCCGGCGAGACAGCACGGCGCGCTTTTCAACGTGCCGCAGCCAACCGCGTGTCAGAACGTTCGAGAAAATGCTCAGAGCAAGGCGCGAGCCCGAAGACAGTACGAATGTACGGCGAGGGCTTGCAACGCGGCTATGGGCGTTTTATCGGACGTTCACTACACGGCTAGTCCTCCTCGGATTCTTGCAACTCTTCTAGCGCTTGCGCCAGATTAGCCATTTCCACTGCCACGCGTGCCGCTTCCGCTCCCTTGACCAGCATGCGCACTTCCGCCTGCTCGTCGTTTTCCGTCGTCAACACTGCGTTGGCGATGGGGATGCCGTAATCGAGACCGACGCGCGTGATGCCCGCGCCCGATTCGTTCGATACCAGCTCGAAGTGGTAGGTTTCACCGCGAATCACGGCGCCCAGTGCGATCAGGGCGTCGAATTGCTCGGTTTCTGCCATTTTTTGCAGAATCAGCGGGATTTCCAGGGCGCCCGGCACGGTCACGTGCAGGATATCTTCATCGGCCACGCCCAGCTTGCTCAACTCTTCCAGGCATGCCGACAGCAAGCCACCACCGACGATTTCATTGAATCGTGCCTGGACGATACCGACGCGCAAACCTTCGCCGGCAAAATTGGTTTCGTATGCTCCTACGGTCATCATATGCCTCTTTAATCTGGTGGTTCAGGGCGACATGCACATGTCGCCATCATTTACTCTACATCGACGCCTGACAAAATCGTAGCGAGCGGCAGCGAGTTGTGGTCGAGAAGCGCAACTGTACGAAGGTACAGTGAGCATCACAGGCCGCAAATCGCGACGCGCAGTAGATTTAGTTAGGCGTCCTGGCCTGGATGGCACTGAAAACCCGTTACTTCCAGGTCAAAACCGACCATCGACGGCATCTTGCGGGGGCTGGCCAGCAATTGCATCTTGCTCACGCCCAGGTCGCGCAGGATTTGCGCGCCGATGCCATAGCTGCGCAAGTCCATGCTGGCGGCGCGGCCTTTCGGCTTGGCTTGCGGCGTATCGAGCGCGGCGAACTGGGCAAACAGCTCGCCCGACGTCTCGCCGCAGTTCAGCAAGACCATCACGCCCCGCTCGGACTGCTTGATGGCGGCCATCGAGGCGGCCACCGTCCACGAGTGGGTGGTCGCTTCGCTTTCCAGCACGTCCAGCAGGGAAACGGGCTGGTGCACGCGCACCAGCGCTTCCAGGCCGGGTGCCAAATCGCCATGCACGAGAGCCAGGTGGGCCGACGCGCTGGGCTTGTCGCGGAAGGCGATCAAACGGAATTCGCCATGCGCCGTGTGCAGGGTGCGCTCGGCAACGCGCTCGACCAGGGATTCCGTCTGGCTGCGGTAATGGATCAGGTCGGCAATCGTGCCGATTTTCAGGCCATGTTGCTCGGCAAACACCAGCAAGTCCGGCAGGCGCGCCATGGTGCCGTCATCCTTCATGATTTCGCAAATGACGGACGCGGGCGTCAGGCCGGCCATGGCCGTCAAGTCGCAACCGGCTTCCGTATGGCCTGCGCGCATCAGCACGCCGCCCTTTTGCGCTTTCAGCGGGAAGATATGGCCAGGCTGGACGATATCGCTGGGCTGCGTGCCCTTGGCAACCGCTACCTGGATGGTCTTGGCGCGGTCGGCGGCGGAAATGCCCGTCGTCACGCCTTCGGCCGCTTCGATGGACACGGTGAAGTTGGTGCCATAGGCGGTGCCGTTGCGCGACGTCATCATCGACAGGTTCAGCTCGTCGCAACGCTCTTCCGTCAGGGTCAGGCAGACCAGGCCACGCGCATGCGTGATCATGAAATTGATGGCTTCAGGCGTCACGAAATCGGCGGCAAGCACCAGATCGCCTTCATTTTCCCGGTCTTCTTCATCGACCAGTATCACCATGCGGCCGGCGCGTAATTCAGCGACGATCTCTTCGGTGCTGGAAATAGACATCTTTGATCCTCTTAGTAAGGCTAAAAACTGAAACATCGCGTGCGAACATTCCGCGAATTTCCGGGAATTTTCTTATAACCTGCTATTTTAAAGGATTTAGCGCTTGCAGACCTGAAATAAGACAGCTTTGCGGCATGGGCGCCGCAGCCTGCCCCGCAAAGCGCCGATTCCCCGATCCGGCGCACACGGCGGCGGCAAGACGCGCGCCGCCGGCCTTGCAAAGAGCATAAGATCAGCCAGTCACCGCCACGGCGCTGACACTCCACTCGCAGCGACACCCCACACAGGAGCGGCAACATGAAAACCCATGGATCGGCCATCTGGTCAGGCGGCATCAAGGACGGCAAGGGCGCCATCAGCACGCGCAGCGGCGCCTTGCAGGAATACCCGTACGGCTTTGCCAGCCGCTTCGAAGGCAAGCCCGGCACCAATCCCGAAGAATTGATCGGTGCCGCCCACGCGGGCTGCTTCACCATGGCCCTGTCGCTGATCCTCGGCGAAGCCGGCCTGACGGCGGAAAAGATGGAAACGACGGCCGAAGTCACGCTCGACAAGGTGGACGACGGCTTTGCCATCACGGCCGTCCACCTGATCCTGAAAGCGAAGATACCGGGCGCCGACCAGGCAAAATTCGAGGAATTGACGGGCAAGGCCAAGGCCGGCTGCCCCGTGTCGAAGTTGCTTAAAGCCAACATTACCCTGGATGCTACCCTGCTGCCCTAGATTTTATCCACGGGCTTGACGGGTTCCACGGGGGCCACCGGCGCCACCAGCGGCAAGCGCGAGTCGCTGGCCGGCAATGGCCGGTGCATCAAGCCGGGATTCAGGGCTGCATTGTTCAGGTTATACGCGGCAATGGCCGCCGCCACGGACGGGTCTTGCGATGAGGGCGGCGGCACGGCCATGCCCGCGGCTTGCGCAGCCAGCTCTTGCGCCTGCGCATTTTGCTGGGCCAGCGGGGCTTGCGCCGTCGCCAGGCCCGCATCGGCTTGTCCCTGCCCCGCGCGCACCTGCGCCTGGGCCGCCCGCGCGACGTCCTCCTGCTGCGCCAGCTGCTCGGCATTCATGCGCTCGCTGTCGATGCGCAGGGCATCCACGCGCTGGCTGTCTGCCCGCTGCGCCTGCAAATCCAGGTTCAACTCTTCCGCTTCCAGTTGCTGCTGCAATTCCAGTTGTCGCTGTGCAATCGCGACCGTTTGCGGCGGCGCCTCGTCGACGGCCTGCGGCTGCGCGGCCTGCAGCGCTGCGCCCGTCAAATCCGCTTCGACATTGTCCGCCAGCGGCGCGCCCTGCTGCCGGGCCAGCACGGCGCCTACCTGCGCCAGCACGTCCGTTCCCTGTTGCAAGGCGTCCAGGGTCGCATGGCTGTCGGCCGCATACGCGGCCTGCAACGTGGTCGCATCGACATCTTCATTGCGCAAATCGATGCCGATGCGGGCCAGCTGTGCTTGCGTGAGCAGGCTGCCGTCCTGCGCCAGCGCGGCCGCCGCATCCGTCGTGCCATCGCCCGACAGTAAATCGTAGCGCTGCGCCAGGCTGCCCGGCGTGTCGCCGGCCGTCGCCAGCTGGCTGGCGTCGATGCCGCTCGTCTGCAGCTGGGCAAACGATTCCGTCAGCTGCCGCGCCAGCACCAGCAAGTCCTCATTGACATTCACGGGAGTATTTGCCGCCCTGGCCTCCTCCGTGGCACCCTGCAAGGCCAGCAATTGCCGGCGCGACAAGGCCACGCCGGACAGGAACTGGCCCAGCGGAGAGAGGTCGACCTGGGTCGATGACTGAATGGCAAGGGCTGCAGCCGCGCTGGAAGGCGGCACGGGCGTCGCCGGCGCCAGCGGCGCTAGCGTTGCCGCGCCCACGCGGGGCGTGGCCGGGATGGTATTGGGCACGGTTGCGCGCGAAATCGGGTCCATGACTGGCCTCCACTGCGGAAAGCTTCATAGTATGCGCGTCTGAAAGAAAAGCAACACACGCTTGCCAAGGCGGCAGGTGTGTTGCCTTACGCTGTAGCGTTAAGCGGCAGCCTTGTCCAGCGACAACATCCGCTCGACATAGCGGGCGATCAAATCGATTTCCAGGTTGACCTTGCCATCGACCGTCAAATGTTTCAGGGTCGTCATGGCGATGGTGTGGGGAATCAAATTGATCGAGAAGCGGCAGCCGTTGACGGCGCCCGCGCCCAGGTCTTCCACTCGGTTGACGGTCAGGGACACGCCGTTGACGACGACGGAACCCTTGAAGGCCAGGTATTTCGCCAGTTCGTGCGGCGCTTCGATCACCAGTTCCCACGATTCGCCCACGGCTTCGAACTTGCGCACGATGCCCAGGCCGTCGACGTGGCCGGACACCAGGTGGCCGCCCAGGCGCTCGGCCAGGGTCAGGGCTTTTTCCAGGTTCACTTCCGTCGTCGTATCGAGGCCCACGGTGCAATTGAGGCTTTCGCGCGAGACATCGACAGCAAAGCCCGTGTCCGACTTTTCCACCACCGTCATGCAGGCGCCATTGATGGCGATGGAGTCGCCGAGGGCCACGTCGGCCAGCGGCAAGCCGCCCGCGTGGATGGTCAGGCGCACGCCTGCGTCGAGGCCGCCTTCGAGTGCTTGCACGGTTTCAATCTTGCCGATGGCGGCAACAATTCCTGTAAACATGAACTAACCCTATAAAAGAATAAAAGTATTAATTGCGCTGGGCGAATCTTGCAAGGATACGCAAATCTTCGCCCACTTGCTGAACCTGGTGAAATTGCAAAGTGCGCTGCTGTTTGATATCCGTCAATGCGGGCAAGGCAAACATGCCTTGCGCGTCGCCCAGCAAGGTGGGCGCCAGGTAGACCAGCAGCTCGTCGACGCAGCCTTCGCGGATCAGCGAGCCGTTCAGCCTGGTGCCGGCCTCGACGTGGACTTCATTGATTTGCCGGCGTCCCAGTTCCAGCATCAGCGCGGCCAGGTCGACCTTGCCGGCCGCGTTCGGCAACAGGATGACTTCCGCGCCGAGCGCCTGCAGTTGCGCCTGTTTCTCCGGGTTGGCCACGGCCGCCACGATCCACGTGCCGCCGCCCTGCAAGATGCGCGCGTCGAGGCTGATGTCGAGCCGGCTGTCGACGACGATGCGGCGCGGCTGGCGCGGCGTTTCGACGGCGCGCACGTTCAGTTGCGGGTCGTCCGCCTTGACCGTGCCGATGCCCGTCAGGATGGCGCAGGCGCGCGCGCGCCACGCATGGCCGTCGGCGCGCGCCTGCGGCCCCGTGATCCACTGGCTTTGTCCGTTGTGCAAGGCCGTCATGCCGTCCAGGCTGGCCGCCGTTTTCATGCGCACCCACGGCTTGCCGCGCTGCATGCGCGAAAAGAAGCCGATATTCATTTCATATGCCTCGTCCGCCAGCACGCCCGTAGTGACGGCAATGCCAGCCGCTTCCAGCTTGGCCAGTCCCTGCCCCGCCACCAGCGGATTCGGATCCGTCATGGCGGCCACGACGCGTCCCAGCCCCGCGCGCACGAGCGCATCGGAACAGGGCGGCGTGCGGCCATGGTGGTTGCAAGGTTCCAAAGTGACATACGCGGTGGCGCCACGCACGTCGTTGCCGCGCGCCGCCGCATTCGCCAGCGCTTGCACTTCGGCATGATCCTGTCCCGCCGCCTGCGTCACGCCGGCGCCGATCACCTGGCCATCGCGGACGATCACGCAGCCGATGCGGGGATTGGGCGAGGTCGTGTATAAACCGCGCGCCGCCCATTCCAGCGCCAGGCGCATGCCATCGATATCGTTGAGTATTTCCACGGGCTTCTTTGCTTGAAGGTGAGTCATTGGTCAATCGTGTCAGGAACTGTCGGCCACGCCGCTGCAATTGACCGCTTGCTGCTGCGGGTCGCACACGCGCACCCTGCCCAGCATATTGATTTTAATATGGCGCACCTGCTTTCCCAAAGTCAGGGACAAGGTGCCCCAGCGCGCCGCCAGGCTATTGGTCGCGCTGCAACTGCGTCCTGCAGCATTGTAGGCGATATAAAACGGCACCGTGGCCGAGGAAAACACGAACTGGACCGTGATGCCCGCCGGCAGCGGGTCCTGGCGGAACAGCAATTCGTCGCCACCGTCGAACGCCAGGTTGGCATTGCTGTCAATAAACACCAGCCAACCCGCGCTCCAGTCCGTGCCACCGGACCCTGCCGGCATCAGCAGCACGCGCCGGCCCCGCGCCATCGCCTGCGCCCGCGTCAATTCGATGGCCGAAAACAAGTCCGTGGCCGCCGCGCGCACCTGCTGGCGCGCCAGCACATGCTGCAAGCTGGGCAAGGCCGCGGCCGCCAGCAGCGCGGCAATCGCCAGCACGGCCAGCAATTCGAGCAAAGTATGCCCTATCCACCGTGGCCGCTGGTGCGTGGCCATGAACTAGGGCCAGCAATGGCTGGCGGGGCCGCTGCTGCCGCGCTGGCCCGTGCTGCTCAAGGACAGCACGCCGCAATCGGCATCCTGGAACTGCGCGTCGACCTTGGACGTGCCCGGCATGGCCCGCAACAGCACGCATTGCCCGATTGCCAGGCCGGGACAGGCCAGCGCCTCGATTTCATACGCGCTGCCGGCCGCGCCTCCGTCGCCGGACCACCATGGAAATGCTTGCGCCTGCGGTGCCGGCGAGGCCGAGGAAAAGGCCAGATAATGATTGTTTTGCGAATAATAGCGTTCCTGCTGCTGCATCAGCCGCAGCAGGGCCGCCTGCCCCTGCACCCGCTTGGCCCGCACGACATGGCCGTGATAAGCGGGCACGGCCAGCGCCAGCAGCAGGCTCGTGATTGCCAGCGCGGACAACAGTTCGATCAGGCTGAAGCCCGGCGGATTGGCTGCAGGAACGCCACCGTGTGCCGCGAACCGGTTCTGCCTTGTCAACGTCCCCATGCGACTCCCCCTTTCCAACAAGCGCCAGCCGATACGATGCGCAGGCCGGCACGCTTGTCACTTGCGACACGCAGCCATGCCCACGCCTATTTTTTCTTGGCCGCCTCATGCAATTCGCGCCAGTTCGCCACTTCGCGCCAGCTGAGGCGCCGGGCCGGCAGCGGCGCGCTGACGACCTTGAGCACTGCCCCGCTGGCCGCGCCTGGCAAGCCCGGCTGCAGCACGGCCAGTTCCTTGCGCCCTTCGGCCCGCCCTGCCGCCGTCGCAGCGCCCACCGTGCTGTTCAGTTCGAGCGCCAGCGGCGGCGCGCGCGCCAGGCCATCGAACAAGCGCCCCGTCTGCTCGCCCGCCTGCACGACACCGGCGCCATCGGCGGCAAAGCCACTGAGCACATCGAGCACGTACAGGCGCGTGGCCGGCCTGGCGCAAGCGTCGCGCCCCGGCAGGACGGTATTGAACAGCACCTTGCCGGCGGCCAATACGGGACTATTGATGCCGCGTTCGCCCGTCTGCGCGGTATTGAGAAAATCGAGATACCAGCCGCGCATGGCGTCGCTGCCCGTGTAGCGCAGCTCGGCGCCGTCGACGCGCATGCCGCCCGCCGCCTCGCCCAGGCTGCGCTGCTCCAGGTCGGCCCGGCTGCGCGTGGGCGATGTTTCCCGCACATCGTCGTGCACGGCGTAAAACGACTGCGACAGAAAGGCGGAAGGCCAGGTATCGCCCGCTTCGACCAGCTTGCCCGTGCCGAACAGCAGCAGATAGCCGCCACCGGGCGCGTACGCCACGTTCAGTTGCTGTGTCACGGGCTGGCGCCGGCCCTGCGCATCGCGCGCAACAAAGACGAGCTTGCGCCCCTGGCCATCCTTCCACGGCGGCCCGCCAGCCAGGTCGAGGCGCCAGATATTGCCCTGCAAATCGCCCGCATAGATATACGCGAGCGCGCCGTCGCCGCCCGGCACCACGGCGGGCGGGCCCAGCGCCTGGGGCATGGCATCTGCGCCCGCATCAGTGTCATGGCCACCATCGCCACCGCCGCCGGCCACGGGCACCTTGAGGCGGAAGTAATTACTTCCCAACATCCAGGGCGTGCCGGGCGCCTTGTCCAGCGCCAGCAGGAAGATGGCGGCCGCCGATGCTGACGCCGTCGTGTCCTTGCCGTCGTTTACATAATTGTTGTAGCCGCTGGCGACGATGGCGAAATCGCGGTAGGCCGGCGCCCCCTCCTTGGCGCCCATATTGATGCGGGCAAAGGCGGGCGGCGCGCGCACATTGCCCATCAGCCTGTCGTCGCGGTCCGTAAATTCCCACAGCGCACCGTCCTGCGCGAAGCGCGCCGGGTCCGTGATGTCAAGCGCAAACACGCCTTGCGCCCCGCCGCCCATGCCCGACACCAGCACCGTCTTCCAGTGCCCCGCCGCCAGCACTTCCGCCGTGGCTGCGGCGCCGTCGAGCAGCGGGCCGGGGCTGTAGTGAGTACTCGCAGCGGCTGCCGCAACGTGCAGCAGCGCCTGCGGCAGATAGGCAAACAATTCGCTGCCCGTGC
The DNA here is from genome assembly GCF_059423585.1 of Janthinobacterium sp. GW460-12-1-14-LB5. Lineage (NCBI taxonomy): Bacteria > Pseudomonadati > Pseudomonadota > Betaproteobacteria > Burkholderiales > Oxalobacteraceae > Janthinobacterium > Janthinobacterium sp. GW460-12-1-14-LB5. Next base: position 12,786 of record NZ_JBWKYD010000031.1, on the reverse strand, counting down.
GCGCATCGAAGGCGTGCAGCAAGCCGTCGTTGGCGCCTACATACAGCATTTTCCGGCGCTGCAACAGCGCCTGGCGGTGCAAGCCATATCCCGCCCCCGGCATGCCCAGCCCCGGCGCGCCCACGTACACGAGATTGCCGTATGGGGCCGCACCCAGGCTGCCAGACCTGCGCCGCAGGAAGCCGCCCGGCTGGCCCGCCTCGTGCGCGCGCTGGCCCAGCAGATACGCCAGCCTCGCCTCGCCCCGACCGTCGCCGCCGCCATCGAACGCGCCGCGCTGTTCCGCGTCGAGCCGCGTCCAGGCCAGCGGCATCAGGGCGCCCTTGGCGTCGAGCGTGTAGACGGGACGCAAGGCCGCTGGCGTTCCCTCCGGCGCCACCTTGTCCAGCCCGCCCGCGCGCCACCTTGGCTTGCCGGGAAGCAGTGCGCCATCGGCGCCCACGGCAAACGCGGTGCGCGACAAGGTCATGCTGCCATCGGCCAGGCGCAGTTGCGTCTGGAACCAGTACGCCTCTTCCGTGTCATTGGCCAGCGCCATCAGGGCCGGCCCTGCCAGCGCCGCCGGCAAGCTGCCCTTGTCGGCGGCCGCAAAGGCTGCGCGCAGTCCCGCGATCAAGGCGGCCGGATCACTGCCGGGCAAGTAATGGGCGGGCCAGCGGCCGTCCAGGCTCCATTCCTCCAGCGCGTTGCCCGCCGCGCTCTTGTAGGGGTTGGCGTCGCCATTGGCATCGAGAAAGCCGCCATATTTGGCCGTAAGCAATAAAGGCGTAGCAGCGGGCGTAGCGGCCGGGTCTCCCTGGCGCAAGTCGCCCGCATAGTGCTCAACCTTGGCAATGCCGTCGTTCTTGCCGCCGGGACGCAGGGCCTGCATATGCGACCAGTAGGCCAGGCCCGCCGCATGGTAGCTGGCTCCGCCCGTCCCGTCGGCCAGCAATTCCAGCGCCGCCAGTTCGGGCCGTGGCGCGGGATTGCCCTGCGCGCCGCCGCTTTCCAGGCTGCCCACCGCATGCGTCCAGGCCATTGCATCGAACGGCGGTGGCGCAAAACCATCCGGCGCGCGGGCGCGGTCGCCGCTTGACGCGGGAGTCACAGGAACATTGCCGGGCACGTAGCGATCGCCCGCCATGCCCGCATCGCCGAGGCTGACGACGATGTGGCGTTGGCAACTGGCCGTTTGCGGGTCGCTCCATGGAGTCACGACCGGCAAGCCGCCATCGATGGCAGGCGGAGCCGTGGCAGGAGGCACTGCGGCGCTCGCTTGCCGCCCCTGCAGGTAGCGCAGCGATTCGTACAGCAATTCGGCCAGCGGCGCCGCGCTCGCATACGCGCCCGGATGCCCGGCATTGCCGCGGCCCAGGCCATTGATGTAAGCGGTCACCCCGCCGCCAGGGCCCGCAGCTTCAGACATATAGACGCCAGTGGCGGGATTCCACTCGGCGCCGGCATTGTCTTGCGGCAAAAAATCGGGCGCCGTCCAGCGCAGCCTGCCCACGTGGGCCAACGGCGTGCGCAGCACGCCGCCATACACGGGGCCGGCGCTGGCGGACACGCCGTTCAAGTGGCCAAACACGCCCACGCGCACCCTGCCGCCATGGCGCTGCACGGCGCCCACCGGCTTGTAGTTCTTGCCATACGCGAGGCACAAGTCGTCGCGCAGCGGCCCTTCATCGGCATCGCACACGCGCACGCGCGCGAGGAACATGCCGTGCGTGGCAGCAAAGCCGGGCGCGTCGCAACTGCCGCCCGGGGGGGCGCTGGCGTCGCCGAACAGCAGGCGGTTGCGGCAGGAAACGATGGCCAGTTGCGCCAGCGCAAATGGCGTCGCCGCCGCCACGCCGGTCTGCAAGACTTTGCGCGGGAAAAAGACAGGGTGGGCATAGAAGTCGATGGGGCTGCCGGCATCGGGCAGCCAGGCACGCTGCAGCACCGTCTTGCGCACCTCGTCGATGACGCGGTCGCCGCCCGTGAGCGCGTAACGGACGATGTCGAGCATGCTGGCGCTGGCCCAGTTCAGAAAGTTGCCGCTAAAACTATCGCCGCCGCAACCGTGCAGCGCATCGGCCGGCTTCAGCACGGAGAAGTAAGCGGTCGCTACGCGCAAGTCCGGCAGCATGATGCCATCCTTGCTGCGGTACGGATAGCTGTAGCACATGCGCGCATGAAAGTAACCGAGGTACTCGCGCTGCGGCGCATAATCGCCGCCGTGCGCGGCAGCGGCCGCCGCATGCGTGAGGGACAGGTTGAGCAGCAGGTTCGGCGGCACTCTGGCGCCGTGCAAGCCCGCGTCGGCCCGTGCCAGCGTCACGGGAGGTGCGGCCGCAAGGGCGGTGCCGCAAGCCAGGCAAACCAGGCTGATCAGCAGCAGCCAGGCGGCCCTCAAAGCGGATGAGCAAATCCTCATGGCCCCGCTCCCGCCGCCTGCTTGCGGTAATAACTTTGCAGCACGACTTGCGTGCTGTCCTGCGCGCCAAAACCGATGGCAGTGATGCGGTACACATAGCTTTCCGTGGCCAGGCCGCCAGCCACCGTCGCCGCCTGCGCGCCGGGCGGGTGGAACGGCAGCAGTTCGATCAGGTAGCGGGGCAGGCGCGACGGCAGGAAACCCTGCCCCGTCTGCATGACGGCGCCCGTAAACTGGCCATATGGCACGGCGCGGCTGCTCCCTTCGGCGCCATCGAGGTCCGTACTCAGCCAGAGCGCCGGCGCATCTGGCGCTGCGGGCAGGCACAGGCCCAGTGCGCCGCCTTCGCCGCAGCCGTCCGCAAACCCGGCCGCGCTGCCTGGCGCGAACAGGCTGCTGCGTCCCGGCGCGCCGGGCAAGCCTTCGATATCGTTCTGCGCATCCACCAATGCCTCCTCCGCCGCCTGAAACGCGATCTGCCGGTCGCGCTCGCCGCGTGCCGCCTTTTCCCCCTGCAAGGCCATCTGCGCCGCCGATATGCCCAGCAACAAGATAATCACCAGCAGGCCCAGCACATACACAAGGGTGGCGCCACCGTGGCGCGCACGAGGTGAACAACAAGGCAAGCAAGGAGGCAAGCAACAGGTAACGCCCGCGCCAGCCATCGCGCCGTCCGCCTAGGCCGGCCCGTTGCGCAGCATGATGCTCGTCTGCACCAGTTGCCGCAGCCGGGAACGCGTCGCGGCAGGCAAGGACGCGCGCGCGATGCGCACGCCCGTGTCATCGGCGCCGTGCGCCTCCGCATACGCCTTGCCGAACAGGTCGAACTGCGCCGGCCCCAGTTCCGCCATCTTGTCCGCCTGGCCCGCCTCGCCATGCAGCAACAGCGCCACGCGCACGCTGGCCACGCGCTTCCAGTGCGTGCGCCGCTGCAAATCGCGCTGGCGTGCGGCCGCATCCGCACCCGCCAGCACCAGCGCCGCATCGTAGGCGTCGAGCGCGCTGGCGTTGACATAGCGGTTCGCCACGCCGTCCGGCGACGTATCCGTGTCGAGGCCATACAGCACCTGGAAACCATCGACGCCGCGGATGACGGCGTCCGCGCCCCAGCCGTTCGCGCCACGGTATTTGCAGCGCAGTTCGCCTTCGCCATCGGCGCCCTGCGCCACATAGAAAATGCTCCAGCCCCGCTGCGCCTCCGTTTGGGCGGCGCCTACGCCGAAGCCGGCGCAATTGAGCACGGAACCATCGCCGCCCTCGTCCTTGCCGGCGCCGTAATAGCGCAGGGCCAGCACGTCGCTGCCATGCAGGGCGCCGGGCAGCGCGCCGCTGATGCCTTCGCTGTTCTTGCCCAGGCTGCGCGCGTCGAGCCCGGCAACATTCGCGCTGTCGTAATCGGCATGGGCGACGGGCGCGGCGCTGCTGTCCCAGTTCACATACGCCGTCTGGCGCACGGCGCGGGCGATAGTGTCGAGCGCATAGCGGCCATTGTCGTCCAGGCGCGCACTGGCGGACTGGTCGCCATAACTGCCGCTGGTGGCCAGCAGCACGCTACTGGCGGCCAGCATCAGCAGCGCACCCAGCGACAGGGCCACCAGCAGCTCGACCAGGCTCATGCCGCAATGCCAGCGAATGGCGTGCGTGCCGTTCATGCGCCGCCTCCGCCCAGCTGGAATGCAAGCCTGGGCAGCGGCTCGCCGGCCGCATCCACGACGGGCTGGCCATCGGACAGGCGGGTGCGCCAGCCCAGCTTGATGACGATGGGCGCGCCCTTGCCGCCGCTGCACGCCCAGTGCAAGCCTTGGGCGGCGGCGTCCCATGCGGCAAGGTCGCGGCAGATGCGCAGGCGCGCGCCGGGCAAGGCTGATTGCAGCACCTGCTTCCATTCGGCGATATCGAATTGCGCCAGTTCGGCCGCGCCGCAGGCGGCAGCGCCGAAACAGTCGGGCGCACCGCCGCCCGCGTCGGCGCCGTCCGCCGCCGCATATTCCACCTTCAAATAGGGATTGCCCGTATCGGGGCCATTCATGAGCACGCTATTCGCGCGCATGCGTTCGGCCATGCCGGCGGCCAGTTGCGCGCCCGCCGACAACAGCGCCGATTCATGGCGCGCGCGCAGGGAGTTCAATTGCAAGATGCTGGCACCGAGCAAGCCCAGCGTCAACAGCAGCAGCGACACCAGCACCTCGACGAGGCTGCTGCCACCCGCCAGAAACTTATCGCGACCGCCATTGCGCATGCCTTGCTCCCTTCCGCAGAAAGAGTCGCAAGAACAGGCGGCCCAGCTACAAGATAGGCGCGCACAAAAATCGGGATCTGCGCTAGCGCAAACAGCGCAGCGATAAGGGGAGAAGAAGGGCGTTGGGATTGATCAGACCGCTTGCCAGGCGAGCGCTGACGTGGTGAAAACGGGGTGCGAAAACGGGGCGCATGAGCGGCCCCGCTGTCGGCAAAGCGAGCGTCAGGGCTTGCGTGCCTGTCCCACTTCGGCAATCGCATCCTGGAACTCGGCCAGGTCTTCGAAATTCTTGTAGACGGAGGCGAAGCGGATGTAGGCGATCTTGTCCAGACGCTTGAGTTCCTGCATGACGAGTTCGCCGATATAGCCGGAATCGACTTCACGCAAGCCGCTGGTCAGCAGTTTTTCCTGGATGGACGCGATGGCCGTATCCACAGAGGCGGCCGCGACGGGACGCTTACGCAAGGCCAGCATCAAACTGCCGCGCAACTTATCCGCAGCGAACTCCGTCCGGCTGCCATTCTTTTTGACGACGGCCGGCATGATAAGTTCAATGCGTTCATATGTCGTAAACCGCTTGTCGCATTTGCCGCAGCGGCGGCGGCGCCGAATGGCATCCCCTTCCTCCGATACGCGCGTATCGAGAACCTGGGTATCGCCGTGCTGGCAAAATGGACATTTCATGGGCTGGCTACAACTTTATAGTAATAATTACGGGAAATCGCCGCCCTTGTACAAAGGGCGCCCGAATCACTCCGGGCGCCCTGGGGCACGAAGGAATGTGTCATACAGAATCTTACTCCGTATGACACATTCTGGACAAATAATTATGCTGCGTACACCGGGTGCGCGTCGGCCAGCACTTTCACTGCCGCTTTCACGCGCTCGATGGTGGCGGCGTCATGCGGGTTGTCCAGCACGTCGGCGATCAGGTTGCCCACTTCTTCCGCTTGCGCTTCCTTGAAACCGCGCGTCGTCATCGCCGGGCTGCCCAGGCGGATGCCCGAGGTGACGAAAGGTTTTTGCGGGTCGTTCGGGATGCCGTTCTTGTTGCAGGTGATGTGCGCGGAACCGAGGATGGCTTCGGCTTCCTTGCCCGTCAGGTTCTTGGCGCGCAGGTCGACCAGCATGACGTGCGATTCGGTGCCGCCGGAAACAATGCGCAGGCCGCGCTTGATCAGGGTCTTCGCCAGCACGTCGGCGTTCTTGATCACTTGCTTCTGGTATTCGACGAATTCAGGGCTCAGCGCTTCCTTGAAGGCGACGGCCTTGCCGGCGATCACGTGCATCAGCGGGCCGCCCTGGATGCCGGGGAAGATGGCCGAGTTGATGGCTTTTTCGTGTTCGGCCTTCATCAGGATGATGCCGCCGCGCGGGCCGCGCAGCGATTTGTGCGTGGTCGAGGTGACGAAGTCGGCGAACGGCACCGGGTTCGGGTACAGGCCGGCGGCGATCAGGCCGGCGTAGTGGGCCATGTCGACCATGAAGTAGGCGCCCACTTCCTTGGCGATCTTGCCGAAACGCTCGAAGTCGATCTTTTTCGAGAATGCCGAGGCGCCGGCGATGATCAGCTTCGGCTTGCGTTCGCGGGCCAGGCGTTCCATCGCCTCGTAGTCGATGTCTTCTTCCGCCGTCAAACCGTAGGAAACGACGTCAAACCACTTGCCGGACATGTTCAGCGGCATGCCGTGGGTCAGGTGGCCGCCTTCGGCCAGCGACATACCCATGATCAGGTCGCCTGGTTTCAACATGGCGAAGAACACGCCCTGGTTCGCCTGCGAGCCCGAGTTCGGCTGCACGTTCGCGCATTCGGCGCCGAACAGCTGCTTGACGCGGTCGATGGCCAGTTGCTCGGCCACGTCGACGTATTCGCAGCCGCCGTAGTAGCGCTTGCCTGGATAGCCTTCGGCATATTTATTCGTCAGCTGCGAGCCTTGCGCTTCCATTACGGCTGGCGACGTGTAGTTTTCCGACGCGATCAACTCGATGTGATCGTGCTGGCGCACGTTTTCTTTTTGAATGACGGCGAACAATTCAGGGTCGACGTTGGCGAGGTTGTGATCTTTTGCAAACATGTAAAAACTCCAAGTATGAGGGTGCTTGTACTGGCAGGTTGGATCGAATGAGGGGAGCCGGCGTTAAGTGAATAACAACATTGGACAGGCAGCCTCTTCGTGCTTTTCCATAGTGGCTACCCAGGCGAACGGCTGATGAAAAATCTCACGTTTCCCGGTGGATGCCCACCTTTCGCCGGTTTGCCGATCGCCATTCTTGGAGATCGCCGACTTTTCGCCAGTCACGTGAGACGTAATGGAAGTCAAATTGTAAGTTAAGTGCCCAAATTGAGCAAGGAATGCAACGGTGCGGCTATAATCGCCGCGCGCCACCGCAGCCCGGGCGAGGCCACAGGCCGCCCAGCGACGTGAGCGCGGCGCTTAAGCCGGGCTTAAACCTGGCGGCGGCTTGTAAGCGTATGTTACGAGGCTTGCCATTGCCTACCCCGGATTTACAATGCTGCGGTGCAACTTATATGCCGCTTTTGCATGGCTTTCCAGCAAGCGCCCACAGTCACAAGAAGAAAAATCGCGTAAAATGTTGCTCAATCTCACTACTGGCGCAATAAACATGCCTTCAGTCTTTACCTGGAACGTACGTGTCTACTATGAAGACACCGACGCCGGCGGCATCGTCTATTACGCAAATTACCTGAAATTCTTCGAACGCGCGCGCACCGAATGGCTGCGCGCCATCGACGTGGGCCAGCAGGAATTGCTGGAACAGCACGACGCGATGTTCGTTGTCAAAAGCGTCAACGCCGACTATCATGCGCCAGCCAGGCTCGATGACACGGTAAGATTAACCTTAAGCATAGAGAAAATGGGGCGTGCCTCCATCGTTTTCCTGCAACAAGCCTGGTGCGGCGACCGCCTGCTCAACACGGCGCGCGTCAAGGTCGGCTGCGTCGATTCGGCATTGCGCCCGCGCGCCGTGCCCGACGCCGTCGCGGCCCGCATGCGCGCCGCCTGAGCCCTACCCGCCACCCCCGGACAATTCACCCAACAGACTGCCAGCCAATGAACGTTACACAAGATCTTTCTTTCCTCGCGCTCATCTCCAATGCCCATTTGATCGTGCAACTGATCATGGCCCTGCTGCTGCTGATTTCCCTGACCAGCTGGACCTACATTTTCCGCAAGATGTTTGCCGTGCGCCAGGCGCGCAAGCAAACCATCGAATTCGAACGCAGCTTCTGGGCCGGCGGCAACCTGCATGCGCTGCACCAGAACGCCAGCGGCAACCGCGACCAGAGCGGCGCGCTGGCCCGCATCTTCGACGCCGGCATGGGCGAATTCATCAAGGGCAAGGCATCGTACGGTTCGCGCGAAGCGCTGGACGTCGGCGCCGTGCTCGACGGCGCCCGCCGCGCCATGCGCGCCGCCTTCCAGCGTGAAATGGACGTGCTCGAATCGCACCTGGCCTTCCTCGCCTCCGTCGGCTCCGTCTCGCCCTACATCGGCCTGCTCGGCACCGTGTGGGGCATCATGAACGCCTTCCGCGGTCTGGCCAACGTGCAGCAAGCGACCCTGGCCGCCGTCGCGCCCGGCATTGCCGAAGCGCTGATCGCCACCGCCATCGGCCTGTTCGCCGCGATTCCTGCCGTTGTCGCCTACAACCGTTTTTCGCACGACATCGACCGCCTGGCGATCCGCTTCGAGAGCTTCGTCGAGGAATTCTCCAACATCTTGCAGCGCCAGTCGCGCTAAGAGGGAGCAGCGTCCATGGGTTCTTCCTTCAATAGCGGCGGCATGCGCGGCGGCCGCGGCCGCAAGTTCAAGTCCGAGATCAACGTCGTGCCGTACATCGACGTGATGCTGGTGCTGCTGATCATTTTCATGGTGATGCCGTCGTCGAACAATCCCAGCGTGGTGAATCTGCCCAACGCGGAAAAGTCGGCGAAACCGCCCGATGACTATATTCAGATCGTGCTGAAACCGAATGGTTCGCTGTCGATCGGCGTGATCGGCAAGGAACAGCTGTCGCCGGAAACGGAACCGAACCGCGACGCCCTGCTGCGCAAGCTGCGCGGCTTGCACGAAAGCAATCCCGACTATCCCGTGATGATTGCGGGCGACAAGGAAAGCAAGTACGACGATGTGATCCAGCTCATTTCGGAAGCGAAAAAGATGGGCATTACCCGCGTCGGCCTGGCCACCAAGTAAGCGCAGCACCCTGTTTCCAGACTTGACCGTTTTTAGATAGACTAGACTTTGCAGAACAAACAAATCGACCATGTACTCGGCAAGCCCTACAGCGTGCCGCGCGAACGCAGCCGCTGGCCCTCGCTGGGCCTGGCGCTGGCGATGCACCTTGGCCTGCTGTTTTTCCTGTGGGTGGGCGTACACTGGCAAAATACGGAACCTGTCGCCGTCGAAGCGGAAGTGTGGGACCTGAAAGTACAAACGGCCGCGCCGCCGCCCGACGTGGCGACGGAACCGGAGCCGACACCGGCGCCGCCGCCGGAAGTGGAACAGCCGGCCCCGCCGCCACCGCCGCCCGTGGCCGCGCCCGAGCCGAAAGTCGACCTGCGCGAGGCGGAAATCGCCCTGGAACGCAAGAAGGCCAAGCTGAAAGAAGAGAAAGCGGCAGCGGAAGAACGCCGCAAGCAGGAACAGAAGGAACGCGAGGAAGAAAAGCGCGAACTGGAAAAACAGAAGCAGAAAGAAAAAGACAAGGCTGAAAAGCTCGAGAAAGAAAAGGCTGACAAGCTGGAGAAAGCCAAGCTCGAAAAAGAGAAAGAAAAAGCACAAGAAAAAGCCGAGAAAGAATTGGCTGAGAAGAAAGCTGCGGCCGAAAAAGCCGCCAAGGCCAAGAAAGCGGCGGCGGAAAAAGCGGCAGCCGACAAATTGCGTGCCGATGACATGAAGCGCATGATGGCGCAGGCAGGCAATGGCACAACGGGTACGGCCGCGAAAGCGACCGCGCCACGCAAGGACAGCGGCTATGTCGCTGCCCTGACGAGCAAGATCAAGAGCAATATCGCGTACAGCGGTAGCACGGAGGTGCCGGGCAACCCGCGCGCCGTGTTCAAGATCGAGCAACTGCCAACTGGGGAAATTATTTCGGTCCGAAAGATAAAAAGTAGCGGCCTGCCGGCGTATGACAGCTCGGTGGAAAACGCCATTAATAAATCGTCGCCACTGCCGAAGAAAAAAGACGGCACCGTGGAACGCGAGATTGAACTCATATTCGAGATGAAGGATTTGCCTAAATGATGACCATGAAAAAAATGAGCTACGTCGTGCTCTGCGCCGGCCTGATGCTGGGCGCGGCCGGCGCCCAGGCGCAGCTGCGCGTGGAGATTACGGGGATCGGCAGCAACCAGATCCCGGTGGCTGTCGCCACCTTTGTCAATGAATCAGCGGCGCCGCAATCGTTATCCGGCATCATCAAGGCCGACCTGGCGCGCAGCGGCGTGTTCAAGCTGATCGACGCCGATGCGCCCGTGGCGGAAACGGCGCCCGTCAGCTACGAGCAGTGGAAATCGCGCGGCGCCGACGCGCTGGCGGCCGGCAGCGTGCAAAGCATGGCCGATGGCCGCCTGGACGTGCGCTACAAGCTGTTCGACACCATCAAGGGCGCGCAGATCTCCAGCATGAACAATGCGGCCGCGCCGCAGTTCAACCGCCTGCTGGCGCACAAGATCGCCGATGACATCTATGAGAAGTTGACGGGCGTCAAAGGCGCGTTCGCCACGCGCATCGCCTACGTCACGCAATCGGGCCGCGAATACCGGCTGGAAATCGCCGACGCCGATGGCGAAGGCATCCAGGTCGCCCTGCGCTCGAACGAGCCGATCATTTCGCCGTCGTGGTCGCCGGATGGCACCAAGGTGGCGTATGTGTCGTTTGAAAAGAAAAAGCCCATCGTCTACGTGCAAAACCTGGTGACGCGCCAGCGCACCATCGTATCGAATGAAAAAGGCAGCAATTCCGCGCCCAGCTGGAGCCCGGACGGCTCGCGCCTGGCCGTGGCCCTGTCGCGCGATGGCCATACCCAGGTCTACACCGTCAATGCCGACGGCAGCGGCTTGCGCCGCGTCAGCACCAGCAGCGGCATCGATACGGAACCCCAATTCTCGGCCGATGGCCAAAGCATTTACTTCACCAGCGATCGCAGCGGCGGACCACAGATCTACCGCATGTCGAGCAGCGGCGGCGAAGCCAAGCGCGTGACGTTTGGCGGCTCCTACAACATCAGCCCGCGGATTTCGTCCGACGGGAAGACACTCGCTTATATTTCCCGTCGCGACGGCAATTTCCAGCTCTACGCGCTCGACCTGGCTAGTGGCCAGGAACTGCGCCTGTCGGACACCGCCAACGACGAATCACCGAGCTTTTCGCCCAACGGGAAATATATCATGTACGCGACCGAATCCGGACGACGCAAGTCGCTGGCAGTGGTATCGGTGGATGGCCGCGTCAAACAGCGTTTGACTACGCAAGCTGGCAATATCAAGGAGCCCACCTGGGGTCCTTTTATGAAGTAAATGCTGTACAGTTTCACCTTTAACCATGACCCGGAGAATAAAAATGAGTAACTTTAAAAGTTTGGCTTTCATCGCCGCTACCGCAGCCCTGCTGTCCGCCTGCAGCACCCCAGTCAAAGTAGCAGAGACCCCAGTGGTTGAGCGCGCTCCTGAAAAAGTCGTCGCTCCAGTTGACACCCGTCAAGTTCAGCCAGTAACGACCGCATCGGTCGATCCACTGGACGATCCAAAAGGCGTACTGGCTAACCGCAGCATCTACTTCGACTTCGACAAGTACGTCGTGCGCGAAGCGGACACCCCAGTCGTGCAAAACCACGCTGCTTACCTGGTGAAAACCCCATCGCGCAAGATCCTGATCCAAGGTAACACCGATGAACGCGGTGGCGCTGAGTACAACCTGGCCCTGGGCCAGAAACGTGCCGAAGCCGTGCGCAAGTCGATGGCTGCCCTGGGCGTGCCGGAAGGCCAGATGGAAGCCGTGTCGCTGGGCAAAGAAAAGCCTAAAGCACAAGGCAGCAACGAAGCAGCATGGGCTGAAAACCGCCGCGCTGACATCGTTTATTGATGTTGACGGGTGAGCGCGCAAGCATTGACGCTTACCTAACTGGCCAGTCATAGGCATAATAATGGGGCGCAGCGCGGTGATTCACCGCCCGGCGCCCCGTTTGCATGTTTGCGTAACCTTAGAAAGCCCGACCCATGATGACATTCTCGAAAGCCGGCGTCGCCGCCGCCTTGATGGCCGCGTTTGCCTACCTGCCCCTGCACGCCAACGCCGCCCTGTTCGACGACGACGAAGCGCGCAAGGCCATCCTGGAGCTGCGCGCCAAGGTCGACGCCATGGCGCGCGACCTGAACAGCCGCATCGATGCCAAGGCGGACAAGACCAGCACCTTGAGCCTGCTCAACCAGCACGACCAGACCATGCAAGAGATCGCCCGCCTGCGCGGTCAGATCGAAGTGCTGGGCAACGACCTGGCGAACACGCAAAAGCGCCAGAAGGATTTCTACACAGACATCGACGCGCGCCTGCGCAAGCTCGAACCGCGCCAGGTCACCATCGACGGCCAGGAAGCGGCCGTGGGCGTGTCCGAGCAAAGCGCGTACGAATCCGCGTTCGGCCTGTTCAAGTCGGGCGACTACAAGGGCGCCGTGACGGCCCTGGACGGCTTCGTCAAGCGCTATCCGGAATCGGCGTATGCGGCCAACGCGCAATACTGGCTGGGCAATGCCTATTACGCCCAGCGCGACTGCAAGAGCGCCATCACGGCCCAGCAGGCCGTGCTGAAACACTACCCGGACAGCCCGAAGGCGCCCGACGCCATGCTCAACATCGCCAGCTGCTACACGGAGCTGAAAGACAAGCCAAACGCGACCAAGACGCTGAACGCCCTGATCTCGCGCTACCCGGACTCCAGCGCGGCTCAAGCGGCCAAGGAACGGGCCGGTAAAAAGTAAAAGCGGGGAAAAAATTGCCCGTTAGGTTTGACAGAATCCCGGGCACCCCCTATAATCTTCCTTCTTCGGGTCGTTAGCTCAGCTGGTAGAGCAGCGGACTTTTAATCCGTTGGTCGCAGGTTCGAATCCCGCACGGCCTAC
>NZ_JBWKYD010000030.1:69425-74483 GCF_059423585.1 Janthinobacterium sp. GW460-12-1-14-LB5 | reverse complement strand
CACCAACACCAACACCAACACCAACGCCAACGCCAACGCCAACGCCAACGCCAACCCCCACGGCTTGCCGCCCGGACGGCCTGATTTCGGCCGTGCCGAATGTGCCGTATTGCAAGGTATATGACGCGAATGGGCGCGAAGTGCTGGGCAATGGCTTGAACCGGCGCATCGTCGGCTATTTTGCCAGCTGGCGCACGGGCGTCGATGGCAGCCCGACTTACCTGGTGAATAACTTGCCTTGGGACAAGATCACCCACCTGAACTACGCGTTCGCCTCCGTCGACCCGGCCACGTCGAAAATCGCCATCGGCAGCGGCGCGGCCAATCCGGACACGGGCCTGACGTGGCCCAACGTGCCGGCTGCGGCCATGGATCCGTCCTTGCCGTACAAGGGCCATTTCAACTTGCTGGCGCAATACAAGAAGAAGTATCCAGGCGTGAAACTGATGATTTCCGTGGGCGGCTGGGCCGGCAGCGGCGGCTTTTACACGGCCACGACGAATGCGGACGGCAGCATCAATACGGCCGGCATCAATACCCTGGCCGACTCGATGGTGGCGTTCGTGCGCCAGTACAACTTCTTCGATGGCGTCGATGTCGATTACGAACACCCGACCACCAACAACGAGGCGGGCAATCCGAACGACTTCGCCGTGTCGAAACCGCGCCTGGCCGGCTTGATGACGAGCTACAACGTGCTGCTGAAGGTGCTGCGCCAGAAGCTCGACGAAGCGGCCGTGCAGGACAATAAATACTATCTGCTGACCATTGCCGGCTCCGCCTCGGGCTGGGTCTTGCGCGGCGAGGAAAATATGTCGGGATTGAAATATCTCGATTACGCCAGCCTGATGTCGTACGACTTGCACGGCGCGTGGAACCAGTACGTGGGCCCGAACGCGGCGCTGTTTGACGACGGCAACGATGGTGAATTGCGTGCCGGCAATGCCTACCAGTACCAGAACATCGGCTACCTGAACACGGACTGGGCCTACCGCTACTACCGGGGCGCCATGCAGGCGGGACGCATCAATATCGGCGTGCCGTTCTACACGCGGGGCTGGAAGGATGTGACGGGCGGCACCAATGGCCTGTGGGGCACGACGCCGCTGATCAGCTCCACGGTCACTTGCGCCGGCACCAAGACATGCGGCACGGGCGCGACCGGCATCGACAACGTGTGGTACGACCTCGATTCGCAAGGCAAGCCGACGCCGGGCGGCGGCAACCCCATCTGGCATGCGCTGAACTTGCAAAACGGCATCGTTCCAAGCTACCTGGACGCCTATAAAGTCACGGACAAGGCGCTGGTGGGCACGTATGTGCCGTACTACAGCAGTACCATGGTGGCGCCGTGGCTGTGGAATGCGACCAAAAAAGTGTTCATTTCCACGGAAACCACGCAATCGATCGCGGCCAAGGCCCAGTACATCGTCAACAACAATATCGGCGGCGTGATGATCTGGGAAATGGCGGGCGACTATGCCTGGGATGCCACGCGCAACGGCGGCAAGGGCGAGTATTTCATGGGCACCACCCTGACGGACGTGCTGTACCAGGCTTTCCGCACGGCTGGCGCGTATGGCAACAAACGCGCCGAAATCGCCATGCCGGGCACGGCGGCCAACGTCAGCATCACCCTGGGTGGCTGGAAGCTGGGCGACAACAACTTCCCCATCAATCCCGTGATGACGGTGAAGAACAACACCACGTCGACCTTGCCGGGCGGCACCGTGGTGGAGTTCGACTATCCCGTGTCGGCGCCGTCGGACATGAGCGACCAGTCCGGCTTCGGCTTGACGGTGATCAATGCCGGCTACACGGGGCCGAACAATATCGGCGGCTTCACGAAGAACTACAACCGGGCCCGTTTCGCGATTCCCGCCTGGCAATCGCTGGCGCCGGGCGGCTCCGTGGCGCTGACCCTGAACTACCGCTTGCCGATCTCGGGACCGGCCAATTACACGGTCACCGTGGGCGGCACCAAGTATGCGCTGACGCAAGAGTATCCGGAATTGCCGGTGGCGCTGCCGTAAAGTTGTTGATGTCGTAAAGTAAAAAGGGCGGAACCGAGGTTCCGCCCTTTTTTAATTGCGGCCGTTAAGCTGGCTTAGAACCAGGTTTCCACTTGGAAACCGTACGAGGTGCCGCTGGTATTGTTGTTGTAGATCGGGCCGCCGTTGTTCGACGCATTGACCGAGGCGGTGGCCGCATCGTTCCATTTGCCGTAGGTCACGAAAGCGCGCAGTTCAGGACGCGACCACAGGCCAGGGCCGGCCGAGATCGTCGGGGCGATGGTCAGCTTGGTCAGGCGCTTGGCCGGCAGGCCGCCCGCTTGCGTCACGCGGTCCGTGCCCAGTTCGCCCACCAGCTTGAAGTTGTTGGTGAACGCGTACACAGGACGCACGCCGACCGAGGTCCAGGTCGAGGAACCGTTGGCGTTCGACTCATCTTTTTGCCACAGGGCGACGAATTCCATGCCGAAGTTGGCCATCGGCTGGATCGCCATGTCATTGAAGATGCGCGTGCGTTTCACGTCCGAACCCAGACCGGTGTCGCCCGAAGCGCCGAACTGCGCGCCCTGGCCCGTGCCGGGACCGACGCCGTACTGCACGCCGAAGGTGTTGCCGCCGCCAAACACTTTACCTTGACGGTGGAATGCCGACAGTTGCCAGCCGTTGTGTTTCTTGCCGTAGACGTCGTTGTCCTTGCCTTCGCCGATGATGTAGGTGGCGGCCAGGTCCAGGGTGCCGTTTTCATTGACGGGAATCTCGCCGTAGATGAAGTTCTGGCGCACGGCCGAGGTAGTGCCGAGGATGGCGCCATTGTCGTCGCGCTTGTTGAGATCGCGGTCCTTGAAGAAGGCGTACGAGAATTTACCGGGGCCGGCAGGAATGCGGTCCAGACCGGCGCCCGTGCCGTTCATGTTGATGTACTGCAAATCCAGCATGTGGATGTCAGGACGGTAGTAGAAGCGTTTGCCGATCCAGGCCGTGCCGCCGTTCAGGAAATCGAGTCCCTGCGCTTCGACGTAGGCCTTGACGATGCCCAGCTTGTTATCGCCGAAATCCGAATTCGGCGCATAGGCGTTGACCCAGATGGTGGCCAGGTAGTTCACGCCGCCGGACTGGGCGACGGACTTGGTGTAGCCGAATTCCGTGTAGGCATCGCACTCATTGCCCAGACGGTACTTCATGGTATTGCCGCCCAGGCCGAAGCAGCCTTGCGAACCGCCGTCGCCCGACGTATTGCTGCCGGCGCCGGCGCGCAGGTAGCCGTGGAAGCCTTCGGAGTCGGATGGGTACATGGGGTCGGCCATGGCGGAAGCGCTGGCGATGGCCAGGAGCAGGGCAGGTAAGGTTTTCAATGCAGTGCGATTCATGCGGTCTCCAGAAGAATGTAGGTGGTAGCGCTGGCGCCCCGGAAGGACGGCCACCGCACACGGTCTAATGCCGAAAACCAAGTCTAGCAGCGCTTTTTTAACCAGACCGATACAAAACGTACAAGTGACGATACTTTCTTTCAAAGTGTTGTTTTTACTCAATATCGATACTCTCGCGCATAGTGGCGCTGCAAAAGAGTATCGAATTGCGGTTTTGGAGTATCAGAAAGTATCAAAGCCCGGTGCTACATTGTGGTCGTGGTGCCAACAAGCGGCATTGCCAACGACAAAAAACACTGGAGACACACAATGAAACGTACCGCCATTGCCGCGCTGTGCGCCGGCGCGCTCTGCCTCAGCTCGTCCGCCTCGGCCGCAACCGACCTCGTCATCGCCACCGTCAACAACGGCCACATGATCGAAATGCAAAAGCTCAGCAAGTTCTTCGAGCAAGCCAATCCCGACATCAAGCTCAAATGGGTGACCCTGGAAGAGGGCGTCTTGCGCCAGCGCATGACCACCGATATCGCCACCAAGGGCGGCCAGTTCGACGTGATGACCATCGGCCTGTATGAAACGCCCATCTGGGGCAAGAAAAACTGGTTGATCCCCATCAAGCCGGACGCCAAGTACGATATCGACGACCTGCTGCCCGCCATCCGCGAGGGACTGTCCGGCGACGGCAAGCTGTACGCGTCGCCGTTCTATGGCGAAAGCTCGATGATCATGTACCGCAGCGACCTGGTCAAAAAGGCGGGCGTGACGATCGAAGACCGCCCCAGCTGGAACCAGCTGCGCGACGTGGCGGCCAAGCTGCACGACCCGGCCAACGGCGTGTACGGCATCTGCCTGCGCGGCAAGCCGGGCTGGGGCGACAACATGGCGCTGATCACCACCATGGCCAACTCCTACGGCGGCCAGCTGTTCGACATGCAATGGAAGCCGCAATTTACCAGCAAGCCGTGGAAGGACGCGGTCACCATGTATGTCGACCTGATGAAGAAATACGGCCCGCCAGGCGCGGCCGCCAACAGCTTCAATGAAAACCTGGCGTTGTTCAACCAGGGCAAGTGCGGCATCTGGATCGACGCGACGATCGCCGCCTCCTTCATCACGGACCCGAAACAGAGCAAGGTGGCCGACAAGGTGGCGTTTGCCCAGTCGCCCGTCGGCGTGACGGAGCGGGGCGCCAACTGGCTGTGGATCTGGTCGCTGGCCATCCCGTCGAGCTCGAAACACCCGAACGAAGCGCAGCGCTTCATCAACTGGGCCACCTCGCCCGATTACGTGAAACTGGTTGCCAAGGAAACCAGCTGGGCCAATGTGCCGACGGGCACGCGCAAGTCCACGTATGCCAGCCCCGAGTTCCAGAAAGTGGCGAAATTTGCCGCCGCCGAAGGCAAGGCCCTGGCCACCACGCGCGCCGTGCAAAGCACCTTGCCGCCGTCGCCTTACGTGGGCGTGCAATTCGCGTCGATCCCGGAGTTCCAGGTGATCGGCGTGGCAGCCGGCCAGCAGATGGCGGCAGCGCTGCTGGGCAAGGTGACGGTGGAGCAGGCGCTGGAATTGTCGCAGCAGACGGCGGAACGTGAAATGCGTAAGGGCGGGTACTACAAGTAAGACTGCTGCATAGTTTGCGTACCCCAACGGCATAAATCTGGGGTCGGACCCTGAGGGTC
>NZ_JBWKYD010000030.1:0-69415 GCF_059423585.1 Janthinobacterium sp. GW460-12-1-14-LB5 | reverse complement strand
CCCCCCGCCCCCCCCCCCCCCGGTACTTTAGCTTTGCGGGTTATCGGTTCACCTGCCCCAAGAGAACATTATGAAACGCATTATCCCCCGGACTTTGCTGACGCCGGCCGTGGTCGCCGTCTCCGTCATTTCCGTGATCCCGTTATTGATCACGCTGTATTACGCGTTCGTGCGTTATTCCATGCTCGATCCGAGCGGCCATCCTTTCCATGGGCTGGCCAACTTCCACTTTTTCTTTAGCGATGCCTCGTTCCTGCCGGCCTTGCAGAACACGTTTACCTTGCTGTTTTCCGTCATGCTGGTGACAGTCGTGCTGGGCACGGCGCTGGGCTTGCTGATCAATGAAGCGTTTCCGGGGCGCGCCGTCGTGCGCGTGCTCTTGATTTCGCCGTTTCTCGTCATGCCGGCCGTGAATGCCCTGATGTGGAAAAACATGCTGCTCAACCCGATCTACGGCCTGTTTGCGCAAATCAGCATCTTCTTTGGCGCCACGCCCGTCGACTGGCTGTCGGCCCACCCCTTGTTTTCCATCATCATGATGGTTTCGTGGCAATGGCTGCCGTTTGCCTGCCTGATCTTCATGACGGCGCTGCAATCGATGGACCGGGAACAGCTGGAAGCGGCGCGCATGGATGGCGCCACCTACCTGCAGCAGTTGCGCTACCTCTACATTCCCCACCTGGGACGCGCCGTCTCGGTGGTGCTGATGATCGAGATGATCTTTTTGTTGTCGATCTTTGCGGAAATCTTTACCACCACGGGCGGCGGTCCCGGCTTCGACACGACCACCATCACCTTCATGATCTATCAGCAGGCACTGCTGTCGTATGACGTGGGAGCGGCCTCGGCCGGTGCCCTGTTCGCCGTGCTCATCGCCAACATCGCCGCCTTCTTCCTGATGCGCGTCATCGGCAAGAATCTGTCGAAATAAGGAGACCTTGATGCATAGCAAACTTCATTTATATAGCCGCACGGCCGCCGCCTGGCTGTGTGCGCTGCTGCTGTTCTTCCCCATCTTCTGGCTGGGCCTGATGGCCTTCAAGACGGAAGGGCAAGCCATTTCCACGCCGCCGCTGCTGTTTTTCACGCCCACCCTGGACAGCTTCCGCGAAGTGCTGGCGCGCGACAATTACTTCGGCTACGCGTGGAACTCGCTGTTTACCAGCGTGGTGTCGACGGCCATCGGCCTCTTGATCGCCATCCCGGCCGCCTATTCGATGGCCTTCTTTCCCACGGGCGGCACCATCGGCTTGCTGAAATTCATGCTCAGCTCGCGCTACATGCCCGGCGTGGGCGCTTTGATGCCGATCTATATCTGCTACCAGTACTTCGGCCTGCTCGACACGCGCATCGGCCTGACCATCATGTTCATGCTGATGAACCTGCCCATCATGATCTGGCTGCTGTACACGAGCATGAAGGAGCTGCCGCGCGAAATCCTCGAGGCGTCGCGCATGGATGGCGCCACCGTGTGGGACGAGTTCCGCCACGTCGTGCTGCCCCTGTCCGTGGGCGGCATCGCTTCCACGGCGCTGGTCTGCATGGTGTGGTCGTGGAATGAATCGTTCTGGTCGCTGAACCTGGGCGCGTCCAACGCGGGCACGCTGGCCTGGCTCATCGCCTCGTATTCGAGCCCGGAAGGACTCTTCTGGGCCAAATTGTCGGCCGCATCGCTGATGGCCATCGCGCCCATCATGGCGCTGGGCTGGTTCTGCCAGAAACAATTGGTCCAAGGTATGACTTTCGGCGCCGTCAAATAATCGATGCCTCCATAAACCTACTGCGCGGCCCAATTTCGGCTCTCCGTTGCTCACTGTGCATCCGCACAGCTCCGCTACTCAAACCGAACTTGAACTGCTCGCTACGGTTTCTGAAAGCATCGAAAAACAAATCAGAATTGAGAAAAATCATGGCTTACCTTCAACTGAGCAATATCGAGAAATTCTTTGGCGAGCATCGCGCCATCAAGGGCATCGACCTGGACATTCAACAGGGCGAGTTCGTCGTCTTCGTGGGACCGTCGGGTTGCGGTAAATCAACCCTGCTGCGCCTGATCGCGGGCCTGGAACCGATCGACGGCGGCAAGCTGTCGCTCGACGGGCGCGACATCACGAACCTGCCGTCATCGAAGCGCGACCTGGCGATGGTATTCCAGTCGTATGCGCTGTACCCGCACATGACGGTGTTCCAGAACATGTCGTTCGCCTTGAAGCTGGCCGGCGTCGATCCGGTCGTCATCCGCGAGAAGGTCGACAAGGCGGCCGCCATCCTCGACCTTGGGCGTTACCTGGAGCGCACGCCGAAGGAATTGTCGGGCGGCCAGCGCCAGAGGGTGGCCATCGGCCGCGCCATCGTGCGCGACCCGAAGGTGTTCCTGTTCGACGAGCCGCTGTCGAACCTCGATGCGGCCCTGCGCGTGCAGACGCGCATCGAGATCGCCAAGCTGCACCGCGAGCTGGGCGCCACTACCATCTACGTCACGCACGACCAGGTCGAGGCGATGACCCTGGCGGACCGCGTGGTGGTGCTGCGCGACGGGCAGATCGAGCAGCATGGCTCGCCACTGGAATTGTATGACCGCCCGGCCAACCGCTTCGTCGCGCAATTCATCGGCACGCCCAGCATGAACGTGGTGCCCGCCGACGCGGCGCCGCAGCTGCTGGCGCAGGCGGGCAGCGCGGCGCAGGCCGATGGTTTTGTCGGCATCCGCCCCGAACACGTGCACCTGGGCGCGGCGCAGCCGGGCAGCGTGCCCGTCACCGTCGACCTGGTGGAGTCCCTGGGCGTGGAAACCCTGACCTATGTGCGCCTGCCGAACAATGTGCAGGTGGTCTCGCGCGGCGCGGAGCGCAGCAGCCTGCAGCCGGGCCAGCAGACGCACCTGACGTTCGAGCCGGGCTTCGTCCATTATTTCGACCGCGCCGGAAAGACTTACGCGGCCGCGAAAGGAGCGCTGTAATGGACGCCATCGCATTGAAGCAATCGAACCTGGCGCGGCTGCCAGGGAACGTGACCGTGCCCGCGTATGCGCGCGGCGCACTCGTGCCCAGCATCGTGCATATCGGCGTGGGCGGTTTTTTTCGCGCCCACCAGGCCGTGTACCTCGACGACTTGCTGGCCTTGCCCGGCAACGCAGAATGGGGCTATTGCGGCGTGGGTTTGCTGGCGTTTGATGCGGCCATGCGCGACGCCATGCGGGCGCAGGACGGTTTATATACGGTGATCGAACGCAGCGCGGCCGGCGATACGGCGCGCATCATCGGCAGCGTCGGCGAGTATCTGTATGCGCCCGACGAGCCGCAAGCCGTGCTGGAAAAGCTGGCCGACCCTGGCACGCGTATCGTTGCGCTGACCATCACCGAGGGCGGCTATTACGTCAACCAGGGCACGGGCGAGTTTGATGCGGATCATGCCGACATTGCGTACGAACTGGCGCATCCCGAGGCGCCGCGCTGCTCGTTCGGCTACCTGGCCGCGGCGCTGGCCCTGCGCCGCCAGCGGGGCCTGGCGCCGTTTACCATCATGTCCTGCGATAACCTGCAAAACAATGGCGACGTGACGCGCAAGATGCTGCTGGCCTTTGTCGCCCTGCGCGACGCAGAACTGGCGCGCTGGCTGGCCACGCAGGGCAGCTTCCCCAACAGCATGGTCGACCGCATCACGCCGGCCACCACGGATGAACACCGGGCGCTCGTGCGAGACAGCTTTGGCATCGTCGACGCCTGGCCCGTCGTGTGCGAGCCGTTCCGCCAGTGGGTCATCGAGGATGAATTCCCGCAGGGCCGGCCGGCCTGGGAAAAGGTGGGCGCGCAGATGACGCACGACGTGCTGCCGTATGAAAAGATGAAGCTGCGCTTGCTCAATGCCAGTCATCAGGCCCTGTGCTACATTGGCATGCAGCTCGGCTACACGTTTGCGCACGAAGCGATGGGCGATGCGGGCATCCGGCTGCTGGTGCGGCGCATGATGGATGATGAAGTCACGCCCCTGCTCGATAGCGTGGCGGGTATCGATTTGGAACGGTACAAGGCGACCCTGCTCGAGCGCTTTTCGAATCCGGCCGTGCGCGACCAACTGGCGCGCATCGGCACGGAAGGTTCTGCGCGCATCCCGAAATTCGTGCTGCCGTCCGTGCGCGAGGCGTTGGCCCGGGGCGGCGCCATCAAGCTGCTGGCGTTTACCGTGGCGTGCTGGTTCCGCTACCTGGAAGGCCACGACGAAGCGGGACGCGAGATGCCTTTGAGCGACCCGTATGCGGTGCGCCTGCGCGCGCTGGCGCTGCAGGGCGGCTCGGACGCCGCGGCGCTGCTGTCGCTGCGCGAGCTGTTCGGAGAATTGAGCGACACACAAGCGTTCACGCAGGCCGTATCGCAGTCGCTGGCCAAGCTGTACGGGCTGGGAGCGCGCGCGGCGCTGGAACAGATATTGGCCTGAGGGGGAGGGCGCGCCATGCCACGCAAAGCCGATGCCACATTGCCGCAGATGGAGCTGGAACAGCAGCGCGACGCCACGCCCGGCTTCGAGCCGAAAGGCAGTTTCGGCTTCATCCGCTACCTGGAGCATGGTTTTCCGAATGCGCTGGTGCGCTGGCATTACCACGACGAATACGAGCTGCATCTGATCGTCGAAACGAGCGGCAAGGTCTTTGTCGGCGACCATATCGGCCAGTTCGCGCCCGGCCACCTGGTGCTGACGGGCCCGCGCGTGCCGCATAACTGGGTCTCGCTGGACACGCCGCCCGAAGGCGTGGCCCTGCGCGACATGGTGATCCAGTTTTCGCATGCGCCGCTGGCGTCGATGGCGGCCGCCATTCCCGAATTGAAGGATATTTTCCCGCTGCTGCAGCGCGCCCTGCACGGCGTGGAATTCTTTGGCGTGAGCGAACAGTCGCTGCGGCGCTTCCGGCGCATCCGCGACAGCAGCGGCCTGCCGCGCTTCATTGAATTTCTCACCCTGCTGGGCGAGCTGGCGCAAACCAGCGACTACCAGCTGCTGTCGACGGTGCCCATGCAGTCGAGCGACGATGACGTGGCCCTGGCGCGCATCAGCTCCGCCATCAACTTCATCGTGCACAATTACAGCAGCCAGTTCTCGCTGAAACAGCTGGCCGAGCAGGTGGACATGCCCGAGCGGACGTTCTCGCGCTTCTTTCGCCACGCCACGGGCAACAGCTTCACGGACTTCGTCAACCGCCTGCGCATCAACAAGGCGTGCCAGCTGCTGATGGAAACGGAGCGCTACGTCAGCAACATCTGTTACGAGGCCGGTTTTAACAATGTGGCCAATTTCAACCGGCGCTTCCTGGAATTGAAGGGTATGACGCCGAAGGAATTCCGCCAGCAGGCCCTGGGCCGTTTTGGCAGCTGAGGTTTTTTGAGGTACATTCGATGGCACGGGCGGGGACAGCCTGGGAGAGACAAGCATGGAACACCTGTGGCAGAAGGACGGCGAGCGCAAGGCGCCCGAACTGGAACGCGAAAGCTACGACGGCATCATCAATTACCTGGAACACGGCTATCCCAGCTCGCGCGTGCGCTGGCACTGCCACGAAGAATATGAGCTGCACCTGATCGTCGCCACCAGCGGACGCCTGTTCGTGGGCGACTACATCGGCGAATTCTCGCCCGGCCACCTGGTGCTGACGGGGCCGCGATTGCCGCACAACTGGATTTCCAACGTCATGCCGGAAGGGGGCGTGGCCTTGCGCGACATGATCGTGCAGTTCGCCCACGCGCCGCTGGCGGGCGCCGCGCGCGTCATCCCCGAATTGCGCGAGCTGCTGCCCCTGCTCGAACGCTCCAGCTATGGCGTGGAGTTTTTCGACATGGGCCACGAGGCCGAGCAGCACCTGGCGCGCATCCGCGCCACGCATGGCGCCGAGCGCTTCGCCGCATTCGTGCAATTGATGAGCAAGCTGGCGCGCACGGCCAATTACCGTTTGCTGTCGAGCGCCTCGCTGCGTTCCTACGACGATGACGCCACCCTGGCCAAGGTCAATGCCGTCCTCAATTACATCACCGAGAATTACCGCGAGCCGATTTCGGCGGAAATGCTGGCCGATCAGGTGGGCATGTCGCTGAGTAAATTCTCGCGTTTCTTCCGCAAGGCGACGGGCAACAGTTTTACGGATTTCATCAGCCGGCTGCGCATCAACAAGGCGTGCCAGCTGCTGATGGACACCGACCAATACGTGTCCAACGTCTGCTACGACGTGGGTTTCCAGAACGTGGCCAATTTTAACCGCCGCTTTTTACAGGTAAAAGGCGTCACGCCGAAGCAATTCCGGCGCCAGGCCGATGGCCGCTTCGGCGGCATCGGCGGCCCTGTTGCGGATGCGCCACTGGCGTGACGGCTGTCATGGGCTTGTCACTTTGCCCGGTTACTCTCCACGGCTTCAATCTCACCTTAGCCGAGGAATGCATGAACACTGCTGTAACGTCGACCCCGAAACTGACCCTGCTGGCCATCGCCGCCGGCCTGGCCCTGGCCGCCTGCGGCGGCAGCGATAATCCGCCAGCGGAGCCTTCCAAGCCCGTGGCGCAGACGGGCGTGTTCCTCGACGGCGCGGTGGAAGGACTCGATTACGTGGCCGGCAGCGCGGCCAAGGACAGCACCAATGCCAAGGGCGAATTCATGTGCAACCCGGGCGACACGGTGGCCTTCAGCGTGGGCGGCCTGGCCCTGGGTTCGGCGCCGTGCGGCGCCATCGTCACGCCGCTGGCGCTGGCCGCCAGCACGAATGTGGCCGACGACAAGGTCGTCAACCGCCTGCTGGCGCTGCAACTGCTCGACGACGACAGCGATCCGTCGAACGGCATCAAGCTGACGGCCGAAGTGAAGGCGGCGCTGGCGGGCAAGACCCTGGACTTTGCCGCCGCCCCGGCCGTCTTCAACACGGCCCTGGCCGCGCATCTGGCGGCGGTAGGCGGAAAATTCGCCGGCCGCACGGTCGATGCCGAGCGCCGCGCCCTCGTGCGCGAGCATTTCGAAGATACACTGGCCTCAAAAGCGGGTGCGCCCGTCAACGAGGCGCTGACGCAAGCCAATCCTGTCGGCGAAGTGAAGGTGACCGTGACGCGCTACCAGATCCAGGCGGACAGCAAGTTCTACGTGCCGTACGAAGGCGCCAACGCCAAGATCAAGGGCGAATTCCCGAACGGCTTCCTGCCGTCGTACGGCTCGGGCCTGGCTTACAAGGGCAAGAATGCGGCCGGCGACCTGGAATTCTATGGCTTGACGGACCGCGGCCCGAACGGCGACGGCCCGCTGGTGCCCGACCCGTCGGGCAAGGGCACCATCGGCAGCAAGATCTTCCCGTCACCGAGCTTTACGCCTTCGTTTGGCGTGATCACCGTGGGCAAGAACGGCGCCGTGCTGGCATCGAGCACGCCGATCAAGGTGTCGGCCACCGTCAACAGCTCGGGCTTGCCCGTGCCCGTGGGCGCGGTCGGCAATTCGGCCGAGATTCCCGTCATGGATGCGATGAAGTTCGATGCCGCCGGCAAGGCCGTCTTCAATGCGGGCGGCCTCGATTCGGAAGCCATCGTCGTCGATGCCAAGCGCAATGCGCTGTGGGTGTCCGACGAATACGGTCCCTTCATCGTCAGGATCGATGCCGCCACGGGCGTCATCCAGGCCAAGTACGAGCCGGGCAAGGGCTTGCCGGCGCTGTTCGCCAAGCGCCGCGCAAACCGCGGCATGGAAGGCATGACCTTAGATACGAGCAATGACAAGCTGTACGCCTTCCTGCAAAGCCCCCTGTCCGACGGCAGCGCGCCGTACTCGGCGACGAAGAAGAATGAACAGGTGGAGCGCTTTGCCCGCTTCACGCGCTGGATCGAATTCGACCCGGTGACGGGCACCAGCGGCAAGATGTATGCGTATCCGCTCAATGCCGCCGACTACCAGGATGGCCGCACGGGCAACGCCAAGCTGGGCGACATGGTGGCGCTGGGCGGCGGCAAGTTCCTCGTCATCGAGCAGGGTGCCGCGCCATCGGGCAAGGTATTCAACAAGCTGATGCTGGTCGAACTGAAAGGCGCCACCGATATCGCGGCCGCCGCCTTCAACGCGACGACCTCGGACCTGGAAAAGAGCAGCATGGGCGGCGCCCCCTTCAATGGCGCCGACTGGGCCGCCGTCACGCCGCTGAAGAAAACCCTGTTGCTGGACTTGAACGCCATCGGCTGGGCGGCGGAAAAGGCGGAAGGCCTGACCCTGATCGACGACTCCACCATTGCGCTGGCCAACGACAATGACTTCGGCCTGAAAACCAAGGTCTTCGACGCGAATGGCGTGGAAGTCGATGGCGCCGACGTGACCAAGTGCACGGTCGACGCCAACGGCACCATCGTCACGAGCAGCGCGGCCGGCTGCAACGCCGCCAACTCCATCCGCGTGGCGCGCGGCGACGACCGCGAGCGTCCAAGCCGTCTGTGGATCGTGAAGTTCGCCAAGGCGCTCAATACGTATTGATCGCGTATTGATATTGCGCAGTTGATGGATGAAAAAAAGCCGCACAGTGCAAACTGTGCGGCTTTTTACTTTGGTACAGACTTACTTTTTAGTGTAAGTATTGAGCCAATCGAGCACCGTGTGGTGCCACAGCAGCGAGTTCGCCGGTTTCAGCACCCAGTGGTTCTCGTCAGGGAAGACCAGCAGCTTGCTCGGGATGCCGCGGCGCTGCAGCGCCGTGAAGGTGCCCAGGCCTTGCGCCGTGGGGATGCGGAAGTCCAGGTCGCCCTGCACCACCAGCATCGGCGTCTTCCAGTTTTTCACGAAGTTGACGGGATTGAACTGCTCGTACTTGGCCGGGGCGTCGTAGTAGGTGCCGCCGTTTTCCCACTCGGTGAACCACAGTTCTTCCGTCGCGTAAGCCATGCCGCGGTTGTCGAACACGCCGTCGTGGTTGACCAGGCACTTGAAGCCGTCCGGCCAGTTACCGGCGATCCAGTTCATCATGTAGCCGCCGTAGGACGCGCCCAGCGCGCAGCTGCGCTCGCGGTCCAGCCATGGGAATTTTTTGGTGGCCGCTTCCAGGCCCTTTTGCAGGTCGACCAGCGGCTTGCCGCCCCAGTCGCCGCTGATGGAGTCCGTGAACTTCTGGCCATAGCCGGTGGAACCGTGGAAGTCGATGAAGACGGTGGCATAGCCGGCGCCCGCATACACTTGCGGATTCCAGCGGTAGCTCCAGCTGTTGCCGAAGCTGCCCTGCGGGCCGCCGTGCACCAAGAAGGCGACCGGATACTTTTCGCCGGCCTTGGCATTCCATGGCTTCATGACGTGGCCGTAGACGGTTTCGCCATCCGCGCCCGCGAACGAGAATTGTTCATATTCGCCGAAACGCACGTTGGCCAGCGCTTGCGCATTCTGCCTGGTCAACTGGACCATCGGCGCCGTTTCCGACTTCGCGTCGAGCTTGCGCGTGTACAGCTGCGCGCCCGAAGCCAGGTTCGCCTGCGCCAGCACGATGGTATTGCCGCGCACGTCGAAGTCGCCCACGGCGCCCTTGCCGGTCAGCGCGTTGACCTTGCCGCTGGCCGCGTCGATGTGGAACAGACGGTGCTGGCCCACGTCATCGGCGGCGACGAGGAAGGCCTTGCCGTCCGGCGTCCAGCGGAAGTCGGCCACGGAACGGTCCCAGTCGTCGGCCAGGGTGCGCTTCTTGCCCGTGGCGACATCCATCAGCACCAAATGAAAACGGTCCGCTTCGAAGCCAGGCTTGGTCATGGCGACGTAGGCCAGGGTGCGGCCATCGGGCGAGTAGGTGGCTTTCGCATCCCAGGCGGGATTGTCGGCCGTGAGGTTGCGCGGCGCCTGGCCGCCGGCGGCTGGAATCGTGTAGACGTCGAAGTTGGTCGACCACGATTCCGTGCGGCCGGCCACGCGCACGGAGAAGGCCACCGTCTTGCCGTCCGGGCTGAAGTGGTACTCGCTGTTGTCGCCGAACGGCTTCGATGGCGCGTCGCCATCGAGGGTGCCGCTCAGGCTGACGGGCGCGGCGCTGACCTTGCCGGCCGCGTCGATCGGCGCCGAATACAGCGCATTGCGGCGGCCGTCGGCCCAGGTATCCCAGTGGCGCACGAACATCTGGTCGTAGACCATGCCGCTGGCCTTGTTTTTCGCTTTTTCATCGAGGCGTTTTTTCGTGCAGGCGATATCGGCGCAATCGAGGAAGACGCCCATGCTGAAGGCCAGGCGGTCGCCCTGCGGCGACAGGCGGTAGGTGTCGACGTCCAGCGCCAGGTCGGTGACCTTGGCCGCTTCGCCGCCGTTCAGGGGCAGTTGCCACACTTGCGAGGAGCCGGAGCGGCCGGACAGGAAGTAGATGGCGTCGCCGTTCGGCGACCATTGCGGGTCGCTGGCGCTGGCGTCGCCGCGCGTGAGCTGGCGCGGCGCCGCGTTCGGCGCGCGCAGGTCGATCAGCCACAGCTGCGTGTTGCCGCGGTTTTTCTCCAGGTTGGTGGTGCGCACCGTGTAGACGACGCGCGTGGCGTCCGGCGACAGCACGGGGCTGCCCACGCGTTCCATGGCGACCATGTCTTCCACGGTGAAGCCGCGCGGCGCGGCCAGCGCCGGTTCTGCGGCAACGGCGGTGGTGGCCATGGCGGCACTGAATGCTCCCAAGAGCAGCAGACGTAAACTCATTCAAACTCCCAATGTTATTGCGACGTTGTTGATGTGATATGAACGTGGCCGGCTGTACCGCCGGCAGCCCGACATCATAGCAATAAAGACGCGCCCGCTGCGGGAGTTGACCGCCGGTTAGCCGGCCGGCAGCGCCAGTTGGTCGAGCGCCACGTGGCCCAGGAAACCGCCCTGGCTGGCGGCCGGCAAGCCTGCCTCGATGGCGTGGGCAAAGCGGATGCCGGGGTCTTGTTCCAGCGCGGCCAGCACGCGCGCCGCGTGCGGATAGTCGCTTAGCCGCGCCAGCTGCAGCGGTTCGGCCCAGCGCGCCGTGGCGGCCAGGTAGGCGTCGGCAATCGTCGGCGCGGCATCGGAGGCGAGCCAGGCGCGGCCATCGAGCAGGCGCTCCAGATGCGCCAGGCTTTTATTGACCTTCTCGATGGCCATTTCGCGCCAGACGGCCGCGCGCGCATCACCTTCTGCCGCGCGCGACGCCTGGAAGGCGGGCATGAAGGCGGCGTGAAAGGTCGTGTGCAGAAACGACAGCGCGCTGTTCAGGTGATCGTAGGCGGGCGTGCCCTGCGCAAAGCCCAGGCCGCTGGCCGGCGCGCGGGCGGCGAGGTGCAGCAGGATGGCCATGCTTTCCAGCAGCGGCGTGCCCGCGTGCGTGAGCAGGGCCGGCGTCTGGCCCAGAGGATTGATGGCGAGAAAGGTGGGATGCTGCTTGCTGGCCGGGTCGCGCGCCTCGACGCGGGCCAGGCGATACGGCAGGCCGCTCCATTCGAGGGCGGCGATGGCGGCAAACGAGCAGCCGAACGGCACGCTGTAGATCAGGGTGGTTTCCATGCTGGAACTCCGTGTGAACTGAGGGAAGGGCAGTCTAGCGGCATAAGTTACTATTTGGAAGAAGGCAGAATAATGTGGTATAGGTACATTTTTTATACCAGATAGGGCATGCACATGAAAGACAATGTCTCCGGCTGCGCCGTGGAAGAAGCGATGCGTCTGCTGGGCGGGCGCTGGAGGGTGGTGCTGCTCAGCTATCTGATGGCGGGACCGAAGCGCTTCAGCGAAATCCGCCGCGCCGTGCCGAATATCTCGCAGCGCATGCTGACCCTGGACTTGCGCGCGCTGGAAGAGGCGGGCTTGCTCACGCGCACGGTCTACGCGGAAGTGCCCGTCAAGGTCGAGTACCAACTGACGGACGAGGGCCTGCGCCTGCGCGAGCTGGCGGAAATGCTGCGCGCCATCGGCTTGCGCCTGCGCGGGCAGGCGGACGGGGGCGGCGCCTTTCTCGCGCCCGATGGCGTGGATTATTCCCTATAGAAACAGCTGTCTTTATGCAAAGTGCTAGACTGCCGGCCTTTGATCACTACTTTTGACACCCATGCGCCTGACTACTTTCGCCCTGACCGCCGCCGCCCTGTTCGCCACTGTGCCAGCCCAGGCGGTCACCATGCCGACACTCGAAGAAATCCATGCCGCCGTGCAGGCGGGCGTGGCCAAGATGCAGTCGCGCATGCCCATCGCCGTGCGCGTCACCCGACTGCTGGGCTGCCAGGATGCGCAGGACGTGCCGGGCGAGGTGGTGTGCCTGGTGAACATGAGCGCCGGCATGCGCGAGGCCTTTACGGTACTGCCGCTGCGTAACGATGGCGGCACCTGGGTCGGCGTCGAGCGCAAGGACGCCAGGTTCGCGGGACCGTCGCCGGCCGAGGCGCAAGCGATGCTACGCGCGTGGGCCAAGGAAGAAGTGGCGCGCAATCCGGAAGCGGCCAAGGACGTGCAGATGCAGGAAGCGCAGACCACCATGCAGGTGACGGCCATCAACGAATGCGAAGTCAAGCGCAAGACGGGCTACCTGGTGTGCGATACGCAACTGAGCGTGCCAAGCCGTCCCGAAGGCATCAAGACTGAATTTACCTTCATGCTGGAAAGCGCCGGCTGGCGCTACGTGCCGCGCTAGGCGCCAGGCGGCGCACCCGCGGCCGCCTCACGCATTCCTCCCCAGGCATAGCCGCCCGCCTGGCCGGCGCGGCCGGCAGGCACTCATCTTTCCCCAGGGCGCCAGCACCTCTCCGCCACGCCCGAGCCGTTCCGGCATGGCGCTGGCGCACTCTCTTTCCTGCACATCATGCCCGTCTGGCTAACCATGAGGTCGCTAGCAGCGGGCCTGCCGCATCTCCCACCGGTGCATAAAATTCTGCCAAGTCAACATGGTTTAATTGTCATATTTATTGATTTATCACTGTTAATCAATGAAAGCGATAGAATTGGTGATTTTTGTGTCTATTGTTGCGATATTGCCATATAAATTAATTTATTTGATTTATTTGTTTATTTTGGCGTATGATATTGCTAATGCGCAAGTAAATATCGCGATCTGAATGCCTGGAGAACCGCCGTGCTGAAAAAAATAACGAGTAGCGAACTGGAGTTGGGAATGTATGTCGAACGCCTGGGCCGTTCCTGGCTCGATACCCCTTTCTGGACGCGTTCCTTCCTGCTGGAGTCGGCGGCCGACCTTGAGCGTATCCGCAAGGCACGCCCCTGCGAGGTGTGGATCGACACGACGCGCGGGCTGGCGCTGGCGGAACCCGCACCGGCATTCGCATCCTCCTCTGCCGTGGAGCCGCCAGCCGCCGATGCCGTGCCCGCAGCAGTGCCCGCAGCCGCGCCCGCAGCCGCATTCACCAGCCCTACCGGCGCACGCGCCGAAGCCGGGCCGCCCCGCTCGCGCGACGAGGAGATGGCGCACGCCCGGCGCCTGATCGAACGCTCGCGCCAGGCCGTGCAGACGATGTTCGACGAAGTGCGCATGGGCAAGGCCTTGTCTGCGGCGCAGGCTTACGAACTGGTCGATGATATCGCCGCCTCGGTACTGCGCGGCGGCAACGTGCTGCTCGGCCTGGCGCGCCTGAAAACCGCCGACAACTACACGTATATGCATTCGGTGGCCGTGTGCGCGCTGATGACGGCGCTGGCCAAAGAGCTGGGCCTGGCGCCGGAGCAGGTGCGCTCGGCCGGTCTGGCGGGTTTGCTGCACGATATCGGCAAGATGGCCGTGCCGTCGGCCATCCTGAACAAGCCGGGCAGCCTGAGCGACGCGGAATTTTCCTCCGTGCGCGCCCATCCGGCCGCCGGCCACCGCATGTTGCAGGAGGTGGGCGAGATCGATCCGGTGGCGCTCGACGTGTGCCTGCACCACCATGAAAAACTCGACGGCAGCGGCTATCCCGAGGGCTTGCGTGGCGAGCAAATCAGCCTGTTTGCGCGCATGGGCGCCATCTGCGACGTGTACGACGCGATCACCTCGACCCGGCCGTACAAGCAGGGCTGGTGCCCGGCCGATTCGCTGCGCCGCATGGCCTCCTGGCGCGGCGCGCATCTCGACGCACAACTGTTTGCCGCCTTCGTCAAATGCCTGGGCATCTATCCGCTGGGCACCCTGGTGCGGCTGCAGTCGGAACGCCTGGCCGTGGTGGTGGGCCAGACACCGGGCAAGCCGCTGACGCAGCCCAGCGTGCGCGTGTTTTTTTCCATCCGCGCCGGCACCTGCATCGCCCCGACGGTCATCGACCTGGCGGCGCCGGGTTGCCAGGAGCGCATTGTTTCCACGGAAAGCGCAGCCCAATGGCGCTTGCAGGACATCGACCGTTACTGGGCCGGCGAACCTGCCGTGGCGTGACGGCTGGCACGGCCGTAATAAAGTGCATTTTGTTAATAATAAAATATTAAAATAATGGTGCCAGTGCCGTGTCCGCTTTCCTGGCTGGCGACCGTTCCTTGTCCGCATACCCGTCACCGTACGGGCTACCACTAAGGATGTGACCATGCGACTCAATCTTCCCGTCAGCGATACCGAAATCACACTGAGCGATACCGAGACCATCGTCTCGACTACCGACTTGCAAGGCAATATCACCTATGCCAATCCGTATTTCATCGCCGTCAGCGGGTACAGCGCGGAAGAATTGATCGGCGCGCCGCAGAACATCCTCCGCCATCCGGACATGCCGGCCGAAGCGTTTGCCGATTTCTGGGCCACCATCCGCTCGGGGCGCTCGTGGAGCGGCATGGTGAAAAACCGCTGCAAGAGCGGCGATTATTACTGGGTGCTGGCGAATGTGACGCCCGTGGTGGAAGACGGCGTGGCCGTCGGCTACATGTCCGTGCGCACCAA
This sequence comes from Janthinobacterium sp. GW460-12-1-14-LB5, assembly GCF_059423585.1. Taxonomy (NCBI): domain Bacteria; kingdom Pseudomonadati; phylum Pseudomonadota; class Betaproteobacteria; order Burkholderiales; family Oxalobacteraceae; genus Janthinobacterium; species Janthinobacterium sp. GW460-12-1-14-LB5. The sequence continues at coordinate 54,606 of NZ_JBWKYD010000030.1, read as the reverse complement.
GCCCACGCGCCAGCAAGTGGCGCAGGCGTCCGCCCTGTACGCGCGCATCAAGGCGGGCCAGGCCGACGGCATCGCCCTGAGCCAGGGCGCCGCCGTGCGCACGGGCTGGCTGGCCAGGCTGCTCAGCGTGCGCGACATGGCCATCGGCCGGCGCATTGCCTGGAACCTGGGGGCGCTGGTCGTGCTCTTGCTGCTGCAGCTGGCCTGGGATGCGGGCTTGTTGCCGGATGCGCTACACGGCTGGCTGACGGGCCTGTCCGTGGCGGCCCTGTGCCTGACCCTGTATTTCTGGCATGCCCTGCACAAGGTGGTGCTGCAGCCGCTGCAGCGGGCGCGCCAGGCGTGCGACGTGATGGCGGGCGGCGACCTGACTGGCGAGCTCGACACGACGCGGCGCGACGAAATGGGGCAGCTGCTGCGCTCCTTGCGCCAGCTGCGCGTGAACCTGCATTCCATCGTCGGCGACGTGCGCGGCAATTTCCTGCGCATCAGCATGGCCAGCCAGGAAATTGCCGCCGGCAATATGGACTTGTCGGGCCGCACGGAAGCGCAGGCCTCGGCCCTGGAGCAGACGGCGTCGAGCATGGAGCAGCTGGCCGCCACGGTGCAGCAAAACAGCGGCAATGCCGTGCAAGCGAGCGACATGGCGGGCAAAGTCCACGGCCTTGCCGGGCGCGGCGGCGAGATCGTCGGCCAGATGGTGATGATGATGGCGGACATTAACGCTTCATCGAAGAAGATCGGCGACATTACGGGCATTATCGAGGGCATCGCCTTTCAGACGAATATCTTGGCCCTGAACGCGGCCGTGGAAGCGGCGCGCGCCGGCGACCAGGGGCGCGGTTTTGCCGTGGTGGCGGGCGAAGTGCGCAGCCTGGCGCACCGCAGTGCGGCGGCGGCCACGGAAATCAAGCAATTGATCACGGCCTCGCTGGAACAGGTACAGGCGGGCGCGAAGCTGGCGCAGCAGGCGGGCGCCAGCAGCGCCGAAATGCTGGGCGCCGTGCAGGGCGTGCACGGCATCATGGAAGAGATCGCCTCGGCGTCGCGCGAGCAAAGCCACGGCATCGGGCAAGTCAACATGGCCGTCACGCAGATGGATGAAGTGACGCAGCAGAACGCGGCATTGGTGGAAGAGTCGGCGGCCGCATCCGCGTCGCTGCAAGACCAGGCCTTGCAGCTGGAGCAGGCGATGGCCCTGTTCAAGCTGGAACGGCGGCGCGGCGGCCCGGCCGTGCCCTTGCGCGCGCCAGAGCGCCGCGCTACAGCAGGCGCTCTGACAGCGCCTTGAACGGCACCTTGGGCACGAGGAAGGCGAACGGAGCGGACAAGGGCGGCAACTGTGCCAGCAAGCCGCAGTCGGCGCGCAAGGCCGTCAGCGCTTGTACTTGATCCAGATCAACGGGCAAGTCGATTTCGCCGAAGACCAGCTTGTCATTGCGCGGCACGTGCGCGATGGCCGCATCCTGGCAAGCGAGGAAGGCGACGGCGTCGCGCCAGTTGCCGAACAGTTGCTGCCAATCCGTATCGAGGCCATGCTCCGCCGTGATATCCGCTTGCACGTCCAGTGCCGGGGCGCTGCCGGCGCCGCTGGCGATGCTGCAGCGGGCCTGCGTGGCCGTGACGTCCAGCGTCATGCCGGCCGCCAGGTGCGTCGGCAGGATATCGCTGAACAGCCGCGTGCCCAGCGCATGCGGCAGGCTGTCCATGATGTTTTTCAGAAAGTACACGCAGGGTACGTCCGGCGCGCCCGCTGGCGTGTGGTCCAGGTACAGCCGCCAGTTGCTTTGCAGGGGAGAGGGCAGCAGGCGGCGCAAGGGTCCCAGCAGGGCGGGACCGAAATGGCCGTGGCGGTAGGTCAGCACGGTAAATGGCGTCTTGCCGTCGCGCTGCCACAGGGCAACGCCCGGCGGCAATAATGTCTGCGCGGCAGCGGCATCGACCAGCCAGCTCACGTACACGACGTCGCGCACGTCGCTGTGCAGTTTCAGGAAGGGCAGGCGCGCCATGACGGCCTGGCGCAGATGGGCGAAACGCGCGCAATTGGCGAGCGCGGCAAACAGGCGCCCCGGCCGGCCCGCGCGCGGGTGGCGGTAAGTGTTGTCTTGCAATTGGGAACTTTCGGGAAAGGCGCGGAGGGTTGATACGCTAACGCTGCAACGCCCGTCCACATCATCGCGAGCGGCAGCGATGTGTGGCCGAGACGCGCAGCTGTGCTGGAGCACAGCGAGCATCGCAGGCCGCACAGGGCGCCGCGCAGCCGATGTGGGCGGGCGTCACTATTATTGCATGTGCCAGCCGTGGCTCACGACGATGGATTGTCCGCTCAGGGCGTTCGACGGGAACGCGGCCAGGAACACGGCCGTTTGCGCCACGTCCTGCGTGGTGGTGAATTCGCCGTCAATCGTGTCTTTCAGCATGACTTTCTTGATCACGTCTTCTTCGCTGATGTGCAGCTGGGCCGCCTGCTCGGGGATTTGCTTGTCGACCAGCGGCGTGCGCACGAAGCCGGGGCAGATGACGTTGGCGCGGATGCCATCCTTGGCGCCTTCCTTGGCCACCACCTTGGCCAGGCCCAGCAGACCATGCTTGGCGGCAACGTAGGCGCTCTTGAATGGCGAGCCTTCGTGCGAGTGCACGGAACCCATGTAGATGATGGCGCCGCCGCGGCCCGCCTTGATCATTTCGCGCATGCAGGCGCGCGTGGTGAGGAAGGCGCCGTCCATGTGAATGGCCAGCATCTTTTTCCACTGCTCGAACGGGTAGTCGACGACGGGGCTGATGATCTGGATGCCCGCGTTGCTGATCAGAATGTCGATGCCGCCGAAGTGGGCCGCCGCGTCCGCCACGCCCTTGTCGACCTGCTCTTCGCTGGAGACATCCATGGCGACGGCAAACGCCTGGCCGCCCGATTGCTTGATTTCCTCGGCCGTCTTGCTGGCCGCTTCCAGGGCCAGGTCGGCGATGACGACCTTGGCGCCCTGTTTTGCGTATTCGATGGCCATTTCCTTGCCGATGCCACTGGCGGCGCCGGTAATCAGTGCGACTTTGTCTTTGAGTTGCATATTAATCCTTTGCATTGCGGGTTGGAGTGATCGTGGGAAGTCAGACTTTGCCAGTATAGCCAGAAAACGCGTCAGGCATGGCCCGCGCACGCCTGTAAGCCGGCTTGCTTTTCCTGTAATTGCTGCAGGCGCCAGGCGCCGGGATTGGTGCCGGCCCAGACGCGGAACGCGTGGTTGAAGGCGCTTTGCTCCTGGTAGCCGAGCAGGAAGGCGATGTCGACCAGCGACAGGTCCGGCTCGCGCAGATAGTCGCGCGCCAGGCCATAGCGGGCCTGGTCCAGCACGGCCTGGAAGCTGGTGCCCGCGTCGGCCAGCTTGCGCTGCAGGGTGCGCGGCGTGACGGCCAGTGCGGCGGCAACGGTGGCCAGCCGCGCCGAACCCTGGCGCAAGCCCGCCACGATGGCCGCGTGCACTTGCGCGTCGATGCCGCCGCCCGCGTCCGCTTCGGCCTGGCGCTGTGCCAGCAACTGTTCCGCATGCTGGCACAGCACGGGGTACAGGCTGACGTCGGCGTTCGGCACGGGCCAGTCCAGTAATTGCGCGTCGAAGGTGGCCGTGTTGGAGGGGGCGTTGAAGGCGGGCAGGCTGCCCAGCACGCGCACGTATTCGTCGCGGTGCGCCGCGTGGCGCAGCAAGTCGCCGCCGCCATCGTGGGTGAAGGCCAGGCTGGCCGGCGGCAGCGGCATGCCCGCCAGCCAGTCGCCGCAGACGCGGATGCCGGCAAAGACGCTGTCGACCAGGTGCCGGCTGGCGCCCGGGTAGTTGCTGGCCCAGCGGTAATGCGCGACGGCGCCCCGCCCCCCCCCCGCTGCAGGGTCGAGCGGCCCAGGTCGTGCGCCAGCCGCTCGTAGCGGGCCGTCTGTTCCAGCGCCTGGCCCACGTTCTGGCAACTGAGCAAAATCAAGCCATACGCGCTGTACGTGCCCATGCGCACGCGCTGGCCCACGTGCAAACCGAAATGCGCATCGCCCGCCAGGCTGGCGCCCGCATCGAGCAGGCGCACGTAGTCGCGCGCGGCCAGGCCGGGCGCTGTCGCTTCCAGGCTGTGCGGCGCCACGCCGGCCGCTTGCGCCAGGGCGGCGGCTGCGATGCCGTGCGCGCCGGCCGCTTCCAGCAGCGGCTGCAGATAGGCGCCAGCGACCCGGCCGTCAGTATTTGTCATGATGGAACAAGGCGATTGTCATGAAAAACCAATACCCTTCGTTTGTGGCGGCATATGCTATTGATCTGGCAAGAAAATCAGACAAGGACAGTATAGCAAGCCGCCGTGGCGTGCAACTGGCCACAACACAGGGGATGTCGATGCAACGTTGGAATGGCTGGGGAGACGAGAGCATCACGTATGCGCTGAGTGACGAGGCGCTGGCTTTCCTGGGCGAGCGCCTGGGGCCCGGCAGCGCCATTCCGGATGCCGCCTTCGAGGATGCCTGCGCGCAGGTGCCTGCTTCGCGCCTGGCGCCGCATCCGCTGATCGATACTACGCCAGCTGTGCGCGTGCGCCATGCGCTGGGTCAAAGCCTGCCCGACTGGTTCAAGCTGCGCCATGGCCGCATCGGCGCCGTGCCCGATGGCGTGGCCTTTCCCGACAGCGCGCTGCAGGTGCGCCAGCTGCTCGACTACGCGCGCCAGGCGTGCGTGGCCGTGATACCGCATGGCGGCGGCACCAGCGTGGCGGGCCACCTGACGGTGGCGGCGGGGCCGCGTCCCGTGCTGTCGCTCAGTCTCGTGCGCCTGTGCGCGCTGGGCCACCTGGACCGCGAGGCGCAGCTGGCCACGTTCGGCGCGGGCGTGTACGGCCCCGACCTGGAAGCGCAGCTGCGCGCGCACGGCTACACGCTGGGACACTATCCGCAGTCGTTCGAATATTCCACTTTGGGCGGCTGGATCGCCACGCGCTCGTCGGGCCAGCAATCCTTGCGCTATGGCCGCATCGAGCAGCTGTTCGCCGGCGGCGTGGTGGAAACGCCGTCCGGCACCCTGACGATTCCCACCTTTCCCGCCTCGGCGGCCGGCATCGACCTGCGCGAAATGGTGCTCGGCTCCGAAGGGCGGCTGGGCATCCTGACGCAGGCGACGGTGCGCGTCTCGCCGCTGCCGCCCTACGAAGCGTTCCACGCCGTGTTTTTCGCCGGCTGGGGCCAGGCGCAAGCGGCCGTGCGGGCGTTGGCCCAGTCGCGCCTGCCCCTGTGCATGCTGCGCCTGTCGAACGCGGTCGAAACGCAAACCATGCTGACCCTGGCCGGGCATAAAAAACTGGTGGGATTGCTGGAGCGTTATCTGTCCCTGCGCGGTTGCGCGGAAGGCAAGTGCATGCTGATGCTGGGCGTCAGCGGCGAAGCCGGATCGGCGCGCGCGGCCCTGCGCGGCGCCCTGGCGCTGGCGCGGCGGCACAGGGGCGTGCACGTGGGACGCCACATGGGAGATAAATGGAAGCAGGGGCGCTTTCGCAACGTCTACCTGCGCAACGGCGCCTGGGAGCACGGCTACGTCATCGACACGGTGGAAACGGCCGTCGACTGGCCGCGCGTGACACCCATGATGGCGGCGCTGGAGCAGGCGGGCACCAAAGCGCTGGCCGCGCACGGCGAGCGGGTGCACGTCTACACGCATTTGTCGCACGTGTACGCGCAGGGCGCCAGTGTCTACACCACGTATGTGTACCGGCTGGCGCCCACGTATGAAGACAACATGGCGCGCTGGCGCAGTTTGAAAGACGCGGCCGGCGCCGCCATCGTCGCCAACGGCGGCACCATCAGCCACCAGCATGGCGTGGGCACGGACCACGCGCCCTGGCTGATGGCGGAAAAGGGAGAGCTGGGCATCGCCGCCATGCGCGCGCTGCTGCGCCAGTTCGACCCGCAGGGCATGATGAATCCCGGCAAACTGCTGCCCGACGCCGGCGGCCCGTCATGAACAGGGAAGAGCTGCCCGGCATCCTGGCGCGCGACTGGGATGTGCTGATCGTCGGCGGCGGCATCACGGGCGCCGGCATCCTGCTGGAAGCGGCGCGGCGCGGCTTGACGGCGCTGCTGGTGGAGCAGCGCGATTTCGCCTGGGGCACGTCGAGCCGCTCCTCGAAGCTGGTGCATGGCGGCTTGCGCTACCTCAAGCAGGGACAGTTCGCGCTGACGCGCGAATCGGTGCACGAGCGGGTAGCCTTGCTGGCGGATGCGGCCGGGCTGGTCGAGCCGCAGGGCTTTGCCTTCGGCGACTACGCGGGCAGGAAGCCGGGGCGGCGCCAGTTCATGCTGGGCCTGGCCATCTATGACGTGATGGCGGGCCGGCGCGCGCGCCGCTATCTGGCCGCAGACGATTTTGCCATGCTGGCGCCGCACGTCCGGCGCGACGGCCTGCAGGGCGGCATGCTGTACCAGGACGCCAAGACGGACGATGCGCGCCTGGTGCTGCGCGTGCTGCAGGAAGCGCGCCGCCATGGCGGCGTGGCCGTCAATTACCTGGGCGTGGCATCGCTGCTGCGAGACGATGGCAAGGTCGCGGGCGCCACCTTGAACGATGCGCTCGATGGCACGGCATTCACCGTGCGCGCGCGCCTGGTGATCAGCGCCACGGGCGCCTGGGCCGACGGCTTGCGCTGCCAGGTGGGAGAACAGCCGAAACTGCGGCCCTTGCGCGGCAGCCATCTGCTGCTGCCCGCCTGGCGCTTGCCGCTGGCGCAAGCCGTCAGCCTGATGCACCCGCACGATGGCCGCCCCGTGTTCGCCTATCCGTGGGAGGGCGTGACCCTGGTGGGCACCACCGATGTCGACCACGGCGCCAGCCTGGACCTGGAACCGGCCATCACGCGCGGCGAACTCAAATATCTGCTGGCCGCGCTGCGTTGGCAGTTCCCGCAGCTGGCGCTGGGCGAAGACGACGTGCTGGCCACCTTTGCCGGCGTGCGCCCCGTGATCGACAGCGGTCAGCTTGACCCGTCGAAGGAAGCGCGCGAACATGCGCTATGGCTGGAAAATGGATTGCTGACGGTGGCGGGCGGCAAGCTGACGACGTTCCGCGTGATCGCCCTCGATGCCTTGCGCCGCGCCGCGCCGCTGCTGCCGGGCTGGCAGGCGGATTTGCGCCCCTTGCCGATTTTCGATGCCACGCCGCCCCTGTCGGGCAAGGCCCTGGCGCTCGACGGCGACCAGCGCGAGCGCCTGCTGGGCCGTCATGGCGCGGGGGCGCAGGCGCTGTGCGATGCGGCGCACGAGGGCGAACTGGCGCCGGTGCCCGGCACGCAGACTTTATGGGCGCAGCTGCGCTGGGGCGCGCGCAACGAGGACGTGCAGCACCTGGACGACTTGCTGCTGCGGCGCACGCGCCTCGGTTTGCAGCTGGCCGGCGGCGCGCTTGCTATCATGCCGCGCCTGCGCGCCATCTGCCAGCATGAACTGGGGTGGAGCGATGCGCGCTGGGAGGAAGAACAGCAGCGCTACCTGGCCCTGTGGCGCCGCCATTACAGCGTGCCGCAGGGCGATTGAAAAAACATAAAAAATAAACAAGAGGAGAGCATCATCGACACTACCCTGTTTGGCCAGTCCCTGGCGCTGGGCGACGCCCGCATCACCTACGACAGCCTGTCGCCGCTGGACTTGCGCCAGCCCGTGGCCGCCCTTGTCGACGACCTGGGAGAAGACCTGTTGCAAATCACCTGCGCGAATGGTTGCATCGTCGACGTGGGCTGGTATCCGGCCTGGAACGAAGAGGGGAGATTACGCGTGGTGGCCGTGCGCGGCCAGGATTGGGAAGCGCCCGTGTTCAGCGCCCGGCCTGACAAGAATCCGCAGGCGCTGCTGCAGGCGCTGCGCGCCGCGCTGGCCAGCGTGGCATAAGCCATGGCGAACGTAGCGGGCGATGGCCCGTATATCCTCGCCATCGACAATGGCACGCAAAGCGTGCGCGCGCTGTTGTTCGACCGGGACGGCAAGCTGGCGGCCAAGGCGCAAGTGTTCCTCGAAGCGTATTACTCGGAGCACCCCGGCTGGGCCGAGCACGATGCGGAAGGCTACTGGCAAGCCGTGTGCGAAGCGTGCCAGCAGCTGTGGCGCAGCACGGACATCAATCGATCCTCGGTGGCCGGCGTGGCCGTCACGACGCAGCGCGGCACGGTGGTCAACGTGGATGAACACGGCGCCCCTCTGCGCCCCGCCATTACCTGGCTGGATCAGCGCAGCACGCGCGAGATTCCGCAACTGGCGCCATGGTGGCGCGCCGCCTTCCGCGCCACGCGTCTCGACGGCACGATCGCGTACTTCCGCCGCGAGGCCGAGATCAACTGGATCAGCGCGCACCAGCCCGACATCTGGCGCCGCACGCACAAATTCCTGCTGCTGTCGGGCTTTTTGAATCACCGCCTCTGCGGAAAATATATCGATTCGACCGGCTCGCAAGTGGCGTACATTCCGTTCGACTACAAGCGCCACGCCTGGGCCGGGCGCTTCGACTGGAAGTGGCAGGCGCTGGCGATTCAACGCTCGATGCTGCCCGAGCTGGTGACGCCGGGCACGCGCATGGGCGCCATCACGGCGTCGGCCGCCGCGGCGACGGGCATCCCGGAGGGCACGCCCCTGCTGGCGGCGGCGGCCGACAAGGCCTGCGAGGTGCTGGGCGCCGGCTGCGTCGAGCCGCACGTGGCGTGCCTGAGCTACGGCACCACGGCCACCATCAACACGACCAACCGCAAGTACGTGGAAGTGACGCGTTTCATTCCGCCGTACCCGGCCGCCATGCCGGGCGCCTACAGCACGGAAGTGCAGATCTTCCGCGGCTACTGGATGGTCAACTGGTTCAAGGAGCAGTTCGGCGACCGCGAACGGGCGGCGGCTGCCGAGGATGGCATGGGCTTGTCTGCCGAAGCGCTGTTCGACCGCCTGGTCGATGCCGTGCCGCCGGGATCCATGGGCCTGATGCTGCAGCCGTACTGGAGTCCCGGCATCAAGGTGCCTGGGCCGGAAGCGAAGGGTGCCATGATCGGCTTTGGCGACGTGCATACGCGCGCGCACATCTACCGCGCCATCCTCGAGGGCCTCGCGTATGCGCTGCGTGAAGGCAAGGAGCGCATCGAGCAGCGCAGCGGCATTGCCATCACGGAGCTGCGCATCGCTGGCGGCGGTTCGCAAAGCGACGCGGCCATGCAGCTGACGGCCGACATCTTCGGCTTGCCCGCCGCGCGCGCCCACGTGTATGAAAGTTCGGGCCTGGGCGCGGCCATCGCCGCCGCCGTGGGCCTGGGCTGGCATGCGGACTTTCCCGCCGCCGTGCAAGCGATGACGCGCAGGGGAAAGGTGTTCCAGCCGCATCCGGGGCACAGCAAGGTCTATGAACAACTGTACCGGCGCGTGTACCAGAAAATGTATGCGCGGCTGCAGCCGCTGTACCGCGAAATCGCCGACATTACCGGCTATCCTGAAAAGTGACTGGCTAGCGCAGGACGAGCGCCTTCACCGTCTCCCAGGCCGTGCTGCCCGACTGCGTGACGCGCACCTGGTTGCGCCCCCCTTCCTTGGCCACGTACAGGGCGCGGTCGGCGGCGACGAACAGCACCTTGCGGTCGTCCAGCTGGTGCGGGTGGATGGTCGCCACGCCGATGCTGACGGTGATCCACGGCGAGGTGCTTGACCGCGGGTGCGGCAGTTGCAGTGCCTCGATGTGCGCGCGGATGGCTTCGGCCAGGTGCAGGGCGCCTTCGGCATCCGTGTCGGCGAACAGCAGGACGAATTCCTCGCCGCCGTAGCGGGCCGCCAGGTCGCCCGGGCGGGCGGCATGCGAGGCGATGGCTTGCGCCACCTGCTGCAGGCAGCTGTCGCCGGCCGGGTGGCCCAGGCTGTCGTTGTACAGCTTGAAGTGGTCGACGTCGAGCACCACCAGCGACAGGGCGCCGCCGCCGCGCACGGCGCGCTGCCATTCCTTTTCCAGGAAACTGTCGAAATGCCGGCGGTTGGCAATTTTTGTCAGCGGGTCGAGATAGGCGGCGCGCTGCAGCGCGTCTTCCGACTGCTTGTGGTGCGTGATGTCGTGCAGCAGGCCGATATACAGGGGCTGGCGCAGGTACATGGGCGTCAGGGTCAGGTCCATGCTCAGCGTCTCGCCGTTGCGGTGGCGGATCGCCACTTCGCGCGTGCCGTGATTGTGCGCCTTCTCCGGATTGGCCGCGTACATGGCGAAGTAGTCGAGGTATTCCTGCGTCACCAGGGGGCTGAGCAGCTCGCCGATGAAGCGCCCGGCCAGTTCGTTTTCGCGGTAGCCCAGGTACTGGTCGCAGGCCGGATTGGTGTACTGGATGCGGCCATCGGCTTCGATGATCAGCAAGCCCTCGGCCATGTTGTTGACGATGGTGCGCAGGCGTTCGGCCTGTTCCTGCTGGGTTTCATTGTTGCTGCGGATTTGCAGCTGGGCGCGCACGCGCGCGCATACCTCGGCCATGCGCAGCGGCTTGGCGATGTAGTCGACGGCGCCGCAGTCGAAGCCGGCCACCACGTCGTCCGTCTCCGTCCTGGCGCTCATGAAGATGACGGGGATGCCCTGCGTCAGCGGGTGCTGCTTGAGGCGGCGGCACGTTTCGATGCCGTCCATGTCCGGCATCATCACGTCGAGCAGGATCAGGTCGGGATGGGCGCGCTGGGCGATGGCCAGCGCCCGTTCGCCGGACGTGGCGACATAGGTCTGATAGCCCTGTTCGCTCATCAGCTTGCGCAGCAGCTCAAGGTTGGCCGGCGCATCGTCGACAATCAAAATGGCGGCGTCGTGCCGCTGGGGATACCCTGCACTGCCTGGACTCATTGCTTCCGGCCTTCTCGATGTACTCTGCGATGCCAGCGTTTGCCGCACTGTCGGCGCTGTTGACCGGGTTCAAATCGGCTGCGGCGCTCAAATCATACCGCCTCGCCAATTTTTTGGGTAGAAAATCGATGCTGCGAGAGGTGGTAAACTATTATTTTTATGATATTTTTAAAAATAGATGCACGCAGTTGCTGTCGCGAAGGCGGTTTTTAGGCGGAAAAGATGCGTGCCCCTTGGCGCCAGGGGCAGCAGCGACACGCCCCGTAAGAGCGGGGCGCGAAGGGGAAATTACATTTTTGCGGCGATCAGCTTGCCCAGGATGGCGATGCCTTCGCGGATGCGTTCCGGCGGCACCGTCACGAACGACAGGCGCAGGGTGTGCGTGTCCGGCGTGTTCGCGTAGAACGGCGCGCCCGGCACGAAGGCCACTTTATTGGCGATGGCTTCATCGAGCAGCTTCATCGCATCGATGTGTTTCGGCAGGGTGACCCAGATGAACATGCCGCCTTCCGGCTTCGTCCAGGTGATGCCGGCCGGGAAGTGCTCTTCCAGCGCGGACAGCATGGCCTGGCACTGGTTGCCGTACAGGCTGCGGATGCTGGGGATATGGCGCTCCAGGAAGCCATCCTTGATCACCTCATGCACGACCATCTGCGTCAGCTGCGAGGTGTGCAGGTCGGCCGCCTGCTTGGCCAGTTCCAGGCGGCGCACCAGCGGCATCGGCGCCACCACGTAGCCGAGGCGGATGCCGGGCGTGAGCACTTTAGAGAACGAGCCCATGTAGATGACGCCGTCCGGATTCATGTTGATCATCTTCGGATACGGCTCGCCGCTGTAGCTCAGGGCGCCGTACGGATCATCCTCGATCAGCGGCAGGCCGTGGCGGGCGCAGGTTTCCACCAGTTCCACGCGGCGCGCCACGGACAGGCTGCGGCCCGTCGGGTTCTGGAAGTTCGGCAGCGCGTACAACAGGCGCGCGCCATCGGCGACGGGGTTGATGGACGACGGCACCAGGCCTTCGTCATCGGTGTCGACGGAAACGAATTCGGGACGGTAGACGGAAAACGCCTGCAGGGCGCCCAGGTAGCTGGGGGTTTCCACCAATACCTTGCTGCCTTCGTCGATCAGAACCTTGCCCAGCAAGTCCAGCGCCTGCTGCGAGCCGGACGTCATCAGCACTTGCTCGGGCATGATGGTGCTGCCATTGCTGGAGAGCGAGTCGGCGATCCACTGGCGCAGCGGCAGGTAGCCGTCGGTGGGGCCGTATTGCAGGGCCACCTTGCCATTGTTCGACAGGACCTTGTCGAAGGCGGTCTTCATTTCTTCCACGGGGAAGGTGGCGGGCGAGGGCAGGCCGCCGGCAAACGAGATGATCTCGGGACGCTGCGTGATCTTCAGGATTTCGCGGATGAACGAGCTTTGCAGCTGTTCCGCGCGTTCGGCAAAGCGCCATTGGATCGGATTCGGATTTTCAATTTTCATACGAGTCTCACAGAAGATGCCGAGCTGCGCCGGCTGGATTTGTTGGCCCGCTTGTGGCGGTGCGTGCGCAAGCGGCGCCGGATAGGCGTCGCCATGGTGCTGCGGTATTGTACGGCTTGCACGCCGCTCTGCCCATCCGCACGCGCAACGGCGTTGCAAATGGGCGTCAGGGAGCCTTACTTCAGCTTGCGTCCGATGGCCACCACGGCGATCACGGCGCCGGCAAACAGCAGGCTTTCGCCCGTCAAGGGCTCGTGCAGCAGCACGGCCGCGCCCAGCAAGGTGAGGAACGGTTGCAGCAGCTGCGTCTGTCCCACGCGGGCCACGCCGCCCAGCGCCATGCCTCTGTACCAGAAAAAGAAGGCGATAAACATGGAAAACACGGAGATATACGCAAAGCCCAGCCAGGCGGCGCCGCTGGCCTGCGCCATCAGCGCGCGCTGCGGCCAGGCGCTCCACAGCACCGCGGGCAAGACAAACGGCACGGCCAGCAGCAGGGCCCAGGAAATCACGTGCTGGCCCGGCATGGCTTGCGCCAGGCGCCCGCCTTCCGCATAGCCGAGGGCGCCCAGCAGCACGGCGGCGAACATCAGCCAGTCGGCCAGGTGGAAGCTGCCGCCGCCCTGGCGCAGCGCGAAGGCCACCACCAGCGCCGTGCCGAGCAGGGCCATCAGCCAGAAGCCGGGGGAAGGGCGTTCCTTGCCGCGCATGACGGCAAACACGGCGGTCGCCAGCGGCAGGATGCCGACCAGCACGGCGCCGTGCGAGGCGGGCAGGCTGCGCATGGCGATCGACGTCAGCCAGGGGAAGCCCAGCACGCAGCCCAGCGACACGAGCGCCAGCGGCAGCCATTGTTCGCGGCGTGGCAACGGCGCCCGCTGCTGCCATAGCCACAGGCCGGCCAGGCCGGCGGCCACCAGGGCGCGGCCCAGGGCGACAAAGGTGGGATCGAGTTCGGCCACCGCCAGGCGCGTAAAGGGCAGGGTCAGGCTGAAGAGGACGACGGCGATGAGGCCCAGCAGCAGGCCTTTGCGGTCGTCGGCGAGGCGCAGGGGGTGACTGGGGGAAGTGGTGGCGTGCGATGGCATGGCTGTCCTGGTGCGGGTGGCATGGGTAAATAAGATGGGGTGGAACAATCCGCCCCGTACTGCTATCCTAGAGCCGAATAGCAATACAGTACAAATACACTTTCACGCATAATTTCACATACTGTGAGGGTCATATGAGCAATACACCCGCCTTGCCGTCCCTGCCCTTGCTGTCGCGCGCCTCGGGCGAAACCCTGATCGACCAGATCGCGCGCTCGCTGGCGGCGCGCATCGACGACAAACTGCTGCGCGGCGGCGCGCGCATGCCCTCGATCCGCCAGTGCGCCGCCAGCCTGGAGGTGTCGTGCGCCACGGTGGTGGCCAGCTACGACAAGCTGGTGGCGCGCGGCTACCTGGAATCGCGGCGCGGGGCCGGCTTTTTCGTGCGCGAGCGCTCGCCGCTGAACACGCCGGCGCCGCTCGCCGGCGCGCAGGACGCGGCGGCGCAGCCGATGGACGTCGTCTGGCTGATCCGTAACATGTTCCGCCAGACGCCGGCCATCCCCGCGCCCGGCACCGGCATGCTGCCCGCCGAGTGGCTCGATGGCGAACTGGTGGCGCGCGCGCTGCGCGACGTCAGCCGCCAGCCTGGCAGCCTGCTGCTCGGTTATGGATCGCCGCAGGGCTTCCTGCCGCTGCGCCAGCAGTTGCAGCTGAAACTGGCGGGGCTGGAAATCGCCTGTCCGCCCGAGCAGATCGTCACGACGGTGGGCGTGATGCAGGCGCTGGACCTGGTGGCGCGCGAGTTTACCCGCCCCGGCGACACCATTTTCGTCGACGATCCTGCGTATTGGCTGATGTTCGGCGCCTTTGCCGCCATGGGCATGAACGTCATCGGCATCCCGCGCTTGAACGACGGCCCCGATATCGCCGTGCTGGCCGAGCTGGCGGCTCTGCACCGTCCCAAGCTGTACGTGATCAACTCGGTGCTGCACAACCCCAGTTCCACGTCGCTGTCGGCGGCCAAGGCCTTCCAGGTGCTGCGCCTGGCCGAACAGCACGATTTTCTCGTCGTCGAAGACGATATCTATTGCGACATGCACCCGGGCGGCGACGTGCAGGCGGCCACCCGCTTGGCCGCGCTGGACCAGCTGCGCCGCGTGATTTACCTGGGCGGCTTTTCCAAGAGCCTGTCGGCCAACCTGCGCGTGGGCTTCATCGCCACGTCACAGGAATGGGCGCAGCGGCTGGCCGACCGCAAGATGCTGGCCACGCTCACCACCAGCGACATCGGCGAGCGCGTGGTGTATAAAATCCTCTCGCAAGGACTGTACCGCAAGCATGCGGAGCGCCTGCGCGCGCGGCTCGACAAGGTGCGCGAGGGCACGTACCGCCGCGCCGAGCGGGCCGGCCTGCGCTTCGATCCCGCGCCGGCCGGCATGTTCATCTGGGCCGATGCGGGCTGCGACACGAATGTGCTGGCCGAGAAGGCGCTGGCCGACGGCCTGGTGCTGGGGCCGGGCAGCCTGTTTTCCCCGCGCCAGTTGCCGTCGACCCGCATGCGCCTGAACCTGGCCACCGTGCAGGACGGGCGGGTATGGGACTTTTTCGACCGCGCGCTGGGATAAGGCACGGCGTGAAACGGGAGCCCTTGAAATCGCTTATATAATCCCCAACTTCATCAAATCCGTCCCATCCACAAGACTATGAGGTAAAAATGGCTGTCTCCGAAAAGCAAACCCTGGGTTTTCAGACCGAAGTGAAGCAAATGCTGCACCTGATGATCCATTCCCTGTACTCGAACAAGGAAATCTTCCTGCGCGAACTGATCTCGAACGCGTCCGACGCGGCCGACAAATTGCGCTTCGAAGCGATCGATAACGACGCCCTGTACGGCAACGATCACGAATTGAAGATCAAGGTCAGCTTCGACAAGGATGCGCGCACCATCACCATTTCCGATAACGGCATCGGCATGACCCGCGACGAGGCGATCTCGCACCTGGGCACCATCGCCAAGTCGGGCACCAAGGAATTCTTCGGCAAGCTGTCGGGCGACCAGCAGCAGGACGCGGCCCTGATCGGCCAGTTCGGCGTGGGCTTCTATTCGGGCTTCATCGTCGCCGACAAGATCACCGTCGAAACGCGCCGCGCCGGCGTGGACGCCTCGGAAGGCGTACGCTGGGAATCGGCCGGCGAAGGCGACTACAGCATCGAATCGATCGACAAGCCGTCGCGCGGCACGGACATCATCCTGCACCTGCGCGAAGGCGAGGACGAATTGCTGTCGAGCTGGAAGATCAAGTCCATCATCCGCAAATATTCGGACCATATCTCGCTGCCGATCGTGATGCAGAAGGAAGAGTGGGACGATGAGAAAAAAGAAACCGTTCTGAAGGACGAATTCGAAACCGTCAACCAGGCCAGCGCCCTGTGGGCCCGCAACAAGGCCGACATCACGCCGGAACAGTACGACGAATTCTACAAGCACGTGTCGCACGACTTCCAGCCGCCGCTGACGCACACGCACAACCGCGTGGAAGGCCGCAGCGAGTACACGCAGCTGCTGTACATCCCGGCCAAGGCGCCGTTCGACATGTGGGACCGCAACAAGCGCGGCGGCATCAAGCTGTACGTCAAGCGCGTCTTCATCATGGACGATGCCGAGCAGCTGATGCCGACCTATCTGCGCTTCGTGCGCGGGGTGATCGACTCTGCCGACCTGCCGCTGAACGTATCGCGTGAAATCCTGCAGGAATCGCGCGACGTCAAGGTCATCCGCGAAGGCTCGACCAAGCGCGTGCTGGGCATGCTGGAAGAACTGGCGAACGCGGACGAGCAAGATAAAAAAGACAAGTACGCCGTCTTCTGGAAGGAATTTGGCCAGGTGCTGAAGGAAGGCATCGGCGAGGACGCGGCCAACAAGGAACGCCTGGCCAAGCTGCTGCGCTTTGCCTCGACGGCCAACGACAGCGACGAGCAAATCACCTCGTTCGCCGACTACGTGGCGCGTATGAAGGAAGGCCAGGACAAGATTTATTACGTCACGGCCGACAATTACGCTGCCGCCAAGAACAGCCCGCACCTGGAAATCTTCCGCAAGAAGGGCGTCGAAGTGCTGCTGCTGACGGACCGCGTCGATGAATGGATGCTGTCCTTCCTGCAGGATTTCGAAGGCAAGGAGCTGGTCTCCGTCGCCAAGGGCGGCCTGGACCTGGGCGCGCTGGAAGACGAAGCGGAAAAGAAAGAGCACGAAGAAACGGAAACCTCGTACGCCGACCTGGTGGGCAAGATGAAGACCGTGCTGTCCGACAAGGCCAAGGACGTGCGCGTTACGTTCCGCCTGACCGATTCGCCAGCCTGCCTGGTGGCCGATGAAAACGAATTGTCGGGCAACCTGCTGCGCATGCTGAAGGCGGCGGGCCAGAGCGCGCCGGAATCGAAGCCGATTTTGGAAATCAACCCGAACCACCCGCTGGTGACGCGTTTGAAGTATGAAGATGCGGAAGGCGGCAAGTTCGGCGACTGGGCCAACATCCTGTTCGACCAGGCCATGCTGGCCGAAGGCGGATCGCTGGCCGATCCAGCCAGCTTCGTCAAGCGCCTGAACGAATTGCTGCTCAACTCGGCGAAGTAATCACCTGACTGCAAACGTCAGCGAGCCGGCCCTTTCCTCGTGAAAGGGCCGGCTTTTTTATGCTACAGTGCGCGATTATTTTATTTTATGGAAATAGCAATGGCGCATTGCCCGGCATGTGACAGTTCCAACATTCAACGTCTCTCCATGGTGCATGCCTCCGGCATTTCCGGCACCTCTACCCATATCTCGGGCAGGATCGATGGTGATTTCATCCACGGTCATGCGCATACGCGCAGCCAGACCTTGTTGTCACGCCAGGCCGCCGGGCCGACGATGCAGACCCACCAGAAGGTGGGGCTGATCGTGTTGGGCGTGATCATTTTTGTCATCGCCGCCGTCGTCTTTTACCAGGCTGGCGCAAATGGCCTGTTCTGGATCTTCGTGGCAGGGGGTGTCGCCTCCATCGCCTTGTCGCAAACGTCCTTCGTCGCCAATTGGGACAAGGAGGCCGCCGCCTTGCAGGACAAGTATGCGCGTACCTTCATGTGCCATGCCTGCGGCCACCGCTTCATTCCTGTACTCAAGCAACCGTGAAAATTCGCCTGATGGCGGGCCTGGGCGCGCATGCGCTGGGCTGCCTGCTGTTTATCGCATTGAGCTGGCTGGGTTTTTACCTGTACACGCAGCTGTTTGGCAGCCTGGGCTCGCGCGGCGTGGCGGGCGGCCTGGCCCTGCTGCTCGTGTTTTACGTGTATGCGGGCACGAATCTGCTGCTGGCGCTGCTGCCGCCCGGCAGGTGGAAGCCTGCGCTGTGCGGCTTGCTGGGCGTGGCCGTGCTCGCGTATCTGCTGCCGCAGCATCCGCTGCGGGCCATCTACTTCAGCGTGCTGTCGGGCGGCTTGAGCTGGCTGGCCGTGCTGGCCAGCGCGCGTTTAAGCGGGTATTTGCGGGGCTGACAGGCTTGTAATAAAAGCGGCGACGGCGTCGGCGGCCGCTTCCGGCGCCGCCTGCAGCAGCATGTGCGGCGCGGCGATGTCGGCCAGTTGCGCGCCCGGTGCCAGGCGCAGTATCTGCACGGCGTTCGCCGGTGGCACCAGGCGGTCGTAGCGGCCACGCAGATACAGCACGGGCAGGCTGCCGCGCGCAAACGCCCGCGTGGCGTCGGCATCGATCACGGCGCGCAGGCGCTGGCGCAGCACGGCAGGCGGTACTTGCGCCAGTGCCGCCGCCAGTTCCGCTTGCAGTTCCGGCGTGGCGCAGGGCGCCAGTAGCGCCTGGCGCAGGGCGAAGCCGGGCAGGGCGCCGAAGGGCACACAGCCCAGCAGGTGGCGCAGCGGCGCCAGCATCGGGCGCGGATTGCGCACGAACGAACAGCACAGGACCAGGGCGCGCATGCCGGGCGGCGGATCGGCGCGCAAAGCTGTCCCCAGCGGCCCCGAAAACGATTCGGCCAGCACGACGAAGGGACGGTCCTGCGGCAGGCGTTCGCGCACGAACGCTTCGAGTGCCGCGTAGTCGAGCGGTGCGGCGGGATAAGCGATGGCCTGGGTGGCGATGGCGCTCTGCGCGCGCAAGGCGGCGTCAAAGCGGTGGAAGAGCCGGGCCGTGCCATCCATGCCGGGCAGGAGGACAAGCAGTGGCGAGGCGGGGTGAGAGATCGTCATTGCGGCCATCATACCAGCCCGCCGATGCGCGCGCCGTCCGCCTGCCGCACCGCATGGGGGCTGGCGCCATGCTAGAATCGGCGGCGCGTCATGCGTGGCCAGCGGCCACTGGTGGCGGCCAAATCCCCCGACAGACAGAATCATGCATATCATCTTTTCGAATTACCGCACCCTGGGCGGCGCCTTGCTGGCAGCGGCCTGCGTCCTTTCCCAGCCCGCCCGCGCCACGGCGGCACCTTCGGCGCCGGCCGGGAAAAGCCTGTCCTCCCTGCTGGCTGGCGGTCCCTTGCCGCGTCTGAGCGAAGACCCGCAAGTGCGCACCGCGCTGTTCGATTTCTTCGGCTACGCGCGCGGCAGCTACACGGAAGACGATGAATTGCTGCTGGCGCAGGCGCTCGAGGCGATCAGCGAAAAGCGCGACGCCACGCGCACCGTGCTGGCCGATGGCCGCCAGTTGCTGGCGTCGATGAATGACCGCAAGCAGGGGCGCGAACGGGGCGCCATGCTGCTCGACAAGCGCGGCGTCATCATCGCCTTTGGCCTGGTCAACGGACATTGCCGCCTGGAGGGCCAGCCGCTGGCGAAAGTCTGCAATCCCGATCCGAATGCCGTGCTGACGGTGTTCCACCGCAAGGGCATGCTGGTCGGAGATGCGGCGCCCTTGCTGGCCTGGGCCAGGCAATTGCCGCCCATGCTGGCGCTGATCGCGGGCGACAAGGAAGCGGGCGCCGACGGACAGAAGATCGCCAGCGTCGAATACGTGCTGGCGCAGCCGGCCCTGCCGGGCTGGAACCGTGCCCAGCTGCCGCCCGCCTACCCGCCGGCGCTGCTGCCGCTGCTGCTCGATAAATCGACGGTGCTGACGTCGGCCGGCGCCGGCGTGTTTGCCTATCCGCTCACGCTCAAGGGCAAGAAACAGACCAATGTGCTGGACCATGCCGAAGGCCGCCCGCCGCGCGACCTGGAAGTGGCGCTGCGCAGCTATGCCAGTTTCGACACGGTGGTCGAGCGCTACCGCCAACTGGCCAAGGGCGCCAGGCTGCAGCGCAACGAGCGCACGGCTTACCTTGATGGCGACATGGGACAGGGCAGCTACCGCGTCTACATCCGCAACACGGGCGCGGACGGCGTGATGATCGACGTGGCGCTATGGCAGCGCAAGCTGGCGGCCAGCCGCTGATTTCAGCGTTGCTGTCAGAGCTGTTGTCAATAGTAGGGCGCCATGGCGTAACCGAGTTGCGTCAATTGCGCGCGGATTGCGTCGTCGCGTTTTTTTGCTCCCGTCGAAAAACTCAGCTGCTTTAATGCGGCCGGCATGCTCGCGGCCAGCAGCGCATCGATATCGAGCCGCGTCATGTGCACGGCCAGCGCCTGTAGCGCAGGCAAGCCCGGGAGGCCGCTCAGGTGCTCGATGGCCTTGCAATTGCGCAGAACCAGCCATGCCAGCGCCGGGTTGGCGCCCAGCCGTACTTCCTTCACCTGACTCTGGTCTTCCACCGACAGCCGCTCCAGGTGCGGAAAGCGGCCGATGTCGCCCAGGTCTTCCAGTCCGCGCACGCGCGCCACTTCAAGCTCCCGCAGCCGCGGCGCCGTGACGTGGGCGATCGATGTCCGCCCTCCCAGGATAAAGCACAGCCGCTCCAGCGCCGGCATGGCGCCGATGAAGTCCACGTCATCCTTGCTTTTGATCTGCGCCAGCGTCAACTTTGCCAGCGTTGGCACGGCGGTGATTGCCTCGATGTTTTTCGCGTGGCCGGCAGTATGCAGCTGCTTCAGCCGCTTCCAGTGCCGCAGCGGCGCCAGGTCGATATGCGCCCTGGCCGTTGGCTCCAGGCTCAGGGACTCCAGGCCGCGCAGGTTGTCCAGCGCCAGGATGTCGCCTTCGGCCAGGTGATGCACGCCCAGGCACAGGCGCTTCAAGTGGCTCAGGCCGCCCAGCTGCTCCAGGTGGATGGCGCGCATGTGGCAGTCGAGCGACAGGTTGACGGCATGCGGCAGCGCGCGCAGCACGCGGGCGTCGAAAGGCCGGGTACTGGCGCCGAAGAAGCGGATCTCCAGCGCCGTTCCGCAAGTGGAGGCCAGTGCATCGAGGCTGGCCAGCAGCGGCGCCGGCAGGCGGTCCTGCGTGAATTGAATGACCACCTGTTCGCCCTGGTCTATGCACGCGCGGACGGCGGCGGCATCGATGTGGACCGGTTGATGGATGCGTTCCTGCACTGGTGGCTGGTACATGGGCGGGTTCCGGGAGGTGAATGGAATGCTGCTTACTGGCGTGGCGTGGCGTAGCCGCGCTCCGCCAGTTGCGCCGCGATGGCGTCGTCGCGTGTTTTTTTGCCCGTGCGCAGACGCACGTGCGTCAGCGACGCGGGCAGATCCTGCAGCAGTGCGTCCACGTCGAGCAGGGTTTCCGATGCCGACAGCTGGCGCAGGGCAGGCAGGGTGGCCAGGCCGGGCAGGCTGTCGAGCGTCTTGCAGGTGTGCAGGTTCAGGCGTTCGAGCACGGAATTGGGCCCCAGCGCGATCTGCCGCAGCTTGATCTGGTCTTCCACCCATAGCGCCTGCAACAGCGGGAAACGGCCGATATCGCCCAGCGTTTCCAGGCCGCGCACGCGTATCACTTCCAGTTTCCTCAGCAGCGGCGCCTCGATGTGCGCCAGCGATTCGCGGCCGCCCAGCTGCAACAGCAGCTTGTCCAGGCGGCTCATCGCCGAGATGAAATCGAGCGCCACCTTGTTCTTGATGCGGTACAGCGACAGCTCGTGCAGCGCCGGCAGGCCGGCCAGGGTCTCGATGTGCTGGCTGTGGCCCTCGATGACCAGGCTGGCCAGGTGCGCGTAGTGGCGCAGTGGCGCCAGGTCGATATTGTTCCTGGCCGACTCGCCCAGGTTCAGGTATTCGAGGCCGCGCAAATTCTCCAGCTGCAGGATGTCGCCTTGCGCCAGCTCGTACACGCCCAGGCTCAGGCGCTTCAGGTGCCGCAGCTCGCCCAGCGCTTCCAGATGGATGGCTTGCCGGTGGCAATCGATGGACAGGCTGGCCACATGCGGCAGCGCGCGCAGGATGCGGGCATCGAACACTCTCGGGTCATAGCCGTAGATGCGGATGGTCAGCGCCGTGCCGCAGGTTGCGGCCAGGGCGTCGAGGTCGGCCAGCAGCGGCGCCGGCTCGGCCAGGGTATTGAACTGCACCAGCACCTCTTGACCGCCCGCGATGGCGGCGCGGATCGCCCCGGCATCGATGCGCTCGGGATTCTGGATGCGCTGCGGCTGTCTTGTTTGCGTCATCGTCACAGTCCTATCGGGTAGTCGACTTTCCTGGGGGGCGGGCAGCCCTCCGGGCCGGGAAACGTCTGCTTGCCCGTGTCATCGTAGCGCTTGCCGCATTCGACGAGCACGCGCTTGCGGAAGGTGTAAATGCTGGCCACCTTGCCGTTCGGGTGGTAGCAGATATTGTCGCCATCGCGGTCGGCCGAAGCGTAGCTGATCATGGTTTCGCCGTTGACCGTGCGCGTGCTGTGGCCGCTGCGCGGCTCCGTGCATTTGAGCTGGCCGCTTTCGTAATACGCGTTGACGACGGAGGTGTCGGCGGCGCGGTCGACCAGCAGTTCATCCTTGCGCTTGCCGTTCGGGTAGTTCGAATAGCCTTCCTGGCGCTGGCCGTACTGGAAGGCATAGTAGTACTGGGGCTTGCCGTCCGGGTAGTACATGTGGTGGTACTCGCATACGTCGTCGCGCGTGCTGCCGTACTCCTTGAAGGTGCAGCGGTGGATGTCGTTGAGCAGCTGGCCGTCCTCATAGTATTCGCGCAGGTGCGTGAGCAGGCGGCCCTGGTCGATGACGGCCAGGCGTTCCGGCTTGCCGTTGGGGTAGTAGCGCGCATCGAGGCCCTGCTTCTTGCCGTTGTCCCACAAGGTGTCGAGGCGCAGGATCTTGCCGCTGTCGTCGAACGCCTGTTCGCGTCCATCGAGCTGGCCGTTGCGGTAGGTGGCCGTGTAGACCACGTATTCCTTGCCGGCCGGGCCCAGGTAGCGCGTGCGGCTGCCATCGAGCACGCCCGCTTGGTAATGGTCGCGCTGGCGCAGCGCGCCCTGCGCATCCGTGTCCAGGGCCTCGCCCTGTTTTTTGCCTTTCACAAAAGCGACGCTTTGCGTGCCCTTGTCCTTGAGCTTGAGCTTCCACGGGCCGTCGCGCAAGCCGTCGATGAAGCTGCCGTCGCCGTCTTCCGTGATCCACGCGCCATGGCGCGAACCGTTGACGTAGTTGCCGCGCGTTTGCAGCTTGCCGCCTATGCGGCGTTCGTGCGGGCCGTTCAGCTGGCCGCCCGCGTAGGTGTCGAAGCCCGTCACTTCCTCTTCATCGGCATAGTTGACGACCGTCCAGCGGCCTTCGCGCTTGCCGGCCCGGTACATGCCGCTCTCGCTCTGCTTGGGATAGTTGAAGGACCACAGGCCTTCTTGCAGGCCGTCGACGAAATGGCCTTTTTCGCTGCCTTCGTGCATGCCCTCGCGCACCCACAGGCCCTGGCGCTTGCCTTTCGCGTACTGGCCCCGGTCGACCACCGAACCGTCGTCCCAGGCCAGGCTGTAGATGACGGACGGGCCGTCTTCGCTGCCCGTGAACTGTTTCGGCGCCGTTTCCCACGTCACTTGCCACAGGCGGTAATTGGGCAGGATGCCGGCGCCCGCATCGCTGTACAGCGTGTAGCTGGCCGTGAGAAAACGCTCGCCCTTTTTCTGGAAGGTTTTCTTGTAGGTGATGGCGTCCTTGCTGTCGGACGCCACAGGCTTGCCTTCGTCGCTGTAGTAGCCGACGATGCTGCCTTGCGTATGGTCGATGGCGTCGAAGTCTGTATTGCCGCTTTTGCCGCGCGCGACGCTGTAGTCCATCGGCGCCAGTTTCGCCAGCGCCGCCTTGACCTGGCCCGCATTGGGCAAGGTGGTTTGCGCGGCGATGCGGTTTAGTGCCGGCTGCAAGCCGTCGAGGCGCCGGTACTTGCCGGAACTGCGGTGGTAGCGGTAGGCGCGCAGGCCGTTCCTGTCGCCCTGGCGGAACAGCACCAGCATGGTTTGCACGTTGCTGTCCGATTCCTTGTCCAGTGACGCGTAGAAGACGGAGCGGATGACGGCGTTGCCGAACTGGTCGAGCAGGAAGGTTTTCGAAGCGCTGTTCGTGCACTCGCAGTAATAGCCGTTGACGCCGTCTTTTTCCTTGAGAAAGGCGACGTCAAGCCCGCTGTCCTGCGAGGCGCTGATGGCGGGATGGGCGAGACTCTTGCCTTCATAGAAGGACGCGCCGTGGGCTAGCGCGGAACAGAGGAGCAAGGGCAAGAGAACTGGCAAGAGCGGACGTTTCATCGTGGGGCTGGCGCCGCGGCGCCGCAATGGAAAGGCCACGATTCTGCCTGTGTTCTCTGCTGCGGGCAAATGGGCGCACGCGTATCGTGTGTGCGCCTGCGATTCAGGGCTGGTGCGCGGCGCAGAAGTCCAGCAGCAGCTGTTCGCCGTCCGGCCACGGGCCGTAGCCGGCATCGCCGTTGATATGGCCGGCGTCGCCGATCATGGTGAAATCGCTGCCCCAGGCGGCGGCGAACGCGCGCGCCCGCGCGAAGCTGACGTAGGGATCATCGCCGCTGGCCACCACCAGGGTCGGAAAGGGCAAGGCTTGCAGCGGCATCGGTGCAAAGCCCGTCGTGCCGGCGGGGTAGGAGGGCGCCTCCACATCGCTGGGGGCGACGAGGAAAGCGCCGGCGATCCTGTGCGGCGAACCGCTGGCCGCCCAGTGGGCCACCAGCGTGCAGGCGAGGCTGTGCGCCGCCAGCACGGGCGGGCGCTCGCAGGCGGCGATGGCGCGGTCGAGCTCCGCCACCCATTCGTCCTTGTCCGGCGTCTGCCATTCCCCGTGCGGCACGCGCGACCATTGCGGGTGGCGCGCTTCCCAATGGGTTTGCCAGTGCTGCGGCCCGGAATTCCACAGGCCGGCCAGGGTCAGTACGAGAGGCGACATCGATGCTCCTTGAGGTTACAACTCCGTGCGCAGGGCAAATAATTCAGGGAACAATACCACGTCGAGCATCTTGCGCAAATAGCTCACGCCCGCCGTGCCGCCCGTGCCCGTCTTGAAGCCGATGATGCGCTCCACCGTCGTCACATGGCGGAAGCGCCAGAAGCGGAAGGCCGTTTCCAGGTCGACCAGCTTTTCGGCCAGCTCGTACAGGGCCCAGTGTTTCGACGGGTCGCGGTAGACTTCCAGCCAGGCCGCCTTGACGGAGGCGTCGGCGGCGGTCGGCAGGGTCCAGTCGGCGTCCAGGCGCTCGGGGGCGATGGGCAGACCGCTGCGCGCCAGCAGCTTGATGGCTTCGTCGTAGACGGACGGCGCGCGCAGGGCGGCGTCGAGCACTTTGTAGGTGTCGGGGGCCGTGGTATGCACGTTGAGCAGGGCGGCGTTCTTGTTCCCCAGGATGAATTCGATTTCGCGGTACTGGTAGGACTGGAAGCCGGACGAGGCGCCCAGGTAGGGGCGGATGGCCGTGTATTCGGGCGGCGTCATGGTGGCCAGCACGTCCCAGGCATGCACCAATTGATCCATGATGCGCGCCACGCGGGCCAGCATTTTAAACGCGGGCGCCAGGTCGCCGCTTTGCAGGTTGGCGCGCACGGCGTGCATTTCGTGCAGCATCAGCTTCATCCACAATTCGCTCGTCTGGTGCTGCACGATGAACAGCATCTCGTTGTGGTTGGGGGAGAGCGGATGCTGGGCCGTCAGGATGCGGTCCAGCGCCAGGTAGTTACCGTAGCTCATCGATTCGCTGAAATCCATCTGCGCGCCATGCCACTGCGCATCCTGGGCGCCCGCATGCATGGGGCAGCCGCTGGTGTTTTCCTTGTTCATATTCTTGTCGTCGCTCATGGGATGGTTCAGGTGACGGCATCGCGCCTGGCGGCGATGTCGTAGGCTTGGGTGTCGAGAATGTCGCGCAGGATGTCCACGGCATCCCACACGTCGGCAAAGCTCGTGTACAGGGGCGTGAAGCCGAAGCGCATGATGGCCGGCTCGCGGTAGTCGCCGATCACGCCGCGCGCGATCAGCGCCTGCATCACGGCATAGCCGTGCGGGTGCGTGAAGCTGACCTGGCTGCCGCGCCGCGCATGCTCGCGCGGCGTGACCAGGCCCAGCGGATGGCTGGCGCAGCGCTGTTCCACCAGCGCGATGAACAAATCCGTCAGGGCCAGCGACTTGCGGCGAATGGCTTCCATGCTCGTTTGCGCAAAGATATCGAGGCCGCATTCGACCAGGGCCAGCGAGAGAATCGGCTGCGTGCCGCACAGGGCGCGGGCGATGCCGTCGGCGGGCGCGAAACCCGGGTCCATGGCGAACGGCGTGGCGTGGCCCCACCAGCCGGACAGCGGCTGGAGGAAGCGCGCCTGGTGTCTTGCCGGCACCCAGATGAAGGCGGGCGAGCCGGGGCCGCCGTTCAGGTATTTATAGGTGCAGCCGACGGCCAGGTCGGCGCCGGCGCCGTTCAGGTCCAGCGGCACGGCGCCGGCCGAATGGGCCAGGTCCCACAGCGCCAGCGCGCCCTGCGCGTGGCAATGGCTGCTGATGGCGGCCATGTCGTGCTGGTAGCCGGTGCGGTAGTTCACGTGCGTGAGCATGGCGACGGCGCAATCGGCATCGATCGCTTGCGCCAGTTCTTCGGGACTGTCGACCAGGCGCAGCTGGTAGCCGCGGTCCAGCCAGGCGGCCAGGCCTTGCGCCATGTACAGGTCGGTGGGGAAGTTGCTGCGTTCGCTGACGATGACGCGCCGCGCGGCCTGCGCGGGATCGCTGGCCTGCATCTGCAGGGCGGCGGCCAGCGCCTTGAACAGGTTGATGGAGGTGGTGTCGGTGATCACCACTTCGCCCGTGCCGGCGCCCAGCAGCGGTGCCAGGCGGTCGCCCAGGCGCTTGGGCAGGTCGAACCAGCCCGCCGTATTCCAGCTGCGGATCAGGTCCGTGCCCCATTCGGCCGTGATGACGTGCTGGGCGCGGGCCAGGGCCGCCTTCGGCCGCGCGCCCAGGGAATTGCCGTCGAGGTAAATCACGCCTTGCGGCAAGTCGAATTGCTGGCGCAGGGGCGCCAGGGGATCATCGAGGTCGCGCGCACTGCAGTCATGTCGAGAAATCATGGTGGCTTTCATGTTGATACTTGTCTGGATGGCATGATATTGCTTGAGGCTTAAAGTATCATGCGGAAGTGGCAGTGTAGCAAATCCCTGCCGCAAAGCGCGATTCCCGGCATGGAAAAGCGGCGAAAAAATACCCGCTTGCGGGGCGTCAACGAAAAAAATCACGATTTTAAAAAATATTTTCAAGAACCCCTAAAGTTCTGCGATATGGCGCCGTCAACAAATACATGAACGGCGGTAATCGGTCAGGCAGGCGTCCTAAATTTTTTAAATATTTTTAAAAATAAGCCTAAAGTTCTCGTCGAAGCTGCCGTTACCTCAGTTAGATGGCTTGATTAAGGTCAAGTTGTTGTAAAAAAGTGATTTCATTGCAAGCGGAAAGTCAGGCAAATCTGGCTCCTTGCGCATCTCAAGAATCCGCGCCGTTGCTGGCGTGCGACCATGGTCGAGCGGTGTTTGTCAGACAAACACCTACGGCCCCATCCGCTATTCCCCGACCAAAAATACAGCGCTACGCCTCTGTTGCGTTTGATGTTGCTCCTGCAGAATGTATCTCACTGGCAACACACAACGCCAGCTGAATTCAACGGATTGAGGAGATGGAAATGACTGCTAACGACATGATGGCTGAGATTCGCGACGCTAACCTGAGCTACCTGATGCTGGCCCAGCAAATGATTCGTGCGGACAAGGTAACGGCCATCTTCCGTTTGGGCATTGCCGCCGACATCGCCGAGCTCATCGAAGGCATGAGCAATGCGCAGATCCTGAAACTGGCTGGCGGCAACATGATGCTGGCCCGCTTCCGCTTCGACGACAGCGCCATCCTGGGCATGCTGACGAACTACAATAAAGACCGCTCGCTGGCCCAGTCGCACGCTGCCATCCTCATGGCCGGCCAGGGCGTCGAAGAAATCGCTTAAGCTTCCCATTAAAACGTCCATGGCGGCGTTGCATTGCCCTGAACATTTTTCTGGCAACCTTTTAGTTAGTATCAGTCAGTCATTCAGTATCAGTCAGTTGCGGAGCGCACAGCATGGCCAAGAAAAGTGTCGTATCGGAAGCGCAGGAAATCCAGCTGGCCATCGAACTGATACAGCTGGGCGCACGCCTGCAACTGCTGGAGACGGAAGTGTCGCTGTCGCGCGAACGCCTGCTGAACCTGTACAAGGAATTGAAGGGCGTCTCGCCGCCCAAGGGCATGCTGCCGTTTTCCACCGACTGGTTCCTTACCTGGCAACCGAATATCCATTCCTCGCTGTTCATCAATATCCACAAATTCCTCGTTGACCACGCGGGCGCCACCGGCATCGAAGCGGTGATGAAGGCCTATAAGCTGTATCTGGAACAGATGCCGCCCGAAGCGGGCGAAGAGCCGCTGCTGTCGCTGACGCGGGCCTGGACCCTGGTGCGCTTTTTCAGCAGCAAGATGCTGGACATGGCGCCCTGCGGCAAATGCGGCGGCAAGTTTGTCGTCAACTGCCTCGACCTGAACGCCGATTATGTGTGCGGCCTGTGCCACATGCCTTCGCGCGCCGGCAAGACCAAGAAGGCGCGCGATGAAGCGGCCGCCGTCGCGCCGCCGGGCATCGTCGCCTGATCCTGCCCCGATAAGTATCTCAGTGAAAGCCGGAGCGGTCGCCAGACCGGACTCCGGCTTTTTGCCGCTGCTTTCGCTTACACTGGCGTTTTCCTCCTTCGATCATCCCATGCTGCAACAAATCCTGCGTGCGCCCGCGCTCAAGGCCATCCTGATCCAGATGCTGGCTTTTCCCTTGATGTTGCTATTGGTATATGCTCTGGCGCGCGCCGGCGCGGCCATGTCGCTGTCGGCCGTGGCCGTTCTGCAGGGCGGGCTGGCAGCACTCATCACGTGGCGCGCGGGTCTGGCGCGCTGGTGGTGCGCCATCGGCTTGCTGTTTGCGCCCGCCTTGCTGGGCGCCAGCCTGCTCGATTTGCCCCCGGCCGTGTTCCTGGCCGCCTTTGTTTTCCTGCTCAGCCTGTACTGGTCCACGTTCCGCACGCAAGTGCCGTTTTACCCGTCGGGGCCGAAGGTGTGGCAGGCGGTGGCCGGGCTGATCGCGGACAGGCCCGGCGTGCGGCTGGTCGATATCGGCAGCGGCCTGGGCGGCCTGGTGCTGGAACTGGCGCGGCGCCGGCCCGATGGACAGTTTTCCGGCATCGAGCTGGCGCCGTTGCCGTGGCTGGTCAGCCGCTTGCGCGCGCGGCTGGCGGGAAGCCGCGCGCGCTTCCTGCGCGGCGACTACGCGGCACTCGATTTCGGCCGCTATGATGCCGTGTTTGCCTACCTGTCGCCGGCGGCGATGGCGGCCCTGTGGAGCAAGGCGGAAAAGGAAATGTTGCCCGGTAGCATGCTTCTTAGTTACGAATTCCAGATTGCGGCACGCCAGCCCGATAAGACCATCGCCGCCACAGAGGGTGGCCCTTTACTTTACATATGGTGCTTTTAAGCAATTGTCTGCGTTATTTGCTTGCCCGTAGGGCAATCTCACGTTATTGTAGTTCCACACGGCATTTTCTCGGAATTGCATTGAAAAGCAACGCATTTCAATTAACTTCCGGTTGTTTTTTTTGCCGCTGTCTTTGCCGGCGGCGCAGCCGCCAAAAGACAGAAACAGGTTTGAACATGCCGGGCACACAGCCCCGGCCATTATTGGGAGTCAGGGCACTTGTTAGTCATAATCGGATACATCATCGTCTGTGCCTCGGTCTTTGGCGGCTTCGCAATGGCCGGCGGCCATCTGGCGGCGCTGTTCCAGCCGCTGGAGTTGCTGATGATCGGCGGCGCCGCCCTGGGCGCCTTCCTTGTTGGTAACAATAACAAGGCCATCAAGGCGACGATCGCCGCCTTGCCGAGCCTGTTCAAGGGTTCGCGTTATACCAAAGAGCTGTACATGGAACTGATGTCGCTGTTGTTCGAAGTGCTCAGCAAGGTGCGCAAGGAAGGCTTGATGTCGATCGAAGGCGATATCGACAAGCCGGAAGAGAGTCCGCTGTTTTCCAAGTATCCGGCCGTGCTGGCCGACCACCATATCGTCGAATTCATGACCGATTACCTGCGCCTGATGGTGTCGGGCAATATGGATGCCTTCCAGATCGAAAACCTGATGGATAATGAGATCGAGACGCACCATCACGAAGGCGCCGTGCCTGCCCACGTGATCGCCAAGGTGGGCGACGGCTTGCCCGCCTTCGGTATTGTCGCCGCCGTCATGGGCGTGGTGCACACGATGGAGTCGGTGGGCATCCCGCCGGCTGAGCTGGGCATGCTGATCGCACACGCGCTGGTCGGCACCTTCCTCGGCATTTTGCTGGCGTATGGCTTCGTCGGCCCGCTGGCCAGCCTGCTGGAGCAGAAGCTGGAAGAGTCGAGCAAGATGTTCCAGTGCGTGAAAGTGACGCTGCTGGCCAGCCTGAACGGCTATGCGCCGGCGCTGGCCGTGGAGTTCGGCCGCAAGGTGCTGTTCTCGACCGAGCGCCCGACGTTCAATGAGCTGGAAGACCACATCAAGAAATCGAAAACGAAGTAAGCAGTGAATATACGCCTGGACACCATGAGTCATTTGCAGCACACGGAAGGGGGACGCCATGGCCGATGAAGGCATGCGCCCGATTATCGTCAAGCGTATCAAGAAGACGGCTGGCGGACACCATGGCGGGGCGTGGAAAATCGCCTACGCCGACTTTGTCACGGCCATGATGGCCTTCTTCCTGCTGATGTGGCTGCTTGGTTCCACCTCGAAGGGCGACTTGAACGGCATTTCCGAATTCTTCAAGACGCCGTTGAAAGTGGCCATGGCGGGCGGCTCCGGCAGCGGCGAGAGCAATTCCGTGATCCAGGGCGGCGGCCAGGATCTGTCGCGCCAGGATGGGCAGGTGCGCAAGGCGCAGGAAGAGCAGCAGCGCAAGTCCTTCGACCTCAATTCCGCCAAGGCCGCGCTCGAACGCGAGGAGGGCAAGCGCCTGCAAGCGCTCAAGGCGCGCATCGAGGCAACCATCGATGCCAATCCCCTGCTGAAAAAGTACAAGAACCAGCTGCTGCTCGATATCACCAGCGAAGGCTTGCGCATCCAGATCGTTGACGAGCAGAACCGTCCGATGTTTGCGCTCGCCAATGCGAATCTGCAGCCGTACACCAAGGAAATCCTGCACGCCATCGGCTTCGTGCTCAATGAAGTGCCGAACCGCATCGGCCTGTCCGGCCATACGGATTCGACGCCCTATATGAGCGATGCCGGCTACAGCAACTGGGAATTATCGGCCGACCGCGCGAATGCGTCGCGGCGCGAACTGGTGATCGGCGGCATGAAGGAAGAAAAAGTCTTGCGCGTGGTGGGGCTGGGCTCGGCCGCCCACCTGGACAAGCTCGACCCCTTCAATCCGATCAACCGGCGCATCAGCATCATCGTCATGAACAAGCGCACGGAAGAAAATGTCTTGCGCGATGGGGCGGCGATCGAACTGCCGGTGACCGATGCCGCTTCCGCCGCCGTGGCGTCGGGGCTGGCGGCCGGTGCGCCGCCCGCGGCGGCGCCAGCCACCGGCCCGGCAGCGGCGAAAAAGTAACACGCAAGGCTGTCAACGCGTGGTGTATTGAAACAATGAGACCTTTATGACAAGAAAGAAAATACTTGGCTCGCATGTAAAGCGCCTGCTGTCTGGCGTGTCGGACCATGGCCGCAAGCACTTGACGGAGGTGGAAACCGACCTGGTGCAGACCGGCATCTTGCTGGAAGAGGCGATCGAGAAGCTGTCCTTCAATTTCATGGCGATACACGCAGCCGTCGCAGCGCAGCAAGATACCATCGCCCTGCTGCTCGACGGCGGTATTCCGGCCGAACAGCAGCGGGAAAAACTGCTGGCGTTGCAGGATGAAGTGGGCGGCTACGTGAATGCGGCCATCACCAGCCTGCAGTTCCAGGATATGACCAGCCAGCTGATCGAGCGCACCCTGAAGCGCGTGACGGGCTTGCGCGAGTTCCTCGGCACCCTGGGTTCGCATGGCGCGGAGATGTTGCCGGAGAGCGACAATGAAGAAATTGTCGCCCTGCTGGGGCGGGTCAGCATGGCGCTGGCGATTCAAAGCCTGGAGTTGCGCAGCGTGCTGCGCAAGGCTGTCAGTCAACAGCATTTGGAAAGTGGCGACATCGAGCTGTTCTAGCATGCCAGTGCGGAATGCTTGTGGTTGCATGGATTGATTAATCAAATACTCGGGCAGGATGCCCGGAATAAGTGGGAGCAAAGATGGCCAAAACGATACTTGCAGTGGACGATTCCAGCTCATTGCGCCAGATGGTGGCGTTCAGTCTGAAAGCCGCCGGTTACCAGGTGGTGGAGGCCGTCGACGGCCAGGACGGACTGGAAAAAGCCAAACTGCAAACCGTGGACCTGGTCCTGACGGACCAGAACATGCCGCGCATGGATGGCCTGGAGCTGATCAAGCTGCTGCGCGAACTGCCGACCTACCAGAAGGTGCCCATCCTGATGCTGACGACGGAGTCGTCGGACGAGATGAAGTCGAAAGGACGTGCCGCCGGCGCCAATGGCTGGCTGGTCAAGCCGTTCGACCCGCAACGCCTGATCGAAGTGGTCAAGAAGGTGATCGGCTGATGCCAGCCGCGCAGCGCAACGATGCAAATGACGGAGTCACCCTATGACCATCGATATTAGCCAGTTTTTTCAGGTCTTTTTCGATGAGGCCGAAGAACTGCTGGCTGAAAAAGAACGGCTGCTGCTGGCCGTCGATATTGCGGCGCCCGACGCCGAAGACCTGAATGCCATTTTCCGCACTGCCCATTCGATCAAGGGCGGCGCATCGACGTTCGGCCTCTCCGACATGAGCGAGGTGACGCACATCCTCGAGTCGCTGCTCGACCGCATTCGCCAGGGCCAGATGGCCCTGACGGCGGAACACGTCGACGCCTTTTTGGCGGCCAAGGATATCCTCAAGATGCAGCTCGACGGCCATCGCCTGGGCAGCGCCGTCGACCAGGATGCCGTGGCCAATGTGCGCATGATGCTGCAGTCGTTCTCGCAGGACGTGCCCGTGGCGGCGCTCACGCCCGTCGCGCCAGCCTTCCATACGGCGGAAAAGGCCGCCGTCAGCCATGCCGGCGGACATCGCATCCGCCTGGAACTGCCGAAGATGGAAGAGCGCGAAGTCGATGCGCTGGCGGCCGAACTGGGCTTGCTGGGCGACGTCGCCGTATCGAGCTTGCCCGACGCGCGCAAGGTGCTGGAAGTGACGACGCATGAAAGCCTGGACGATATCCTGGCCATCTGCTCGTTCGTGCTCAATCCCGACGACATGGTAATCACGCAGGCGCCGCCACTGGCGCCGGGCGAAGCCGATGCGGC
Source organism: Janthinobacterium sp. GW460-12-1-14-LB5 (assembly GCF_059423585.1). Lineage (NCBI taxonomy): Bacteria > Pseudomonadati > Pseudomonadota > Betaproteobacteria > Burkholderiales > Oxalobacteraceae > Janthinobacterium > Janthinobacterium sp. GW460-12-1-14-LB5. Next base: position 21,469 of record NZ_JBWKYD010000030.1, on the reverse strand, counting down.
CCGCGCGGCGCAGGAAAAGGCCCAGGGTTACGGCTTCTTCGACCCGCTGCCAGGCGCGCCTGCCGCACAGGGCGCGGCCGATCCCGGCTATGGCTTCTTCCAGCCGATCGAGGACATCCGCGCCGCCGCCGGCGTGCAGAGCGAGGCCGAACAGGGCTACGGTTTCTTCCAGCCGCTCGAACAGATTCGCGCCGACGCGGCCAAGGCGGGCAACGCCAGCGCCGCCGCGCCGGCCGTGGCGAGTGCCGTGGCCGAAACGGAGCAGGAAAAGAAACCGGCCAAGAAAGAGGGCGACAAGGCCGGCGCCGAATCGTCGTCGATCCGCGTCTCGATCGAAAAAGTCGACCAGCTGATCAATCTGGTGGGCGAACTGGTGATCACGCAGGCGATGATCGAGCAGCGCGCCAGCGCGCTCGACCCGATGCTGCATGAAAAACTGCTCGACAGCGTCAGCCACCTGACGCGCAATACGCGCGACTTGCAGGAAGCGGTGATGTCGATCCGCATGATGCCGATGGATTTCGTTTTCTCGCGCTTCCCGCGCATGGTGCGCGACCTGGCCACCAAGTTGGGCAAGAAGGTCGATTTCATCACGAATGGCGCCGCCACAGAACTGGACAAGGGCCTCATCGAGCGCATCGTCGATCCGCTGACGCACCTGGTGCGCAACAGCATCGACCATGGCGTGGAAATGCCGGCCGCCCGCGTGGCCGCCGGCAAGACCGAGGCGGGCCGTTTGTTCCTCTCGGCCAGCCACCAGGGCGGCAACATCATCATCGAAGTGTCCGACGACGGCGCGGGCCTGAACCGCGAGCGCATCCTGGCCAAGGCCGCGCAGCAGGGCCTGGACGTGTCCGAGTCGATGAGCGATGCCGACGTGTGGCAGCTGATTTTCGCGCCAGGCTTTTCCACGGCAGAAGCGGTCACCGACGTGTCGGGCCGCGGCGTGGGCATGGATGTCGTCAAGCGCAATATCAGCGCCATGGGCGGCGTGGTCGACATCCGTTCGGCCAAGGGTTTCGGCACGACGATTTCGATCTCGCTGCCGCTGACCCTGGCCATCCTGGACGGCATGTCGATCCGCGTCGGCGACGAAGTGTATATTTTACCGCTGGGCTTTGTCATCGAATCCCTGCAGCCAGCCGTTGAGGATGTCAAGGACATCAGCGGGAAGGGGCAAGTGGTGAAAGTGCGCGGCGAATACCTGCCGTTGATTCCGCTGTACCAGATGTTCGACATTGCGCCGCGTTTTACCAGTCCCTCGGAAGGCATCTGCGTGATCCTCGAGACGGAAGGGCGCAAGGCGGCCCTGTTTGTCGACGACCTGGTGGGGCAGCAGCAGGTCGTGGTGAAAAACCTCGAATCGAACTACCGCAAGGTGGTGGGCATTTCCGGCGCCACCATCCTGGGCGATGGCGGCGTGTCGCTGATTCTCGATGTCGCCGCCCTGATCCGTTCCTCTCGCCAGCTGGCCGACGAGTCCATTTTTTCGTAATACCGATAGATAAAAGATAGGAAAACGCACCATGTCAGATACTCAACAAACATCCGGAAGCAATGCGGGCGACGGCAAGGACATCGCCGGCCGTGAATTCCTGGCCTTCACCCTGGGCTCCGAAGAGTACGGCATCGATATCCTGAAGGTCCAGGAGATCCGTGGTTACGAAGCGGTTACCCGCATCGCCAATGCGCCTGAATTCATCAAGGGCGTGATCAACCTGCGCGGCATCATCATTCCCGTGGTCGACATGCGCATCAAGTTCAACCTGGGCACGCCCGTATACGACCAGTTCACGGTTGTGATCATCCTGAACATCGGCGGCCGCATCGTCGGCATGGTGGTCGACAGCGTTTCCGACGTCACCACCCTGACGCCGGAGCAGGTGAAGCCGGCGCCAGAAATGGGCACCGCCTTCTCGACCGACTACATGATCGGCCTGGGCACCATCGACGAGCGCATGCTGATCCTGGTCGACATCGACAAGCTGATGTCAAGCAGCGAGATGGGCCTGATCGACAAGCTGGCGGCGTAAGCGGCAGCAAGGCGGCGCCCGGTGCGCCGCCGCTTTACCACGCAAAGAATCACTACAGATATGCATGTACCGGCGCGGGAAAGTAATCCTCGGGAAATTATTGTGAATTTATGACGAACAGAACCGGATGCTGTGCAAGGCGCCCGCAGCGACGCAGTGCGAGCACTGCTAGCTGCGGGCAACACCGCACAGCGCCGGTTATGGAAGTCAGAAATCATAATAATTTATTGGGGGTTACTTGCCAGAGGCGCGCCGGCAGGCTGCAAGGTCCGTCAGAGACCCGGCCACAACACGGCGCCGTCCGGTTGAACGGGCGCCGTTCACATAAATATTGGAGACTGTAATGAGTTTGCGCGATATCAAGATAGGCACCCGGCTGGGGATAGGTTTCGGCAGCATCCTCGCCATCCTGGTGGTGGTGATCGTTTCGGCGAATGCGCTGAATTACCGTAACAAGGCCCAGTTGCTCACGGGTCTGGCAGTGGCCAGCGAAAAGAATACGCAGGCGTCGCTGATGAAAAGCGCGATGCTGGAAACCGGTATCGCCATGCGCAATATCGGCTTGCAGGGCGATGTGGGCCTGATGCAGGTGGAAGAGGGCAAGGTGCGCGAGCAGCGCAAGCTGTATGACGGTGCGCGCGGCAAGCTGGCCACCTTGGGCCTGTCCGAGGGCGAGAAGGCGCTGCTGGCCAATATCGCCAAGGCCGACGGCGAAGTCGATGCCGCCTTCAAGGAAGCGATGGGGCAGGTGCTGGCGTTTAACAGCGAGGGCGCGGCGAAGGTGATTGCCACCCGCATCGATCCCTTGAACAAGACGACCCTGGCCGATATCAACAAGCTGCTCGACTTGCAGCACGTGGCGCAGCAAAGCTTCATGGACGATTCGCTGGCGGCCGATGCGCGCCTGATGACGGTATTGTTCATCCTGGGCGGCGCGGCGGTGGCGATCGGCGCCTGGTGCGCCATCTTCATCACGCGTTCGATCACGGTGCCGCTGTCCGGTGCCCTGGCAGTGGCGCAGAAGGTGGCTGCCGGCGAACTGACGGCGCGCGTGGTGGTTGAAGGCAAGGATGAAACGAGCGCCTTGCAGCAGGCACTCAAGGACATGAACGAGAGCCTGGTGCAGACGGTCAGCGACGTGCGCAATGGGACGGACACCATCACCGTGGCGTCGCGCGAGATCGCCAGCGGCAATGCGGACCTGTCGGCGCGCACGGAAACGCAGGCCAGTTCGCTCGAAGAGACGGCATCGTCGATGGAAGAGCTGACGTCGACCGTGAAGCAGAATGCGGACAACGCGCGCCAGGCCAACCAGCTGGCCGTGTCGGCATCGTCGGTGGCGGAGCAGGGCGGCAAGGTGGTGGCGCAAGTGGTCGACACCATGGGTTCCATCAAGGACAGCTCGCGCAAGATCGTCGATATCATCGGCGTCATAGACGGCATTGCGTTCCAGACGAATATCCTGGCGCTGAATGCGGCCGTCGAGGCGGCGCGCGCAGGCGAGCAGGGGCGCGGTTTTGCGGTGGTGGCGTCGGAAGTGCGCAATCTGGCCCAACGATCCGCCGGCGCGGCGAAAGAGATCAAGGGCCTGATCGGCGACTCGGTCGACAAGGTCGATGCCGGCAGCCGCCTGGTGGACGAGGCGGGGCAGACCATGGGCCTGATCGTCACGTCGATCCGGCAGGTGGCCGACATCATGGGCGAGATCACGGCGGCAACGCAGGAACAGAGCCATGGCATCGAGGAAGTGAACCAGGCCATCGCGCAAATGGACCAGATGACGCAGCAAAATGCGGCGCTGGTCGAGGAAGCGGCGGCGGCGGCCGAGAGCATGCAGGACCAGGCGCAGAAACTGGCCGACGCCGTCAGCATCTTCAAGCTGGGTGGCGAGAGCGTTGCGCCAACGGCCACACCCGCCCCCGTGCCGGTAAAGGCGGCGGCACGGCCGGCGCCTGCAGTGGCGGCAACTACACGGCGGTTGGCAAAGACGGCGCAAGCCGGCACGCCACCGCCCGCGAAAAAGCTGGCGGCGGCCGGCGGCGACGATTGGGAAGAGTTCTGACGCCAACCCGGTCCCGCTAGTTATACTTGCAAAGGCATTGGTCAGAGTAGTCATAGAGAGGTAAAAACAAAATGCCGCAAACTAAAACGGATTCGGTCAAGGAATTTGATTTCACTGGCAAGGACTTCGAACGGGTCCGCGCCATGATTTACAAGCGGGCCGGCATCGCGCTGGCCGACAGCAAGCAGGAGATGGTCTACAGCCGCCTGGCGCGGCGCCTGCGCGCGACCGGCATCTCCTCGTTCGTCCGCTACCTGGACGACCTGGAAGCGGGCCGCATGGGCGACGAGTGGGAAGCGTTCACGAATGCGCTGACGACCAACCTGACGTCGTTCTTCCGCGAGGCGCATCACTTCCCGCTGCTGGCCGAGCATGTGAAAAAACTGAGCGGGCCGATCACCATCTGGTGTTCGGCCAGCTCCACCGGCGAAGAGCCGTATTCGATCGCCATGACGGTGTGCGAGGCGTTCAATACGCTCACGCCGCCGGTCACCATCATCGCCACGGACATCGACACGAATGTGCTGGCCACGGCCGCCAATGGCGTCTACAACCTGGACCGGCTCGACAAGATGCCGGCCGACCGTGCGCGGCGCTTTTTCTTGCGCGGCAAGGGCGACCGCGAAGGGCAGGTGCGGGTGCGCCCGGAACTGCGCCAGATGATCACCTTCAAGCCGCTCAACCTGCTGGCCGACAGCTGGCCATTGACGGGGCAGTTCGACGTCATCTTTTGCCGTAACGTGATGATTTATTTTGACAAGGCGACGCAGCGCAAGATCCTGTCGCGCTTTGTGCCATTGATGAAGCCCGATGCCCTGCTGTTTGCGGGCCATTCGGAGAATTTTCTGTACGTGTCGGATTCATTGAAGCTGCGCGGTAAAACAGTCTATGAGCTCGATCAGCCTCGGGGCGCCGCGCCCAAGGCATCGTCGCATCGTACATGAGAGTGAAATATGAGCCTGGAATCCAAAGAGCAATTCGCCACTAACGTCTATTACGACAGGACGTTCAATTGTGACGCCGCCAAGATCTTGCCTGGTGAGTATTACTTTACCAACAAGGACATGCTGATCGTCACCGTGCTCGGCTCCTGCGTCTCGGCCTGCATCCGCGATCGCGTCACGGGCCTGGGCGGCATGAACCATTTCATGCTGCCCGACGGCGGCAGCGATCCGAACAGCCCGATTTCCGCATCGATGCGCTATGGCACCTACGCCATGGAGATATTGATCAACGACTTGCTGAAGGCTGGCGCGCGGCGCGAGAACATGGAAGCGAAGGTATTCGGCGGCGGCGCCGTGCTGCGCGGCTTCACGGCGATCAACGTGGGCGAGCGCAATGCGGCCTTCGTCATCAATTACCTGAAGGCGGAAAAGATGCGCGTGGTGGCGGAAGATCTCAACGACATCCACCCGCGCAAGGTGTATTTTTTCCCCCGCAGCGGCAAGGTGCTGGTGAAAAAGCTGATGCAGACGCATAACGACACCCTGGTGCGCCGCGAACTCGATTACGCCAGCCGCCTCAAGGTCGCGCCGGTGGGTGGCGAGGTCGAACTGTTCTAGTGACAGCGGACCAAACTTGCTGCGCGTCACCTTGTGCGGCGTGCGGCGGTGTGGTCCGGGGTACTAATTTAATAAGATACAAGGGCCGCAAGGCCTGGAAGGATATTTATGAAGATCAAAGTATTGATCGTGGATGATTCGGCGCTGATTCGCAGCGTCATGACCGAAATCGTGAACAGCCAGCCCGACATGGAAGTGGTGGGGGCGGCGCCCGATCCGCTGGTGGCGCGCGAGATGATCAAGCAGACCAACCCCGACGTGCTGACCCTCGACGTCGAGATGCCGAAGATGGATGGCCTGGACTTCCTGGAAAAGCTGATGCGCTTGCGCCCGATGCCGGTGCTGATGGTGTCGTCCCTGACCGAGCGCGGTTCGGAAATCACCATGCGCGCGCTGGAACTGGGCGCCGTCGATTTCGTCACCAAGCCGAAAATTTCCATCCAGAGCGGCATGCGCGAGTACACCGACATGATCGCCGACAAGATCCGCGCCGCCTCGAAGGCACGCATCCGCGCGCGTACCCTGCCGTCTGCCGGCGACAAGGTGGCCGCGCCGCTGCCTGCGCTGCGCAGCCCCTTGACGTCGAGCGAAAAGCTGATCATCGTGGGCGCCTCCACGGGAGGCACGGAAGCGATCCGCGAATTCCTCATGCAGATGCCGTCCGATTGCCCCGGCATCCTGATCACGCAGCACATGCCGGAAGGCTTTACGCGCTCGTTTGCGCGCCGTCTCGATTCGCTGTGCAAGATATCGGTGCAGGAAGCGGCAGGCGGCGAACGCGTGCTGCCCGGCCATGCCTACATCGCGCCCGGCCATTCGCACCTGACCCTGACGCGCAGCGGCGCCAACTACATGACCAAAATCGACCAGGGCGAGCCGGTCAACCGTCACCGCCCCTCGGTCGACGTGCTGTTCCGTTCGGCAGCGCAATCGGCCGGTAAAAATGCCGTCGGCGTGATCCTTACCGGCATGGGCAAGGATGGCGCACAAGGCATGTTGGAGATGAAGGCTGCAGGAGCGTATAATTTTGCGCAGGATGAAGCCAGTTGCGTGGTGTTCGGCATGCCGCGCGAGGCGATCGCCATCGGTGCTACGCATGAGGTCGGCGCTCTGACGGCGCTGCCTGGCATGGTGCTGGGACACTTGGCTGCGCACGGCATGCGTGCTTTGCGCGTGTAAGCCACGTTTTATATGATCTGAGGCAAGTTTGTTCGCCTAAAAGCAACGAAAATGCTATCCTACAACTTGCTGCCGTAGTGTCGACCATAATGTCGGCATTCATGTCGATATTATTAACAAACCGCTACAGAAACAACGGAGTTATTCATGGCTGATCCAAAGATGAAATTTTTAGTCGTTGACGATTTTTCGACGATGCGCCGCATTGTCCGGAATCTGTTGAAGGAACTGGGTTATGCCAACGTCGATGAGGCGGAAGACGGCGTGATGGGCCTGGCCAAGCTGCGGGCGGAATCGTATGATTTCGTCGTCTCGGACTGGAACATGCCAAACATGGATGGCCTGACGATGTTGCAGCATATCCGCGCTGATCCCGCACTGGCCAAGCTGCCCGTGCTGATGGTCACCGCCGAAGCGAAAAAAGAAAACATCATCGCCGCCGCCCAGGCTGGCGCCAGCGGTTATGTCGTCAAGCCGTTCACGGCCGCGACACTCGATGAAAAGCTGAACAAGATTTTCGAGAAGCTGGAAAAAGCCGGCGCCTGATCACGGTTTGATACCGATCAAGAAAAACGCTGCCTGTGCAAACAGGCAGCGTTTTTTTTCGTCGGCTGAACTCGCTTATACCAGGCCGCCATTCGCGCGCAGGGTCTGGCCGTTGATCCAGCGGCCATCGGGGCCGCACAGGAAGGCGACTGCGGCGGCGATGTCTTCCGGCGTGCCCAGGCGCTCCAGCGGCGCCATCTTGCCCATGCGTTCTATCGTTTCTTCCGTTTTGCCGTTCAAGAACAGGGCCGTGGCCGTGGGGCCGGGGGCGACGGCGTTGACGGTGATGTTCTTGCCGCGTAATTCCTTGGCGAAGATAGCCGTCATCGTCTCGATGGCCGCCTTGGTGGCACCGTAGACGGCATAGCCGGGCAGGGCCAGGCCGATCACGCTGCTCGAGAAGTTGACCACGCTGCCGCCGTGGCGCAAGCGCGTCGCCGCCTGGCGCATGGTGTTGAAGCTGCCCTTGACGTTGATGGCGAACAGGCTGTCGAAGGTGGCGTCGTCCGTGTCGGCCAGGGCTGGCAGCGCGGGCGGCATGATGCCGGCGTTGTTGACCAGCACGTCAACGCCGCCGAAGGCCGCCTCGGCCGCATCGAACAGCGCTTGCACCTCGCCCGCATCGGCCACGTTGGCCTTGACGGCGATGGCGGCACCGCCGCTGGCCGCGATGGCCGCCACCAGCGCGTCTGCCGACTCCTTGCCGCTGGAGTAATTGACGACGACCTGCATGCCGTCACGCGCCAGGCGGCGGGCGATGGCCGCGCCGATGCCGCGCGAGGCGCCCGTGACGATGGCAACTTTGGCTGGGGTGGATGCGGTATTCATGGTGTTCTCCTGTCGTGGTGGCGGCCTGCATGGGCCAGTGCAGCCATTGTGATCTTTATTAATCCATGGATAAAGATAGGGATCTTGATTTCAATGTGCAAATTGGATTAACAATGATTGCCGGTCTGGCTGGTATGGACAGGCGTGGTGCCGCTGACCGCAAGTCATTGCGCAAGGGAATGAAATATTTCCCAAAGTTAACTTTACACGTCAAATAATTTGGCCCATGATCGCTGCACTATTCCCTTTGTCCCCGACCCCGACAAGAAGGAGCGCAACATGCGCCGAGCACCCGTATTATTTTTTGCCCTGAGCACGGCCTTGCTGGCAGCTTGCGGCGTGAGCCTTGAACAAACCAGCGTCGCACCTGTCGCGGCTACCGTCGTCGAGATGCAGGAGCCGGCCGCGCAGTTGCCTGCCGAAGCTGATGGCCGGCATGCTTATCTGCACCGCCTGGGAGGCCGCGACTATGTCAGCCTGAGTCAGTATGGCCCCGAGGGCGGCTTGCCGATACTCACGGGGACGCAGCGCCATGCGCACGCCATCCGCCTGCTGGCAGCCGATCCGGCCCAGGTGCGGGCCATCCTGCGCAGCCTGAGGCTGCCTGCGAACCAGCGCAAGCTGTGGGCGGGCGAGGAAATCGTGCTCGATGCGGCCAGCTATGACATGTTGCAAGCGGCACGCGGCAGCAACAAGCCGCTGTTTGCCGAGCTCAAGCTGGTAGGGATGGAGAAGTAATAAAAGAAACGGGGCCGAACGGCCCCGCTCTGACTGCGTTTAAATTTCCAGGTTGTCGATGAGTCGAGTCTGCCCCAGCTTGGCGGCGGCCAGCACCACCAGCGGTTCGCCGGCGGCCAGTTCGGCGGCGCTTGGCGCTTGCAGGTTGGCGCGCTTGCGTACGGCGATGTAGTCCGACTTCCAGCCGCGGCTGTTCAACAACTGCATGCTGGCCTGTTCCAGTTCGCCCACGGCCAAGTTGCCCTTGCGCACTTCCTCGGCCACGAAATTGAGGCCCTTGAACAGTTCCGGCGCTTCCGCGCGTTCGCTTTCCGACAGGTACATATTGCGCGAAGACAAGGCCAGGCCATCTTCTGCACGGTAGGTTTCGGCGGCGATGATTTCCGTCGGCAGTGCGAACTGGCGCGCCATGTTGCGGATGATCATCAGTTGCTGGTAATCCTTCTTGCCGAACACGGCCACGCGGGGACCCACGCACGAGAACAGCTTGGTGACGACCGTGCACACGCCTTCGAAGAAGCCGGGGCGGAATTCGCCTTCCAGGGTATTGCCCAGGTCATCGGGCGGGCGCACGCGGTATTCCTGCGGCTCCGGATACAGTTCCTTTTCCGTCGGCGCGAACAGCACGTACACGCCTTCCTTTTCCAGCTTGGCGATGTCGGCCGCCATGGTGCGCGGATATTTCTCGAAATCCTCGTTCGGGCCGAATTGCAGGCGGTTCACGAAGATTGAGGCGACGACGGGGTCGCCATGCTTGCGCGCCAGGCGCATCAGCGACAGATGGCCTTCGTGCAGGTTGCCCATGGTGGGGACGAACGCCGTGCGCAGCTGTCCGCTGAGCTGGTCGCGCAATTCTTCAATGTCGGAAATAATTTTCATGGATTGCTTTCGCTAAAACCCCGTTGTACGGTGGTCAGTGACAAAGGGAAGGGATCAGGCGGGCGAATACGCCAGCCGGACGTAGATGGGGGCAAACGGTTCTGCCTGCGTGATTTCGATCAGGGTTTCCTTGGCCAGTTCCAGCAAGGCCACGAAGTTGACCACCACCACGGGCACGCCGCCGGCAATGTCGAACAGCTCGCTGAACTCGACGAAGCGCGACGACTGCAAGTGGCGCAAAATGCTCGACATGTGCTCGCGCACGGACAGTTCCTGGCGGCTGATGCGGTGATGCTGGGTCAGCTTGGCGCGTTTCAGCACGTCGAGCCACGCCTGCTGCAAGTCCACCGGTTCCACGTCGGGCCAGGTGGGCGTCAGGCTTTGCTCGATGAAAATCTGCGTGCGCACGAAATCGCGCTCGAACTGGGGAATGGCGTTCAGGTCGTAGGCGGCCAGCTTGATCTGTTCGTACTCGAGCAGGCGGCGCACCAGTTCGGCACGGGGGTCGCCGCCATCTTCCTCGACGTCGCTCTTGCGCGATGGCAAAAGCATGCGCGACTTGATCTCGATCAACATGGCAGCCATCAACAAATACTCGGCGGCCAGTTCCAGGTTGCGCACGCGGATCTGGTCGACATATTTCAGATATTGCAGGGTCACCTGCGCCATCGGGATATCGAGAATGTTGAAGTTTTGCTTGCGGATCAGGTAGAGCAGCAAGTCGAGCGGGCCTTCGAAGGCTTCGAGGAAGATTTCCAGCGCGTCCGGCGGAATGTACAAATCCGTCGGCATGCGCATCATCGGCTCGCCGTACAGGCGGGCGATGCCCAGCGGGTCGGCGGCGGGCGCCGCGTCCGTTACTGCCGTGGCGGATGCTGCGGGGTCGCCGCTGCCGTCGCCGCCAGCGGCGGGTTCGGGCGACTCGATGACTGCGCCGGCGCCGGAAGCGTCGGCTTCCGGCGTGACTGCAGACTCTTCAGGCAACATCGTGCCGGTTCCAGATCTTAGTTCTTGTTCTGGTAAACGTAAGCCTGTTGCTTGACGGCCGACGCCAGCTGGCGCTCCTGCTCATCGATGCTGACGGCCGGTTTATCCCACAGCAGGGCGCGGCCCGCTTGCTGGCCCGCTTCCATGCCAGGGTTCTTGGCCTTCAGTTCGGCGATGAACAAGGTGTGGTCGGATACGTAGTTGTTGTGTTTTGCAGGCAGTTTCATATTCTCTTCTGAGTGTCTTATGGGTAAGGTCAGCCGGCCGTATTCTACCGCGCCGTACCGCTTGGCGGGTTGTCGTATCGGCAAGTCCGGGGCGAAATTGCTAAAAATCAATAACGCAATCAATAACGTAACAAGCGCCGCATCACCATCGGCGCCGGTTCGGCGGGGTTGGCGTGCGAATATTCCAGTTCTTCGGCCAGGTCGAATTCGAAGGCCGCATAAAAATCGATCAGCTTGCGCTGGTCGCGCCGCACGGCCAGACGCAATTCCTCGGCCTGGCACGACAGGCCATGATGAATGATGGCTTCCAGCAAATGTTGCGAGACGTGGCTGCCCCGGTAGGCGGGCAGCACGCCCATGCGCGAAATCTTCCAGATGGCGGGATCGCTGTCGAGCGGCATCCAGCGCAGCGAACCGGCTGGAATGTCGTCGATCAGCAACAGAAAGCCGCCGCCGTGGCGCAGTTGCGCTTCCACCTGCTGCGCCGTCTCGTGGTGTCCACTGGACGAGGCCGCCACCTTGCCGGCCCACGCGGCGCGGGTCAGCTCGGCGATCAGTTGTGCATCGGCATTCGTTGCTTCGCGCACCACGATATTCATCATCGGTCCTTGTGGTGGCTTAACGGATGCGCATGCCAGGTTCGGCGCCCGGCCATGGGTTCAGGATGTAGATGCCCGGATTGGCCTTCTCGTCGGCGGCGGAGGCGGCCATGACCATGCCTTCCGAAATGCCGAACTTCATCTTGCGCGGCGCCAAATTGGCCACCAGCACCGTCAGCTTGCCGATCAGTTCTTCCGGCTGGTACGCCGAACGGATGCCGGAGAAGACATTGCGCAAGCGGCCTTCGCCCGCGTCCAGGGTCAGGCGCAGCAGCTTGTCGGAACCGTCGACCAGTTCGCAGTTGACGATTTTGGCGATGCGCAGGTCGACCTTGAGGAAGTCGTCGATCTTGATTTCGGGCGCCAGTTCCTCGATGGCTGCAGCGGCTGGGGCTGCTGCGGCGTCGTTGGCGGCGTCGCCGGCCGGTGCCGCGATGGCGGGGGCCGCTTGCGGCGCGTCAAACAGCGCTTCGATCATCTTCGCATCCATGCGCGTCATCAAGTGGCTGTAGGCGCCGATGGTGCGGCCCAGCATGCTGTTCGAGACGGCGTCGCCGAACACTTGCGTATCCGCCCAAGTGAACTCGGCGTCGTTGAGGAACGATGCCACGTTCTTGGCCACGCCCGGCAGCACCGGCGACAGCAAAATCGTCAGCTGGCGGAACAGGATCAGGGCCGTCGTGCACACGTCGTGCAGTTCGGCCGTCTTTTCGACGTCCTTGGCGAGGATCCACGGTTTGTTTTCATCGACATACTGGTTGGTGATATCGGCGATTTCCATGATTTCGCGCAAGGCCTTGCCGAATTCGCGGTTTTCAAAATGCGCGGCGATGCTGGCCTGGCGCTCGACGATGACGCCGTTGACGTCCACCGTCAGCGCGCGGTTGATCCAGCTTTGCGCGCCTTCCGACAGCGTCGATGCCAGCTTGCCGTCGAAACGCTTGGCGATGAAGCCGGCGCAGCGGCTGGCGATGTTCACGTATTTGCCGATCAGGTCGCTGTTCACGCGGGCCACGAAATCTTCGCCGTTGAAGTCCAGGTCTTCCACTTTCGAGTTCAGCTTGAACGCGATGTAGTAGCGCAGCCATTCCGGGTTCATGCCCAGGTCCAGGTAGCGCAGCGGCGAGATGCCCGTGCCGCGCGACTTCGACATCTTTTCGTTATTGACCGTCAGGAAGCCGTGTACATTGACTTTCAGTTTGTCGATCACCGGGTGATTGGCAAATTTCAGCATGGCAGGCCAGAACAGCAGGTGGAACGAGACGATGTCCTTGCCGATGAAATGGATCTGTTCCGTCGTCGGGTCGTTCAGGAAGGCGTCGAAATCGATGCCTTTCTTGTCGCAATAGTTTTTCAGGCTGGCCAGGTAACCGACGGGCGCGTCCATCCACACATAGAAGAACTTGCCCGGCGCATCGGGAATCGGGATGCCGAAATAGGGCGCATCGCGCGAGATATCCCAGTCAGCCAGCTTTTCGCCCGCTTCGCCCAGCCATTCGCTGACCTTGTTGACCATTTCCGGCTGCAGGCGGCCTGGCGTATTCAGCCAATCCTTGAGGAATTCGAAGCAGCGCGGGTCGGACAGCTTGAAGAAATACTGTTCCGACGGCTTCATCACGGGCGTCGCGTTGGTAAACACGGAGAACGGGTTGACCAGGTCGGTCGGCTGGTAAGCGGCGCCGCACACTTCGCAATTGTCGCCGTACTGATTCTTGGCGCCGCATTTCGGGCATTCGCCTTTGATGTTGCGGTCGGCCAGGAACATGCCTTTGACCGGGTCGAAGAAGCGGTCGACGGTTTTCGTGACGATCAGGCCCGTATCGCGCAGCTTGCGGTAGATCGATTGCGACAGATCAACGTTTTCCGGCGAATCGGTCGAATACCAGTTATCGAAGGCGATGTGGAAGCCATCGAGGTACTGGGCGCGGCCGGCGGCGATGTTGGCGACGAATTGCTGCGGCGTGATGCCTTCCTTTTCGGCGGCGATCATGATGGGCGTGCCATGCGTATCGTCGGCGCCCACAAAGTGCACTTCACGGCCGGCTGCGCCATCGCGTTGCATTCGCTGGAACCGGACCCAGATATCAGCCTGGATGTATTCCATGATGTGGCCAATGTGAAAAGCGGCGTTTGCGTAAGGCAGGGCAGTGGTGACGAACAGCTTGCGAGTCATGATTGATGCACTTTTGGGATGGATAATAGGACATTTTAACAGCGGAAAGGCAATATGAGCAGATGCAGCGCCGGCAAGTGATGCTTTTGCCGCCATCGCACCATGCAAATTTGCGCTAGACTGCGCGTATTGCACATATGTAGTACACACGGAGATTTACATGAGCATCACAGTAGAAGACGTCAAGGCCGCGCTGGCCCAGGTTATTGATCCAAATACACATAAAGATTTCGTTTCCAGCAAAACCGTCAAGAATCTGAAGGTCGATGGCAGCGACATTTCGCTCGACATCGAGCTGGGCTACCCCGCCAAGAGCCAGATTGACCTGATCCGCAAGTCCGTGCTGGCCGCCCTGCGCGTGCTGCCGGGCGTGGGCAACGTCAGCGTGGGCGTGTCGTCGAAGATCATTTCGCACACGGTGCAGCGCGGCTTGAAGCCGATGAGCAACGTGAAAAACATCATTGCCGTCGCTTCCGGCAAGGGCGGCGTTGGCAAATCGACCACGGCCGTCAACCTGGCCCTGGCCCTGGCCGCCGAAGGCGCCACCGTCGGCATGCTGGACGCCGATATCTATGGCCCGTCGCAGCCGATGATGCTGGGCATCAGCGGCCAGCCGAAGACGCTGGACGGCAAGAGCATGGAGCCGATGGAAAACCACGGCCTGCAAGTGTCGTCGATCGGCTTCATGATCGATCCGGACGAGCCGATGGTGTGGCGCGGCCCGATGGTCACGCAAGCCTTGCAGCAACTGCTGGACCAGACCAACTGGCGCGACCTCGATTATCTGATCGTCGACATGCCGCCAGGCACGGGCGATATCCAGCTGACCCTGTCGCAGAAAGTGCCCGTCACGGGCGCCGTGATCGTCACGACGCCGCAGGACATCGCGCTGCTGGACGCGCGCAAGGGCTTGAAAATGTTCGAGAAAGTCGGCATTCCGATCCTCGGCGTGGTGGAAAACATGAGCACGCATATCTGCTCGAACTGCGGCCATGCGGAAGAAATCTTCGGCGCCGGCGGCGGCGCGAAGATGTGTGCGGACTTTGGCGTGGAATTCCTCGGCGCCTTGCCGCTGACCATGGCGATTCGCCAGCAGACGGACTCGGGCACGCCGACCGTCGTGGCCGAGCCGGAAGGCCCCGTCGCCGTGATCTACAAGCAGATCGCCCGCACCATCGCCATCAAGGTGGCGGAAAAGGCGAAGGATATGACAAGTAAATTCCCGTCGATCGTCATCAAGAACGACTAGCGGCTGGACTTGGCGCTCCTATGCGCCACTGCCGGCAGGAATATGGTTTCATGCAGTCCGTGTTGTTATTAAACAAGAGGAGACATCATGCAATTGACCACCGTATTCCTGCGCCAGGCCGCAGTCCTGCTTGCCGGCAGCCTGCTGGCCGCCAGCGCCTTCGCCCAATCCGTCTCGTTCGTCGAGCCAGTCGATGGCGCGACGGTGACGAGTCCGTTCAAAGTGAAATTTGCCGTCAGCGGCATGGACGTCAAGCCGGCCGGCGATATGACGGCCAAGACGGGCCACCATCATTTGCTCATCAATATGGGGCCGATGAAGGCGGGCGAGATGATACCCATGGACGAAAAGCATTTACATTTCGGCAAAGGTCAAACGGAAACGGATGTCACCTTGCCGCCGGGCCAGTACACCCTGACGATGCAGTTCGCCAACGGCGCGCACCAGTCGTATGGGCCGGAGTTGAGCAAAAGCATCAAGGTGACGGTCAAGTAAGTCAGATATATTGTCTATTGTGGCAAAGGCCGGGTTCCAGCGATGGAGCCTGGCCTTTTTCATATTGTTGCCTCTTGTCATTATTGTGTCATATAGTCGGCGTATGCTGGCCGGTGGCCTAACTTTTGATGAGCGGATATGACGAAACATTTCTCCCTTTCCCGGCAACTGGCGCATGCGCTGCTGCTGGTGACTAGCGTGGCGGCTTGCCAGGCATATGCGGCCAAGGCCGTACCCCCGGCTGCGGCGCAGCCGAAGCTGGTCGTGGTGCTGGTGGTCGACGGCTTGCCGCAAGAGCAGGTAACACGCTACCGCGACCAGTTCGGCCAGGGCGGCTTCCGCCGCCTGCTGGAGCAGGGCGCATGGTTCAGCGATGCGCACCAGGCGCATGGCATCACGGTGACCGCCATCGGCCACTCGGCCGTGCTGTCGGGCGCCTATCCTTATCAGCATGGCGTGATCGGCAATAACTGGATCGATCCCGTCACGAAAAAATCCGTGTACTGCACCGAGGACGGCAATTTCCATTACATCGGCGAAGCAACGCAGCCCGACGACGGCACGGCGCCGACCAAGCTGCGCGTGAGCACCCTGGGCGACGAGTTGCGCTATGCCACGGGCGACCAGGCCAAGGTCGTCACCGTGTCGGGCAAGGACCGGGGCGCCATTTTGCTGGCCGGGAAAACGGGCACGGCGTACATGTACATGGAAAAGACGGGCAATTTCGCCAGCAGCACCTATTACATGCAGCAGCATCCGCAATGGGTGCAGCGCTACCAGGCGGCCAAACCGCAGGACCGTTATTATGGCAAGAGCTGGACGCCGCTGCTGGCCGATTCAGCCTATGCGCGCGACGCCCGTGATGATCTGGTGGCGGCCAAGCCGGGCACGCGCAACACCTTCCCGTTCGCCTATTACAGCGACAGCGGCAAGCTCGATGGCGAGTACTACAGCCGGTTGAAGTCCGGTCCCTTCCTCGACGAGCTGACCCTGGAATTCGCCCGCGCCGCCATCGATGGCGAAAACCTGGGCCGCAACCCGGCCGGCGTGCCCGACATCCTCGGCGTGAGCCTGTCCGCGCACGACTATGTGAACCATGCCTACGGCCCGGAAAGCAAGATGTCGCACGACCACCTGCAGCGCCTGGACCGCATGCTGGCCGGCTTCTTTGCCGACCTCGATAAAAAAGTCGGCATGGACAACGTGCTGGTGGTGCTGACGGCCGACCATGGTTTTGCCAACGTGCCGGAATTCGCCGAAACGCGGGGCTTCTCGGCCAGGCGCATCGATGGCGCCAAGCTGGTCGATGCCTTGAACCAGCACCTGGCAACCAGCCTGGGCATCGATAAACTGGTGACGACGTCGTCGCTGCCGAACATCTACCTCGATTACGCGCTGGCGGAAAAGAGCGGCGTCCATCGCGCGGCCCTGGAAGACGCGGCGGCCCGCTTCCTGCTGCAGCAGGACGGCCTGGCGCAAGTCTACACGCGCACGCAGATGGAAACAGGGGCAGTGGCCACGCGCATGGATACCTTGATGCGCCGCGCCTGGAACCGTCAGCTGTCGGGCGACCTGATGGTCGTCACAAAGCCGGCCTGGTACTTCGGCAAGGGCAGCGGCGGCACCTCGCACGGCACGCCGTACACGTACGACACCAACGTGCCGCTGATGGTCTTCGGCCCCCGCTGGATCAAGCCGGGCGCCTATGGCCAGTACGCGGAAGTGGTCGATATCGCCCCTACGCTGGCCCATTTGCTGCGCATACGCCAGCCGTCCGCGTCTGAAGGGCGCATCTTGACAGAGGCGGTTAAGTAAATCCTAGCGCAAACCCTGGGGGCAGGCGTTGACTTATAACAGCCAATCAATAGGCAACACCGACAGAATCGCCACCCCCATGCGCTTCCACACGCTGGCGCCAGGTTCCGTGTCGTAGCGCGTGGTGGCGCCGCTGGCGTCGCGGGCGAGCCAGTACAGCGCACCGTCGTCGCCAAGCAGCACCTGGTAGGCGCGTTGCGGGATGCTGGTGCGCATGGCTTGCCCCAGCTGGCTGGCCAGCACGGGGCTATCGATGACGAGGCCCATTTCCGTGTTCAGGTCGATGGAGCGCGGATCGAAATTGAAGGAGCCGACGAAGATGCGCCGGTCGTCGACGGCAAAGGTCTTCGCGTGCAGGCTCGATGCGGAACTGCCGAAGCGGCCCGTTTGCTCGCGCGCGTCGCCGGCTTCCCACGAGCGGCGCGACTCGTACAGCAGCACGCCCGCTTCCAGCAGCGGTTTCCTCCACTTTGCATAGCCCGCATGCACGGCCGCCACGTCGGTCGCTTCCAGCGCATTCGTCAGGATGCGCACGCCCACGCCCTTGCTGGCCAGGTCGGCAAAGGCTTGCGTGCCGGCCTTGCCGGGCACGAAATACGGCGACACCAGATCCACTTCCTTTTCCGGCACACCGAGCAGGTTTTGCAGGTTTTCCGCCACGCCCGTGCCTGGTCTGGCCTGGTCCAGCACCTTGGCAGGGTCGTCGCTGACCATGCGCGTGCGCGCCCATTCGAAGGGCAGGGTGCGTTCCATCATCTGCTTGACGAAGGGCGAGGTGCGCAGCGCCTGCACGTATTCCTCGGCGGCCCTGGTGTCGTCGATGCGGTCCGCCTCTGCGGCGATGGTGGCCGCGTCGCCGTCGACTGGGCGGGTCAGCAGCAGGCTGGCCGGGTAAGCCGAAGCGCTGTTCCAGTAACGGTCGAAATCGTGCGACACCTCGCCGACGACGGGGCCGACGGCCAGCACGTCCAGGTCGGCAAACAGCACGTCGCCGGCCGCGCCAAAATATTCATCGCCCACATTGCGCCCACCGACGATGGTGGCCTGGTTATCGGCCGTGAACGATTTGTTGTGCATGCGCCGGTTGAGGCGCGAAAAATCGGTGGCGAAGGCCAGCGCGCGCGGCGCGCGGGGCACGAAGGGATTGAACAGGCGGATTTCCAGGTTCCGCTGCTTGCCCAGCATGGACAGGGTCTGGTCCAGGCCCGCCGTGTTGTTATCGTCGAGCAGCAGGCGCACGCGCACGCCACGTTCGGCCGCCTGGCGCAGGGCGTCGAACAGCAAGGTGCCCGTGATGTCCTTGTGCCAGATGTAGTACTGCACGTCCAGGCTGCGCTGGGCGGCGGCGGCCAGCAGGGCGCGCGCGGCAAAGGCGTCGCGCCCGTCGACCAGCGGGTAGATGCCGGACACGCCGGGATGCTGCGCCGCCATGGGCGCAATGGCCATGGCCAGCCGGGTATCGGCCGTATCGGTGAGGACGGTGGAGGGGACGCGGCTGTCCAGCGATGGCAGGGTAGCGCAGCCGGCGAGGACGGCGGACAGCAGCAGGGGCAGCAGCAGGGACAGCAGCAGCCGGGTGGCGCTGCGGAAGGGAAGTGCTTGGGCGGGCATGGCGGGCTTTCATCGAGTTGCCCCGATGTTAGCAGATGCGCATGCCCGCACGCGGGCGAGGATTTACAGTTGTTCCAGCGCAATCAGCTCGGCCACCGTCTGGCGGCGGCGGATCAAACGGGATTGCGCCCCATCGACCAGGTATTCGGCCGCATGGGGGCGGCTGTTGTAGTTCGACGACATCGACGCGCCATACGCGCCCGCGCCTTCGAAGACGACGTAGTCGCCCACCTGCGCTGCAGGTAGCAGGCGGGTTTCCACCACGCCGCCGTCGCGCTGGGTGAAGACGTCGCCCGATTCGCACAGGGGACCGCCGACCACGGTGGCACGCTGGGCGTCGAGGGCGCGGCCGTCGTGCGCGATCACCGACATTTCATGGTAGCTGCCGTACATGGCGGGGCGCATCAGTTCATTGAAACCCGTATCGAGCAAGGTGAAGTGGTTGCCGCCCATTTGCTTGGTGGCGCGCACTTCGGCCACCAGCAGGCCCGCGTCGGCCACGAGGAAGCGGCCCGGTTCGATTTCCAGGTGCACGGGATGGCCCAGGTGCGCCTCGATCTGCTTGCGCGCCGCATCCCACAGCTGGAAGTAATGGTCCGTATCGACGGGTTGCTCGCCTTCGCGGTAGGGCACGGACAGGCCGCCGC
Organism: Janthinobacterium sp. GW460-12-1-14-LB5; assembly: GCF_059423585.1. Taxonomy (NCBI): domain Bacteria; kingdom Pseudomonadati; phylum Pseudomonadota; class Betaproteobacteria; order Burkholderiales; family Oxalobacteraceae; genus Janthinobacterium; species Janthinobacterium sp. GW460-12-1-14-LB5. The sequence continues at coordinate 1,839 of NZ_JBWKYD010000030.1, read as the reverse complement.
CCGTGGAAATGGCTTCCAGGTCGTGGCCCATGTTCTTGACCAGGTCGACCATGGTGCCGCAGACGGTTTCCAGGTGGCTGTAGTCGACGCCGGAGCCGATGTGCATGTGCAGGCCCACCAGATGCAGGCCATGCGCGCGGATGACGGCCAGCGCCTCTGGCAGCTCTTCGTGCCAGATGCCATGCTTGCTGTTTTCGCCGCCCGTATTCGTCTTGTTGCTGTGGCCATGGCCATAACCGGGATTGATGCGCAGCCAGACGCGGTGGCCGGGCGACACGGGGCCCAGCTGGCGCAGCATGTCGACGGAGCCGCAATTGACTTCGATCTTCGCCGCCACCACGCGGGCCAGGGTGGCGCGGTCGAACAGGTCGCAGGTAAACACCACGCCGGCGGCGCCGTTCGTTTGCGCGGGCGTAAAGCCTGCCTGCAGCGCGCGTTCGATCTCGCCCAGCGAGACGGCGTCCACGTGCACGCCCGCTTCGCGCATCACGGTGAGCAGATGGATGTTCGAATTGGCCTTTTGCGCGAAGCGCACCGTGTCGAACTGCGCCAGCTGCGCGATGCGCGCGCGGATGGTGGCCGCGTCATACACCCACAGGGGCGTGCCGTGTTCCTGGGCGAGTTGGGCGAGGGTGGCGTCTGGCACTGGTTTCATGGCGGTGGTCTTTATTATGTGATGGTGGCGTCGGAGGTGGTGTCGGATTGCGCGGGCTTTGCCCGCTAATCCTACGATGCTGTCCATGATGCGGGTTTTCTTTGTAAACATAAAATATCTATTTGAGGCTACCTTATTCATTTATGATATGGGCATGACTATCTCCCTGCGCCATATCGAAGTCTTCCGCGCCATCATGACGACGGGCAGCGTGACGGCCGCCGCCGCCATGCTGCACACCTCGCAGCCCACCGTCAGCCGCGAGCTGGCGCGCCTCGAGCACTTGACGGGATTGACCCTGTTCGAGCGCGAACGGGGGCGGCTGCGCCCCACGGCCCAGGCGCTGCAGCTGTTCGAGGAAGTGCAGCGCGCGTACTTTGGCCTGGAACGCATCGTCAGCACGGCGGCGGCCCTGCGCCAGTTCGACCAGGGGCAGCTGTCGATCGCCTGCCTGCCCGTGTTTTCCCAGTCCTTGCTGCCGCAGGCGTGCAAGCGCTTCGTCGCCGATTTTCCCAAGGTGAGCATCAGCATCACCCCGCAGGAGTCGCCGCTGCTGGAAGAGTGGCTGTCGGCGCAGCGCCACGATATCGGCCTGACGGAAGTGGACAATGCGCCGCCGGGCACCGCGCTGGCCACCTTGATGTCCGTCGATGAAGTGTGCGTGCTGCCCGACGGCCATGTGCTGGCTGGCAAGGCCGTGCTGCAGCCGGCGGACTTTGCGGGCCAGCCTTTCATCAGCCTGGCCGCCGTCGACCCCTACCGCCAGCAGATCGACGCCATTTTCGCGCAGGCGGGGGTGGAGCGGCGCATGGCGCTCGACACGCACAGCGCCGCCTCCGTGTGCGCCATGGTGCGCGAAGGCGTGGGGCTGGCCATCGTCAATCCGCTCACGGCGCTCGATTATGCGGGGCAGGGCTTGCAGATCCGCCGCTTTGCCGTGTCCCTGCCGTTCACGGTGAATCTCGTGAAGCCCTTGCACCGGCCCCTGTCGCAACTGGTCGCCCTGTTCGAGCGGGCGCTGCATGCGCAGGCGGAACAAATTACGAAATATTTGTTGCAACTGTGAGAGCATATGTCAAGTTCGCTTGGCTATAAACATGATAATGAATAAATTTTGCTTCTTATGGTTTGTCATTCTTTGTTTGAGAGCATGATTTAATGCCGTAATATCGATTATTTTTACT
>NZ_JBWKYD010000029.1:0-75422 GCF_059423585.1 Janthinobacterium sp. GW460-12-1-14-LB5 | reverse complement strand
ATACCGGACGGGGATTCACCCGCCCTCCCGGCCCACCAGGCCCACTTTCAGGTAGCCGGCCTGGCGCAGGGCATCCATCACGCCCAGCACGTCTTCATACGCGGCTTGCTTGTCGGCCTGGAAAAACAGGGTGCGCTGGCGGTCGCCGCCCGTCTGCGCGTCGAGCCGGCTGCCCAGTTGCTCGCGCGCCACGGGCGACTCGCCCAGATACAGGCTGCGGTCGGCCTTCAGGGAGACGAACAGGGGCTTGTCGGGACGCGGCTCGGGCTTGGCCGTGGCGGCCGGCAAGTCGATCTTCAGGTCGACGGTGGCCAGCGGCGAGACCACCATGAAGATGATCAGCAGCACCAGCATCACGTCGATGAAGGGCGTGACATTGATCTCGCTCAACTCCGGCATGTCGGCCGCGTCGTCGTCCGGCGAAGGAAAAAGAGACGCCATGCTCAGGCCTGCTGGCGCATGTCGAGGTCGCGGCTGAGCATCAGCAGCACTTGCGCGGAAGCGGCGCGCAGCTGCGCCTTGACCTGATTGATGCCGCGACTCAAGACGTTGTAGATGACGATGGCGGGAATCGCCGCTACCAGGCCCAGCGCTGTCGCCAGCAAGGCTTCCGCGATACCGGGCGCGACGGTGGCCAGATTCGTGCTCTGGCTGGCGGCGATGCCGATGAAACTGTTCATGATGCCCCACACGGTGCCGAACAGGCCGACGAAGGGCGCCACGGCGCCTATGCTGGCCAGCAAGCCGATGCCTTGCGTCATGCTGCGCACCTGCTGCGCAATGAACTGTTCCTGGCGAAAGCCTGCCCGTTCCTTCAGGGCCGCCGCCGGTGCATTGGCGTGCGACAGGTTCAGTTCCTGCTGCACGTCATCGAGCAGCTGCTGCGCCAGCGAGGCGGCACCGGCACCCTCCGCTTTGGCGGCCGCGTCCGGCAAGGACGTGGCCGTCTTCAGCACGGCGACGGCTTGCGCCGCCGCGCGCCGCGCTTGCAGCAAGCTGGCGCCCTTCACCAGCAAGACCACCCAGGTGGCCAGCGCGGCGATCAACAAACCGATGAGCACGCTTTTCACCACCTGGTCGGCGGCGAAAAACATGCCCAGCGGCGACATATCGTGCGGCAAGGCGGACGCTTGTGCGCCGGAATGAAAGATGGAAAGAAACACGCCGCCAGCAGCGGCTTTGAGACAGGAAATACGCATGGAAGCTTCAACAGGTAAGAAAAATCGGACGGACTACCTGGCTGCTGCGAAGAGACTTGCTGGGGAGGAGTGCCGGGCTGAACGCCCGGCGGAGATGCAATGACTTAGTTGGCGCTGGCGATGGCGGGCGCCGCCACCGGCGTGTACCAGACGAAATCGGCCTGTGGCGCCTGCACCGTGGCGCCCTGCCGCGCCAGCACCAGCACCAGCGGCGCGGGGCCGCCCGTCAAGTCCTGCACGTGCAGCGGCACGCCCAGATCCTTGTGCGCGTGGTAGGCGCCGGCGATCAGCAGGGCCGGCGCGGGCGCGGCCAGCAGGCGCTCGGCCATGCGGCGGTCGCGCTGCTGCTGCACCGACAGCATGGCGGCCAGGCGCGGCGCGTCGATCTGGTTGTCATGCATCACGCGGATGATGTCTTTCAGTTTGTCATGCACCTTGCCATCATTGGCCAGGTTCGAATGCTTGCCCTGCACGGCCGGCTTGTCGACAAACAATTGCTTGATCTCGCTGCGGTTCAGGTTGGCCGACCAGACGGGATACGGCGCGCGCATCACGGTCATCACCAGGTCGCCATATTGCGGCCACTTCCAGCCCGGCTGCCAGGCCAGCAGCTCGGCCACGTGCTCGGGGCGCACGACGGGGTCCGTCTGCAGCCACGGCTTGACCTTGTCCACCTTGGCTTGCTGGTCCGGGTTCAGCATTTCCAGCAGCACGCTGCCTTGCGGACGCTGGCCCTGCAATTGCTGCAGCAGCCACTGCTCGATCCGGTGGTGGCTGAGCTGATCATGCTGCTCGCCCACGATGACGCGCGGGGCGGCGGCCAGCTGGGCCAGCAATTGATCGGCAGTCACGCGCTGGCCACTGCGCAGGTCGACGATCTCGCCCAGCTGGCGCACGTCTTGCGCCGTGGCGGCGGAGGACGTGCCAGTGGCGGGCGCAACGCTGCTGCAGGCGCTCAGCGCCAGCACGCAGGCGGGCAGGACGGCGGCGAGGGACAGGGGAAATCTCATGGGCATGGCCTTTCGGGGGGAAGCACGCATTGCAAAATAACTACTGGCGGGCATTCTAATAGAAATGATTCTCATTTGCAACCCATGCATGGCGCACCATGCGCAATTTTTTACAACTGGCAAAAATAGTGCTTCGGTGAAATCCCCGGGCGCGGAGTAGAATAAAAAAAACGGAGGACTTGCGTGAATCAAACTGACCAGTTGGCGGTACTGAAAAAACCGCTGCCAGAATCTCTTGCTGCCGTACTTTCCCTGATCTTTGCCGACCGCTTTTCCATGACGCAAGCCATGCGCGCACACCATGGCCGCGACGAGTCGAGCTATCCCCCGATGCTGCCGGACGCCGTCATCTTCGCCCACTCCACCGAGGAAGTGGCGGCCGCCGTCAAGCTGTGCAGCGCGCACGACGTGCCCGTCATCGCCTACGGCAGCGGCACCTCGCTCGAAGGCCACGTGCTGGCCCTGCATGGCGGCGTGACGATTGATCTGTCGCAAATGAATCACATGGTAGCAGTGCATGATGAAGACTTGACGGCCACCGTGCAGGCGGGCGTGACGCGCAAGCAGCTGAACGAGGAAATCCGCGACACGGGCCTGTTTTTCCCCATCGACCCGGGCGCGAATGCCTCGCTGGGCGGCATGGCGGCCACGCGCGCGTCCGGCACGAACGCCGTGCGCTACGGCACCATGCGCGAAAACGTGCTGGCCCTGACGGTGGTCACGGCCGATGGCCGCATCATCAGGACGGGGACCCGGGCGAAAAAATCATCGGCCGGCTACGACCTGACGCGTCTATTTGTCGGCAGCGAAGGAACCTTGGGCATCATCACGGAAGTGACCGTAAAACTGTATCCGCTGCCGGAAGCGATCTCGGCGGCCGTGTGTTCGTTTCCCGGCACGGGCGAAGCCGTCAGCGCCGTGATCCAGACCATCCAGATGGGTATTCCTGTGGCACGGGTCGAGTTTCTCGATGAAAATGGCGTCAAGGCCATCAATGCCTACGACAAGATGGCGTTGCCGGAAAAGCCGCTGTTGCTGTTTGAATTCCACGGCACACCGGCCAGCGTGGCCGAGCAGGCGCAACTGGTGCAAACCATCACGGCGGAACATGGCGCCAGCGATTTCGAGTGGGCCAGCCGCCCCGAAGACCGCTCGCGCCTGTGGGCTGCGCGCCACAACGCATATTTCGCCCTGCTGCAGATGCGCCCCGGCAGCCGCGCCATTTCCACCGACTGCTGCGTGCCGATTTCGCGCCTGGCCGAATGCATCCTCGCCACCAAGGCCGATTGCGAAGCGCAGGGCCTCGTCTACGCCATCATCGGCCACGTGGGCGACGGCAATTTCCACGTGCAGATGCTGGTCGACCCCGACGACCCGGCCGACATCGCCCGCGCGGAAAAGGTCAACAGCGACATGGTCACGCGCGCCATCGGCATGGATGGCACCTGCACGGGAGAACACGGCGTGGGCATGCACAAGATGGCTTTCCTGGTGGAAGAACATGGCGAGGGCGCCATCGACACCATGCGCGCCCTCAAGCACGCGCTGGATCCGAAGAACATCATGAATCCGGGCAAGATCGTGCGCTGGTAATCAGGCCGTCCATTCCATGCGCATCGGCACGAAGGCGATGCCATCCATTTCCACCTTCGGCCCCGTGGCGACAAAGCCCAGGCTTTCATACAGGGGCAAGGCATACAGCGAGGAATTGACGGTAAACGCCGTCACATCGGCCCTGGCCAGCGACGCATCGCGGGCTGCCTGCCACAGGCGGCGCGCCATGCCGCGCCGGTGCAGGGAGCGCGGCACGAACATGTGGAACAGATGCGTGTTGTCGCGCATGGCCACGACGCCGGCCAGTACGCCGTCGATATGCGCCAGTTGATACGCATAGCGTGTCTGCGACAGATAGCCTTCGATGGCGGGCCGGCGGCAATGTTCGATGAACTTTTCCGCCCCCGCGCCATCGGGGTGCAGGGTCAGAAAGGGCATCAGGTCGTCGATCAGGGCGACGATGGCGGGCGCGTCGGCGACCAGGGCGGGGCGCAGTGTCGGTTCGGGTAAAGTAGTCATATGACAATCATGCCACCGCCTGGGCGATGTTGACAAGCCTCAACAAAAATCGCGACTGCTCGTGCGCAAGCGCCCCAGCAAGTGCGACATGTCGACCAGGCGCTTGGCTACCAGGTTGCGCACGATGCCCTCGCGCTGCCACACGCCGTACACGCCCAGCAGCGGCGCGCTCAGCACTTCGCGCCGCTGGCTTTCCACCAGGTCGGGCCAGACGATGACGTTGACGGTGCCCGTCTCGTCTTCCAGGGTCATGAAGATGACGCCCTTGGCCGTGCCCGGACGCTGGCGCACGGTGACGATGCCGCAGGCGCGCGCCAGTTGGCCATCCGTGTAGCTGGCCAGCGTCGCGGCGGGCAGAAAGCGTTCCTCCAGCAACTGTGCGCGCAGCAGCGCCAGCGGGTGGCGGCCCAGGGTCAGGCCTTGCGCGCGGTAGTCGCTGACGATGCTTTCGCCTTCCGTCGGCGCGGCCAGCACGGGCAAGTCTTCCTCCGGCGTGGTGGCACGCAATAAATCCCTGTCCGGCACGGCGCCCACCGCCTGCCACAGCGCCGCGCGCCGGTGCCCGGCCAGCGCATGCAGGGCGTTGCCGGCGGCCAACACCTGCAAATCATGGCGATCCAGGCCGCCACGGCGGGCCAGGTCGGCCACGTCGGCAAAGGCGGCGATGGCGCGCGCATCCTCGATGCGTTGGGCCGCGTCCGCGCGCATGCCGAACAGGCTGTTCAAGCCCAGGCGCACGGCCGGAGCATCCCCCTCCAGCGCAGCCTCCCAGCCGCTGACGGCCACGTCGACGGGCAGCACCTGCACGCCATGGCGGCGGCCATCCTGCACCAGTTGCGAGGGGCTGTAAAAGCCCATGGGCTGGCTGTTGAGCAAGGCGCACAGGAAGGCGGCCGGTTCGTGGCATTTCAGCCAGGAACTGGCGTACGTGAGCAAGGCGAAACTGGCCGCGTGCGACTCGGGAAAACCGTATTCGCCGAAACCTTCGATCTGGCTGAAGATGGCCTCGGCAAATACTTTCTCGTAGCCATTGTCCACCATGGCGTCGACGATGCGGTCATGGTAATTGTTCATGCCGCCCTTGCGTTTCCAGGCCGCCATGGCGCGCCGCAACTGGTCCGCTTCGCCGGGCGTGAAATCGGCCGCGATGATGGCCACCTGCATCACTTGCTCCTGGAAGATCGGGATGCCCAGGGTGCGCCCCAGCGCCTTTTCCAGGCCCTTCGGATACTCGACTGGCTCCTTCTGCTGGCGCCGCTGCAGATACGGATGCACCATGCCGCCCTGGATGGGCCCGGGACGCACCAGCGCCACTTCGATGACGAGGTCGTAGAATTCACGGGGCCGCAGCCGGGGCAGCATGCTCATCTGCGCGCGCGACTCGATCTGGAACACGCCGATGGTGTCCGCCTCGCACATCATGTCGTAGGTAGCGGGGTCTTCGGCGGGAATATCCTGCAAACGAAATTCCTCACCGCGCCGCCCACTCACCAGTTCCAGGGCGCGGCGCAAGGCCGACAACATGCCCAGCGCCAGCACGTCGACCTTCATCAAGCCCAGTTCTTCCAGGTCGTTCTTGTCCCACTCGATGACGCTGCGCTCGGCCATGCTGGCATTTTCAATCGGCACCAGGCGCGACAATTTTCCTTGCGCGATGACAAAGCCGCCCGGATGCTGCGACAGGTGGCGGGGAAAGCCCAGCAATTGCTGCGCCAGTCCCGCCCACTGCTGCGACAGTTCCGCCTCCGGGTCGAGCCCGCATTCGGCCAGGCGCTCCAGCAGATCGCGCTTGCCGTCGAACCAGCGATGCGCCTTGGCCACCTTTTCCACGATGGCCAGGTCGATCCCCAGCGCCCGGCCGCTGTCGCGCAAGGCGCTTTTGGGCCGGTAGCTGATCACCACGGCGGCCAGCGCGGCCCGCTCGCGGCCATATTTGCCGTAGATATATTGGATGACCTCTTCGCGCCGCTGGTGCTCGAAATCGACGTCGATGTCGGGCGGCTCGTTGCGCTCGCGCGACATGAAACGCCCGACCAGGCAATTGCCGCGCGCAGGGTCCACTTCCGTGATGTGCAGGCAATAGCAGACGGCCGAATTGGCGGCCGAACCCCGGCCTTGGCACAGGATGTTTTGCGAGCGCGCAAAGCGCACGATGTCGTAGACGGTCAAAAAGTACGCTTCGTAGGAAAGATCCCGGATCAGCTCCAGCTCCTGCTCGATCTGCTGCTGCACGTTGGCCGGAATACCGAGCGGAAAGCGCATGCGCGCGCCCGCATACGTTTCTTCGCGCAGATACGTCGCCGGCGTGTGGCCGTGCGGCACCAACTCGACGGGATAGTCATAGCGCAGGCTGTCGAGCGAAAACGTGCACTGACCCGCAATGCGCACGGTTTCCGCCAGTACTTGCGGCGGATACACATTGGCCAGGCGCAAACGCGCGCGCAAATGCTGCTCCGCGTTTTGCGCCAGCGCATAGCCGCACTCGCCCACGGGTTTGCCCACGCGGATCGCGCACAACGTGTCGAGCAGGGGCTTGCGCGACCGCACGTGCATGCACACATGGCCGACGGCCACCACGGGCAAGCCCAGCGCCTGCCCCGCCTCTTGCACGGCGCCGCGGTGCGCGTCATCCTGCGCCCGCTGCAGCAGGTTCAGGCCGATCCAGCTGCGCTCGCTGCCAAAAGTAGCCACCATCCACTCTCCCTGCGCGCGCACGGTTTCCGCCTTGGCCGGATAGCCAGGCAGCAAGATCATCAGGCAGCCGGGCAGCCCCCGCAAATGGGCAAACTCCGGCGATGGCACGGTGAAATCGTCCGGCGTCAACAGATAGCGCCCCTTGGCCGCCCGCGTGCGCGCCATGGTGATCAGTTCCGACAGGTTGCCGTAACCGTCGATATCGCGCACCAGCGCCAGCAGGGACGGCCCCGGACTGCCGTCGGCCTGCGTCAAATGAAAATGCGCGCCGATAATCAGGGGAAAACCGGCCCGCTTGGCCACCGCATGGGCGCGCACGACGCCGGCCAGCGAACACTCGTCAGTAATGGCCAGCGCCTTGTAACCAAGCTGGACTGCGCGCGCCACCAGCTCTTCCGCATGCGAGGCGCCATGCAGGAAGCTGAAATTGCTCAGGCAGTACAACTCAGCATACTCGGGTAAGACGGCGCCCCACATGATCTACCTCAATACTGTATATAAACACAGTATAATATACTCATCCTGAATCAAGTAACCGGTTCTAGTCGGATAGTATTCATTTTGATGGGCGCACGGAACGTCTGCCGGCCTGCGCTTGGCTTTGGCCTGTCGCATGACAGATCACATTGATAGTCCGGTAAATCAGTTAGCAACTATGCGGAACTCCGTCGCTGTGGCTACGGGGCGAACTTGATTTCGCTCCCGTTTCAATTCCACGATGCCGTAATTGGACATTGTTTTCAATGTGCGTGACAGGTTGCTCGGTTTACGGCCCGTTATCTCAGCCAATGCAGAGATGGATTCCGGTTGCGTTTCCAGAATCACGTGCAACAACGCCCGGTTTTCGTCGCTCAGGACTTCCGCCAGCGATTTGATCGAAGTGAACCAGACCTTGGGCTCATCCTCCTCCGGTTTATATATGCCGCGAGCGATGGCGAGCACGCGTTCGCGGATTTTCTCTTGCGGCATGATGCCAATAAAAATCGGTTTCATTGCTTTTTTACCTCCAGCAAAATGCGATCCACGTCAGCAAAGAAATCATTGATGAGATGCTGTGCATCCTTGAATTCGTATGGCACGCCCTGATCTGACGGATGCCGGTGTTTATGGTCGAATGCCACGATACGTCCCGCATATTTGAATTTCTTTGGCGGCTTTACCATGTGCGCATTGTCGTAACCGAGGATGCGTTTGCCATATGGTTCATGCAGCGTCAGCGAGTAGCGTATGCCATGAGGAATCTCATCCGATACCTCCGTCCGCCTGGCTTCTATCTTGATCCAATAACCGCCATCCTGGTCGAGGATGGAGCCATCCAGGTCCAGCAATGTATCAATGGCAGGATCGATCCGCATGCGGGAAGTATATCATCTGTTGATATGCCGATTCCACGAAAGCCTCAATAACTGCAGCCTTTGACTCCATCCGGCCAAGACATCGAGAAGCTTTGTACCTATTTTCGTTTATGCTGGTGTTTTACCTTTTGCATCGACCGCCATGATCGTCCACTTATTAAAATGTTTCGGCGCCGCCCCCGGTGGCGGCAATGCGGCGCTGGTCGTGGAGAACGACGGCAGCGGCGAAACGGCGCGCCAGTCCTTCGCCCGCGAGCGGCAAGTGAGCGCCTGCGTCTTCATCGACCGGCAGGCGGACGGCGGCATCGTGCTCGACTATTTTTATCCGCACACGCGCAGCCCCCTGTGCCTGCACGCCACCCTGGCCGCCGCGCATGTGCTGCTGACGGCGCCCGGCGCCCCGGCAACCTTGACGGTGAGCACGGCCATGCGCGGGCAAGCCTTGCAGCTGGTGCGCCGCGCGGAAGGGCTATTCATTGGCTTGACTTCGCAGCCGGCACCGACCGTCATGCTGGAAAAATATATCCCGTCCGAACTCATGGGCCAGCACATGCACTTGCTGTCGCCGCCCGTCATCGCCTCCGTCGGCAGCCCGAAGCTGCTGCTGGAAGTGGCCGACCGCACCACCCTGCGCGCCTTGCGGCCGAACCTGGAACTGATCGCCGACTGGAGCGCCCTGCACCAGGTCAGCGGCTGCTACGTGTATTGCCGCACGGGCGAGAGCGAATATGAAGGGCGCAACTTCAACCACCGCGATCCGGCCCTGGAAGACAGCGCCACGGGCGTGGCGGCGGGCGCGCTGGCGGCGCATCTGCAACAGTCGCTGCGCCTGCATCAGGGCCACGTGACGCAGCAGCCGTGTCTGATCGAGGTGCAATACAGCGCAGACGTAATCTGGGTGGGCGGCATGGTGCAACGCAGCACCTGAATGGAGCATTGCGCACCAGTACAAGGCAAGCCAGGCAGCGGCAAAAAGATAATCAACCAGGAAACAACAGTTACGGCAAATTTGTAATAACAAAACAAAGTATCGCTGGTGAATGCTGAAATGATGGCACTAGAATCAAGTCACGAATCTTGCTCATCAGCCACTTGGAGACACTGCGTGCCGACCCTTACCACCTTGCGTAAAGCCATCCTCATCAGCCTGTACGGCAGCGCCGCCCTGGCCGCCTTCAGTCCCGCCGCCATGGCCCAGAGCACGGAAGCGGCCGCCACGGACGGTCCCGTGCAAACGGTCAGCGTGGTCGGCTCGCGCCGCGTCGCCAGTTCCGCCACCGACACCATGGTGCCGGTCGATATCATCCCGATTTCCCGGGTGGCCGAGCAAGGCGGCCAGTTTGATCTGGCGCAATCGCTGCAATACATTTCGCCCTCGTTCAACTCCACGCGCCAGACGGGTGCCGACGGGGCCGACCTGATCGATTCGGCCGCCCTGCGCGGCCTCGGTTCCGACCAGACCCTCGTGCTGGTGAACGGTAAGCGGCGCCACACGACGGCCCTGGTCAACCTGTTCGGCGCGCGCAACCGCGGCAACACGGGCACGGACATGAATGCGATTCCTTTGCTGGCGATCAAGAACGTGCAAGTGCTGCGCGACGGTGCCGCCGCCCAGTACGGCTCGGACGCCATTGCCGGCGTGATCGACATCGAACTGAAGAAAAGCCTGGGCTGCGAAGCGGTGGCCGGCTACAGCCAGTATTCCGAAGGCGACGGCAAGAATTACATGACCTCCGCCTACTGCGGCATCGCGCTGGGCGACAAGGGCACGCTGGCCATCACGGGCGAATACCTGGACCGGGGCCGCTCGAACCGCGCCGACGCGGACAGCATGCGCATCATCGGCGACACCAAGTCCAAGAACAAAACCCTGTACCTGAATGGCGACTACGCCACCAGCCCCACGGGCAAGCTGTACTTCACGGCCGGCGCGCAGACGCGCGACGCATCGAGCGCCGCATTCGGCCGGGGCGGCATCGGCAGCGACGACATTCCATCGCGCAATTCCGCCGCCATGTATCCGGACGGCTTCGTACCCTTCATTAACGGCAAGATCGACGACCAGTACGCCACCATCGGCCACCGCAGCCAGATCGGCGAATGGCATGCTGACTTTTCGCAAACCTATGGCTACAACAAGATGCGCTACGACATCAGCCATACCTTGAATGCCTCGATCGCCAACCTCGACTTGATGAACGGCGGCAAGGGCGTCAGCGCCAGCAACTTTGACGCGGGCGGCTTCTCGTTCCAGCAGCTGACCAGCAACGCCGATTTCAGCCGCTACTACGACACGGTACTGAGCGGCATGAACGTGGCCTTCGGCGCCGAGTACCGCAGCGAGGAATACAAGATCATGGCCGGCGAGCCGAACTCCTACATCGATGCCGACGGCGTGGGCATGGGCGGCAATGCGGGCAGCCAGGGCTTTCCCGGCTTCCAGCCCGGCGACGCCACCAAGGCCAAGCGCCACAGCATCGCCGCGTATGCCGATGTGGAACTGGACTGGACGGAACGCCTGAAAACCCAGGCGGCCCTGCGCTACGAAAAATTCAGCGATTTCGGCTCCACCGTGACGGGCAAGCTGGCCGCCAGCTATAAAGTGGCGCCGAACGTGCTGCTGCGCGGCTCGGCCAGCACTGGTTTCCGTGCGCCATCGTTGCAGCAAGTGTATTTCTCGTCCACCTTCACCGACTTCATCGGCGGCGTGCCCACCGACGTGGTGCTGGCGCCGAACGGCGGCGCCGTCGCCAACGCGGCCGGCATTCCCAAGTTGAAAGAGGAAAAATCTACCAGCTTTACGTTCGGCACCACCTGGACGCCGACGCAAGCCATTTCCGTGACGGCCGACTTGTACAACATCAAGATCAAGGACCGCATCGTGCTGTCGGGCCGCTTCAATGCCGACAACTACCCGGACCTGGCCGCGCGCCTGGCCTTGCTGGGCGTGGGCGAGGCGCAATTCTTCGTCAACTCCATCGACACGCGCACGCGCGGCCTCGACCTGACGGCCTCGCACAAGGGAGAATTCGCCGGCAGCCGCCTGAACACCTTCCTGGCCTTGAACCTGAGCAAGACGGAAGTGACGAAGGTCAAGACGCCCGCCTCGCTGACGGGCTTTGAAGACGTGCTGCTGTCCGAGCGCGAACGCCTGTTCATCGAACAGGGCGGCCCCCGTTCGAAAGCCACGCTGGGCTTCGATTACATCACGGGCAAGCTGGAGTCGGACTTGCGCATCATCTACTTTGGCCCGCAAACCCTGGGCACCTTCAGCGGCACGGCTGAAGGCGTGCCGAACGCCCGCTACGCGGCCAAGACGTCCGCCGACCTGAGCTTTACCTACAGCATCAACAAGAATACCAAGCTGACCTTCGGCGGCAACAACATCTTCAACGTCAAGCCCACCACGCAAAACGCGGACGAAACGGATAACGGCTTCAAATACGACAGCGTGCAGTTCGGCCTGAACGGCGCCTCGTATTTCGGACGGCTGTGGGTGAAGTTCTGATCACCGTGTCCGCCTGAAGCAACAGCGGCTGCGCCAGCATGGGCAGCCGCTGTTTTTTTAGGCGGGCGGCAATATACTCACGTCCGCGCAGCACGACCAAGGCCAACATCGCACTACGACGCGAGCTCGTCCATCACAGCTTGCGATTTTTGTATATCAGCAAGAATAATCATATAGATAACGTTCTGTGCGATAGGTGAAAAGCCATGAACTATCATGCCTGCATCATTGCCCCAGTGGCTCCCGGCCAGCACGGCCGCAGTGAACAATCTTTGTCCCGCGGCGGAAAGCAAGGATAATAGCGGCTAACTCATAAGCACAGTATTGGATTACCTCATGGAAATTAAAGTCAACTTTCTCGACAAGCTGCGTCTCGAAGCCAAGTTCGACGATTTTACGGTCATCGCCGACCAGCCCATCCGCTACAAGGGCGATGGCTCGGCGCCCGGCCCGTTCGATTACTTTTTGGCATCATCGGCACTGTGCGCGGCCTACTTCGTGAAGTTGTATTGCGATACGCGCAATATTTCCACGGAAAATATCCGCCTGTCGCAAAACAATATCGTCGATCCGGAAAACCGCTACCAGCAGATTTTCAAGATCCAGGTCGAGTTGCCGGCCGATATCTCGGCCAAGGACCGCCAGGGCATCCTGCGCTCGATCGACCGTTGCACTGTGAAAAAAGTGGTGCAAACGGGCCCCGAATTCGTCATTGAAGAAGTCGCGAACCTGGATGCCGATGCGCAATCCTTGCTGATGCTCAATCCGGCCAGCGAAGCCAGCACCTATATTGTAGGCAAGGATTTGCCGCTGGAACAGACCATCGCCAATATGTCTGGCCTGTTGGCGGGCCTGGGCATCAAGATTGAAATCGCCTCGTGGCGCAACATCATTCCCAACGTATGGTCGCTGCATATCCGCGACGCGCATTCGCCCATGTGTTTTACCAACGGCAAGGGCGCGACCAAGGAAAGCGCGCTGGCGTCGGCCCTGGGCGAGTATATCGAGCGCCTCAGCAACAACCATTTCTACGCCGGGTCATTCTGGGGCGAGGACATCGCCAACGCGGATTTTGTCCATTACCCGAACGAGCGCTGGTTCAAGCCGGGCCGCAAGGATGCGCTGCCGAAGGAGATTCTCGACGCATACTGCCGCGACATCTACGATGCCGATGGCGAGCTGCGCGGCTCGCACCTGGTCGACACCAACTCCGGCAATGCCGAGCGCGGCATCTGCTCGCTGCCGTATGTGCGCCAGTCCGACGGCGAGGTCGTGTATTTCCCGTCGAACCTGATTGAAAACTTGTATGTCAGCAATGGCATGAGCGCCGGTAATACTTTGGTCGAAGCCCAAGTGCAATGTCTGTCGGAAATTTTCGAGCGGGCCGTCAAGCGCGAAATCATCGAAGGCGAAATCGCCCTGCCCGACGTGCCGCAGGAAGTGCTGGCGAAATACCCGGGCATCCTGGCCGGCATACAGGGCCTGGAAGAACAGGGTTTCCCCGTGCTGGTAAAAGATGCGTCGCTGGGCGGCGTGTACCCGGTGATGTGCGTCACCCTGATGAACCCGCGCACGGGCGGCGTGTTTGCCTCGTTCGGCGCGCACCCGAGCCTGGAAGTGGCGCTCGAGCGCAGCCTGACGGAATTGCTGCAGGGCCGCAGCTTCGAAGGCTTGAACGACTTGCCGCAACCCACGTTTGCCAGCGAAGCCGTCACCGAGCCGAACAACTTCGTCGAGCACTTCATCGATTCGAGCGGCATCGTCTCGTGGCGCTTCTTCAGCGCCAAGGCCGATTACGATTTTGTCGAATGGGATTTTTCCGGCCATGGCGAAAACTCGAATGCCGAGGAAGCGGCGACCCTGTTCGGCATCCTCGCCGGCATGGGCAAGGAAGTGTACACGGCCGTGTATGACCAGCTGGGCGCCACCGCCTGCCGCATCCTCGTGCCCGGTTATTCGGAAGTGTATCCAGTCGAAGATTTGATCTGGGACAACACCAACAAGGCGCTGCTGTTCCGCGCCGACATCCTGAACCTGCATAAGCTGGACGATGCCGGCCTGGAAGACTTGCTCGACCGGCTGGAAAACAGCGAACTCGACGAGTACGGCGACATCGCCACCCTGATCGGCATCGAGTTTGACGAAAACACGGTGTGGGGCCAGCTGACGACCCTGGAATTGAAGCTGCTGATTCATCTCGCCTTGCAGCAATTCGAGGAAGCGAAAGAACTGGTGGAAACCTTCCTGCAGTACAACGACAACACGCTCGAGCGCAAGCTGTTCTATCAAGCCTTGAACGTGGTGCTGGAAGTGGAACTCGACGACGAGCTGGAACTGGACGATTACGTCGTCAATTTCCGCCGCATGTTTGGCAACGACCGCATGGACGCGGTGCTGGGCTCGGTAGATGGCAGCGTGCGCTTCTTCGGCCTGACCCCGACCAGCATGCAGCTGGAAGGCCTCGACCGGCACCAGCGCCTGATCGACAGCTTCAAGAAACTGCACGCGGCGCGCGCCAGGGCGGCGGCGGCCTGATCTGGAAACGATGCCATGGCCACACTGGAATTCTGGTTCGATTTCGGCAGCAACTACAGCTACCTGAGCGCCATGCGCATCGACGCGCTGGCGCGTGAAAAGCAGGTGCAAGTGATCTGGAAACCCTTCCTGCTGGGCGTCGTCTTCAAGGCGCTGGGCTGGGAGACGTCGCCGTTCGTCTTGCAAAAAATCAAGGGCGACTACACGTGGCGCGACATGGCGCGCCAGTGTGAAAAGTACGGTTTGCCATGGCAGCAACCGGGCGTCTTCCCCCGCACGGCGCTGCTGCCCATGCGCGTGGCGCTGATCGGCGCGGACCAGGGCTGGATTGCGCCCTTTGCGCGCCGCATGATGGCGATGAATTTCGCCGAAGACCGCGACATCGACAACCTCGAAGCCGTCAGCGAGGCTTTGCAGGAACTGGGCCTCGATGCGCGCGCCATCCTGGCGCTGGCTTTGACGCAGGACAACAAGCTACGGCTGCGCCGCCAGACCGAGCAGGCACAAGCGCTGAAGCTGTTCGGCGCCCCCAGCTTCATCAGTCATGGGGAATTATTCTGGGGCAACGACCGGCTCGACGATGCGCTGGCGCATGCCGCCGCCCGCCCCTGACGAGCATCAGCCGGCCAGCGCCGCGATTTCCTTCTGCATGTTTTCAATGGCCCGTTCGTTGTATTGGTCGGCAAAGTATGCATCGCCGAACAGCTGGCCCGCCTGCGCCTTGCCGCACAAATGCTGCAGCGCCAGGCCCCGCTGCTCGTTGAAGCGCGCGGGATCCACGTGCGCGTATTCGCGCACGATGGCTTGCGTGTAGGCGTGATATACCTCCTCGTCCTGGCCCAGGATGGCCAGGTCGGCGCTGAGCATGGCGTCTTTCAGCGCGTGGCTGATGCCCGGTCCCTGGAAATGGTCGGTGGCGCGTATCAATTGCGCCACATCAAGGTTGTCGCCCGCATCGAGGCCGCTGGCCAGCCACAGCTGGGCACTGGCCTCTTCGCTGGAATACAGGGCGTCTTCGTCGTGGCTGTAGACGGCGTCGTGGAACCAGAACGCTTTCTTGACCAGCGCGCTGTCGCGCTTGGGCGCATAGGTATTGTCGGCCCACACGCGGATCTCGGACAGGCCGTGCACCAGGTGGTCGAGATTGTGATAGTGGCGGTCCTCGCCGCCGTAAGCCTGCGGCCCCGTCAGGTGCGCGAACCAGTGGTCCGCCAGCGCGATGTCGGCCTGCGAGGCGGTCGCGTAGTGCCACAGCGCTTCCCACTCCTTGCGCAGGCAGTCGAGTATCCACGCCTGGTAGGCGGGGCCGGGGACGAATTTCTTCATGGTCCAGTTCCAGCCGACGGGGCCTTCCAGCGCCTTGACGAAGCTGGAGCTGACGGAGCCGAGGTCGCGCGGCGGCATGACGAAAATCGTCTTGGCGCCCTGCAGCACGTCCACATTCGTTTGCTGGATCAGGTTTTCATAGTCGAAATCGGCCGTCGTGCGGATGCCGCGGATCAGGTAGTCGCAGCCGTGCTTTTTCGCCGCGCGCGCCGTGTAGTCGCCCTTGACGATGACCACCTGCACATTCTCCCAGCCGCACTCGCGCGCGCTCTGCTCGATGATGCGCTTGCGGTCTTCGGCCGGGAACTGCGGCTTCTTGGCGGGGTTTTGCGACAGGAACACGATCACCTCGTCGGCGAGCGAACGCGCCTCGCCGATCACCCACATGTGGCCGTTGGTGATGGGATCGAGGGTTCCTGAAAAGCCGATCTTCTGCATGCTGCGCTCCGTTTGCTTGATTGCTTATTGCGCAGACAATATATGCCAGCGGCGCGCGCGTCAATGCAACATGCCAAAGATCATGATCAAAACGTTATTTTTTCACGGCTTGCGGGAATTCCACGCGCACGCACAGGCCGCCCAGGCGCTCGGATTTGTCGAGCACCAGGCGCGCGCCATGGCGTTCGGCGATGGCCTTGATGATGGCCAGCCCCAGGCCGCTGCCGTTGGCGTCCGTGCCGGGCACGCGGTAGAAGCGGCTGAAGACGCGCTCGCGCTCCTCGGGCGGGATGCCGGGGCCGCTGTCTTCCACCGATAACGTCACGCCGACGGGGCTGGCGCGCAGGTCGATATCGACCGTGCCGCCCTGCGGCGTGTACTTGATGGCGTTGTCGACCAGGTTGCGCAGCATGATGTTGAGCGCATCGGCCTGGCCCGCCACCTTGGCCGCATCCATGTGATGCAGGCCCAGGTCGATCTTGCGCGCCTGCGCGATGCCGGCCATGTCGCCCAGCGCGCGCTTGACGACGTCGTTCAAGTCCACCGCCTGCAGCTGGTCGCCGCTGGCGGCGCTCGCTTCCTGGCGCGCCAGCACCAGCAATTGCTCGACCAGGCGCGTGGCCCGCTCGATGCCGGCGCTGACGCGGGAAATCGCCAGGCTGCGCTTTTCTTCCGATTCGGCCCGTTCCAGGCTCAATACCTGCAGCTTCAAGGCCGCCAGCGGCGTGCGCAATTCATGCGCGGCGTCGGCAACAAAGTGCTGCTGCGCGTCGAACGCCGTCTTGACGCGGCCGAACAGCAAATTCAGTTCATGCACAAGGGGGCGCACCTCGTCGGGCAAGCCCGCTTCCGAGACGGGAGATAAATCGTCCGCCTGGCGCGCCGCCACCTGCTTGCGCACGCGCGAGACGGGCGCCAGCGAACCGCTGACGACCCACCAGACGACCAGCATCAATATCGGCGCCATCAGGGCGATGGGCCCCACCGTGCGCAAGGCCAGGCTGCCGGCCATGCGCTTGCGCACGGCCATGTCCTGGGCGATCTGCACGGTCTGGGAACTGGTTTGCACGGAAAAGATGCGGTAAGTCGTGCCGTTGGCTTTCACGTTGGAAAAGCCCAGCACGGCGCGCTGCGGCAGTTCCGCGCGCGTGATCGAGCGGAACACCTGCACGCCGTCCGGCGTCCACACCTGCACCACCATGTCGTTGTTGACGGGGTCGGCCGGCAAGGCTTGCGCATGGTTGGCCAGCGGCGCGCCGGAGCGCAGCGACAGGGCCATCTGCTGCATGTGGTAATCAAAGATCTGGTCGGCGTCGTACAGGGCGCTGCGGTAGGCGATCGAGGCTTGCGCCAGGGCCGCCATGATGATGGCCGCCAGCAAAAACCACAGCAGGCGGCCGCGCAGCGAATGCGTCACCGTGACCTTCATCCTCATGCCTTGGGCACCATGTAGCCGAGGCCGCGCACGTTCTGGATCAAGTCGCTGCCCAGCTTCTTGCGCAAGCCGTGGATATACACTTCCACGGCGTTGCTGTTGACTTCATCCTTCCAGCTGTACAGTTTTTCTTCCAGCTGCGCGCGCGACAGCACGATGCCGGGACGCGCGATCAATGCTTCCAGCACGGCCCATTCGCGCGCCGACAGGTTCACGGGATGGCCTTCGGCGATCACTTCGCGCGTCAGCGGATTGATGGACACGCCCTGGTGCTCGAAAACGGGTTCCGGGCGGCCCGAGGCGCGCCGCAGCAGGGCGCGTATGCGCGCCAGCAATTCGTCGAGGTCATACGGTTTTAATACGTAATCGTCGGCGCCCGCGTCGAGGCCCGCGATGCGCTGCTCGACGGCGTCGCGCGCCGTGGCCACGAGGACGGGTGTATCGAGCTTGCGCAAGCGCATCGAGCGCAGCACATCGAGGCCATCCTTGCGGGGCAAGCCCAGGTCCAACAGCACCAGGTCATAGGTCTGCGTCTGCAGGGCCGTATCGGCCATGTCGCCATCCTTGACCCAATCCACCGCGTAATGCTCGGCGCGCAGCAAGTCGAGCACCACCTCGCCGATCATCGTATCGTCTTCTACCAGCAATAAGCGCATGCCCTACTCCTTCATCTTGACTGTTTTATCGACCTTGCATCCTGCGCCAGATCAACCGAGGCGCACGGGAATGAAGATCTTATCGGGGCCGCGCTGTATCAGCAAGGCCACCGACTTGGCGGATTTTTCCACCACGTCGCGCACCTGCTCGACCGTGTTGACGGGACGGCCATTCACCGACAATAGCACGTCGCCCGGCTGCACTCCGGCATTCGCCGCCGCGCCGCCCGCGTCTTCCACCAGCAGGCCGGCGCTGATGCCCGCCTCGCGCTTTTCATCCGATTGTAACGGACGCAGGGCCAGGCCCAGCTTTACCTTGCCGGCGGCGCTGTCGTTCTTCGCCACTTCGGCCACCTTGTCGGCCGCATTGCCCAGGGTTGCCGTCAGGCTGACGATCTTGCCGTCACGCCAGACGTCCATGCTGATCTTGTCGCCCGGCAAGGACGTCCCCACCAGCGCCGGCAAGTCGGCCGAACCGATGATGCGCTGGCCATTCACCTTGCGCACCACGTCGCCCGATTTCAGGCCCGCCTTGTCGGCCGGGCTGCCCCGCTCGACATTGGCCACCAGCGCGCCTTCCGGCGTGGCCAGCTTGAACGAGTCGGCAAAGCCCTGGTTGACTTCCTGCACCGTCACGCCCAGCTTGGCGTGGCTGGCCTTGCCTGTGGCGACGATCTGGTCCTTGATGCGGCCGGCCAGGTCGATCGGAATGGCGAACGACAGGCCCTGGAAGCCGCCCGTCTGGCTGTAGATCTGCGAATTGATGCCGACCACTTCGCCGCGCGTGTTGAACAGGGGGCCGCCCGAGTTGCCGGGGTTCACCGCCACGTCCGTCTGGATGAACGGTACATTGCTGTCGTCGGGCAGGGAACGGCCCTTGGCGCTGACGACGCCGGCCGTCACCGTGCTGTCGAAGCCATACGGCGAACCGATGGCCAGCACCCATTCGCCCACTTTCAGGTCGCTCGAATGGCCGAGCGGCACGATGGGCAGGTTGTTGGCGTCGATTTTCAGCACGGCAATATCGGTCTTCGGATCCGTGCCCAGCACCTTGGCGCGGAATTCGCGGCGGTCGTTCAGCTTGACGGTCACTTCGCGCGCATCGCGCACCACGTGGGCGTTGGTCATGATGACGCCGTCGGGGCTGACGATGAAGCCGGAACCGAGGCCGTGCGTAGGCACGTCGCGGCCACCGCGCTGCCCGCCTTGCGGCCCCTGGAAGCGGCGGAAGAATTCGAAGAAGGGGTCGTTGCCGAAATCGTCATTGCCGGCCTGGGCCGAGGGATCGTAGGCCACCTTGGTGCTGCCCGTCACGCTGATATTGACGACGGCCGGGCTGTTGCGCGCGGCGATCTGGCTAAAGTCGGGCAAGGCCACCAGCGGCGCGCTGGCGGCAGGCGCCACGGCGGCAGCCACGGGGGCGGGTGCGGCGGCGGCCGCTGCGGCATTCGCGCCAGCATTGTTCTGATGCACCACCATGGCGCCGCCGGCACCCAGCACACCGATCGCGGCCAGCGCGGCTACGGTGCGTTTGATTTTCAGGGATGCGGTATTCGTTTGCTGTTCCATGAATTGCTCCTCATTTAATGAGATTTTGATGTATGCAATAGTGGGCCACGAGTCTTAGGCGGTGCTTAACATTTTTCCATTTGGAAACAGGCATTTGCGCCTTTAAGCAAGGTTTAATCTTGCCTGCCGCACGCATGTTGCATGCCGATCAAGGAGGACCCGAACTGGCTCCAGACGTGACACTGGCCGGATCAACCGGCCAGTATTTTACTGCATGGGAGAGGCTAGCCCGGGCGCCCGAGGGGCGCCGCAGTCAGATCAGGCCGCCTGGCGCTGTTCCAGCGCATTCACGTTAGCGGCCGCAGCGATGGTATCGCCGCCGGTGCCGATTTCGATCTTGCGCGGTTTCAGCGCTTCCGGCACTTCACGCACCAGGTCGATGGTCAGCATGCCGTTTTCAAACGTGGCGCCCGTGACCTTCACGTGGTTGGCCAGCTGGAAACGCTGTTCGAAATCGCGGGCAGCGATGCCGCGGTGCAAGAACGTGCGCTCGACGCCATCTTTCTGCTTGCGGCCCGTGACGTGCAGCGAATCGCGTTCCGTGATGATGTCGATCTCTTCGCGCGAGAAGCCGGCCAAGGCCATCACGATGCGGTATTTATCTTCCGACACGAGTTCGATGTTGTATGGAGGATAGCTCGGTTGCGCATCGGCGCGTTGTTCGTTGAGCAACTGTGCCAGGCGGTCGAAGCCGATGGCGGAACGGTACAGGGGGGCAAGGTCAAAAGTACGCATGATAAATATCCTTTTCAAATGAAGCGATAAGAGGGGCGGACCTCACCGTGAGCATCCGCCTGTTACCGATATACGGCCTCTCCAGCGCCTTTCAAGGCCTTGAAATTGGCGCAAAACGCCCCAGACAGCCTCAAATTTGTAAGAAATTTTTACAGAATGCTAGACTCGCCGTTTGCCACCCAGCCGCCGCCCCATGTCCCGTGCCTTCCTCTCTTTCGCCTTGTCCCTGCTCGTTTCCACTGCGGCCCAGGCCGCCTCGCCCACGGCTCCCCCCATCGTGCTGCAGGTGGACGCCAGCAATGTGGCGCAGCAACTGTTCAGCATCCGCGCAAGCATTCCCGCCGCGCCCGGCAAGCTGACCTTGCTGTATCCGCAATGGGTGCCGGGCAACCACGGTCCCAGCGGCCCCCTGAACCAGCTGGCCGGCCTGCGCCTGTCCGCCAACGGCCAGCCCCTGGAATGGCGGCGCGATCCCGTCAACATGTTCGCCTTTCACCTCGACGTGCCGGCCGGCGCCAGCAGCGTGGAAGCGCAATACCAGTTCCTCTCGCCCGTCGACACGAGCCAGGGCCGCATCACCATGACGGGCGCCATGCTGGGCGTGCAATGGCATGCGATGACACTGTATCCGGCCGGGCGCGCCGCGCGCGACATCCTCGTGCAGCCATCGTTGACCCTGCCGGCCGGCTGGGAATTTGCCAGCGCCCTGGAAGTGCGCGCGCGGGCGGCCACGCCAGCCGGCCAGCAAGTCGATTTCGAGCCGCTGGACCTCGACACCCTGGTCGACTCGCCCGTCTTCGCGGGGCGCCATTTCGAGCGCATCGACCTCGATCCGGGCGCCAAAATCCCCGTGCACCTGAACGTGATGGCCGACAGCGCCGACAGCCTGGAAGCGTCGCCGCTGCAAATCGAACAACACCGGGCCATGCTGCAGCAAGCCTATAAACTGTTCGGCGCGCGCCACTACCGCCACTATGACTTCCTGCTGGCCCTGAGCGACGAGTTCGGCGGCATCGGCCGCGAACACCTGCAATCGAGCGAAAACGGCGTCAAGCCCGGCTATTTCAGCGAGTGGGACAAGAACGAGGCGGAGCGCGTGCTGCTGCCGCACGAGCTGGCGCATTCGTGGAACGGCAAGTTCCGCCGCCCCGCCGGCCAGGACACGCCCGATTTCAACACGCCGCTGCAAAACAGCCTGCTGTGGGTCTACGAAGGCCAGACGCAGTACTGGGGCAATGTGCTGGCGGCCCGCTCCGGCCTGGTGGCGGCAGCCCACATGCGCGACCTGTTCGCCGCGACGGCGGCCCATTACGACGTCATGCCCGGGCGCGGCTGGCGCACCATGCAGGATACGACGAACGATCCCATCATCAATGGCCGGCGCCCCATAGCCTGGAGCAGCTGGCAGCGCGACGAGGATTACTATATGGAAGGCGCGCTGGTCTGGCTCGACGTCGACACCACCATCCGCGCACTGTCCCGCGAGCGCCGCTCGCTGGACGACTTCGCCCGCGCCTTCTTTGGCGTGCAGGATGGCAGCACCACGCCCCTGCCCTACACCTTCGAGGATGTGGTGGCGGCCCTGAACGCCGTGCAGCCGCACGACTGGGCCACTTTTTTGCGCACGCGCCTGGAGAGCCACGGCCCCGGCGCGCCGCTCGATGGCCTGGCCCGCGCCGGCTGGAAGCTGGTCTACCGCGACACGCCCACGCTCTTCCTGAAAGCCAATGAAGAGCGCGGCGAGAGCACGGACCTGAGCTATTCTCTGGGCTTGACCATCGACAAGGATGGCAAGCTGGGCAAGCTGCTGTGGGATGGCCCCGCCTTCCGGGCGGGTTTGTCGGGCAACACGACCTTGCTCGCCGTGAATGGCACGGCTTATACGCCCAAGCTGCTGAAGGCGGCCATCCAGGCGGCCAAGACGAGCCCGCAGCCGATCAACTTGCTGGTCAGAAAGGGCAAGCAATTCCAGACGGTGGCGCTCGACTACCACGGCGGCTTGCGCTACCCGCAACTGGAGCGCATCGCCGGCACGCGCGACCGCCTGTCGGCCATCCTGCAGGCGCGCTGAGGCGGTGATTGCCCGGTGATTTTGCGCCGCGCGCCCCATGCGGGGCCGGCTTTTGGTGTATGCTGGCGGCATGAATAATGACACCGACATCCAGCTCAGCGGCCCCTTCAAGGCCACCGACGGCTCCGGCCGTGCCCACGACATCAAGGCCATCCGCATCTTCGACGAAGGCTACGGCATCATCGACGTCTACGTCGACTTCGCAGCCCCGCTCGAAGCGGGCGCCTACAAGGACAAGACCCTGGTCGGCCACATCCTGGCCCGCTTGCGCAGCCTCGGCTACGTGGGCCCCGACTTCGGCCACGGCGACCTGGGCTTGCAGGACAAGAAACTGATCGTCCTGGAAGCGCCCGAGGAATTTTCCGCCTTTGCAGTGAGTAAAGGCTGGAAGGATCTTTCGGCAGAGTTTGACGAAGACTGAGCCTTCGCCACCGGAACGCCATCATGCGCCGCGCCTGCCCCTGCAGGGGCGGCGTTTTTCATCGTCCCCTTGCTTCCTTCACCCATGCTCCTGCTCTTTCTGCGTACCTGCGCCCTGCCCTTCCTGCTCTGCATGCTGGCCGGATGCCAGCAATCCGACCTGATCAAGGACTTTGAACAAAAAGTCCCGCTGCAAGACCAGCAGCTGGCGCGGCATTACAGCGATCTGCTGCGTGAAAAACAGCTGGACTATGTACGCATGGCAACCGAGCCGGGCAACAACGGCGATCAGATCCGCCAGGCGCTGCCCACCTTGAGCGCCACCTTCCCCGCAGGCGAGCCCCAGTCCGTCAGGGTGGTGGGCTACCAGCGCATCGAACAGCGCGATATGCCGCAATTGCTGAGTGTCAGCTTCGAATATGCCTATCCTGAAAAATGGATCGTCAGCACCATCGTGCTGAGAAAATATGGCACTGACGCCACCATCATGGGCTTGAGCGTGGCGCCACAAACCACATCGCTGGAACAGCAGGCGACCTTCACGCTGGGCGGCAATTCGCTGCTCCACTATGTGGTGCTCGGCGCTGCCATCCTCTCCCCCTTGCTGATCCTGTTTGCTTTGGGGTTATGCCTGCGCAGCAAGCTGACCGTCAGGAAATGGCCCTGGTTGCTGTTCATCAGCATCGGCTTCGGCCAGCTGTCGTTCAACTGGGCAACGGGACAGTACCTGTTCCTGCCCATCGCCATCCAGCTGTTTGGCGTTGCCGCCGGCACCAGCGCCTACCAGCCCTGGACATTCATCATCTCCTTGCCGCTGGGCGCCATCGTGTTTCTGCTTGTCAGGAAAAAACTGGCCGCGCCTGCAGGCCTCATGGCGTAGGCACGGCCTGCAGATAACGCGCGCTCCAGGCGGCGATGACGTTGGCCACATAGGCCGCATCATTGCGCCCCGTCAATAAGTGGTCGGCATCGTCAAGCGAGACGAAACTTTTCGGGTGCTTTGCGGCCGTAAAGATATCCATCGCGTTCGACAGGCTTACCGTCGTGTCGTTCGGCGCGTGCATCACCAGCAGGGCACGGCGCAGGCCGGCGATGTGCTCCTTTAAACTATGGCTGCCCGCGTCGTCGACGAATTGCTGGCGGATGCGGAAGGGCCGCCCTTCCAGCTGCACCAGCGCCTCGCCCTCTGCGGCGATCTGCTCCAGATGCTCGCTGAACATGCGCGTCACGTAGGCGGGCGTGCTCGGCGCGGCCAGGGTGGCAATGGCGGTCGCTTCCGGCACTTGCGCGGCGGCCGCCAGCACGGCGGCGCCGCCCAGGCTGTGGCCGATCAGCAATTGCGGCGCAGCATGTTTTGCCCGCAGGAAATCGGCGGCGGCGATCAAATCGTCCACATTCGACGAGAAATTCGTGGCGGCGAACTCGCCCTCGCTGGCGCCCAGTCCCGTGAAGTCGAAGCGCAGCACGGCGATGCCGTGTTCCGTCAAGCCTTGCGCGATGCGCCGCGCGGCCAGCACGTCCTTGCCGCAAGTAAAACAGTGGGCGAACAGCGCGTAGGCGCGGATGGCGCCGTCGGGCGCGTCGAGGCGCGCCGCCAGCACATGGCCGTGCGCGCCGGGAAAATCTTGCCGGGTGGATTTCATTGTCTCAGATCAAAGCTGCCGCGCAGGGCGGCCGATGACGCATTGTAGCGCCGGCCGGCCGCTGCCGCAGTTGGCCAACCTTATCCGCGCTGCGGGATGTCGAGCCCCTTGATGACGGCGGGACGGGCAAGAAACGCGTCCAGCGCGCGCCGCACGTTCGGAAAGTTGTCAAAACCGACCAGGTCGCCGGCGCCATAGAAGCCCACGAGGCAGCGCACCCACGGGAAGATGGCGATGTCGGCAATCGTGTACTGGCTGCCCATGATCCAGTCGCGGCCCTGCAGGCGCTGCTCGAGCACGCCCAGCAAACGCTTCGCTTCGCCGATATAGCGTTGCAACGGACGCTTGTCTTCGTATTCCTTGCCGGCGAATTTGTGGAAGAAGCCCACCTGGCCGAACATGGGGCCAATACCGCCCATCTGGAACATCAGCCATTGAATGGTTTCGTAGCGCAGGGCCGCGTCCTGCGGCAGGAACTTGCCCGTCTTTTCCGCCAGGTACAGCAGGATGGCGCCCGACTCGAACAGGGCCAGCGGCCGGCCGCCGGGACCGTCCGGATCGAGGATGGCGGGAATCTTGTTGTTGGGATTGAGGGACAGGAAGGCGGGCGACAGCTGGTCGTTTTGCTCGAAGCTGACCAGGTGCGGCTCGTACGCCAGGCCCAGCTCTTCCAGCAGGATGGACACCTTGATGCCGTTCGGCGTGGGCAGCGAGTACAGCTGCAGGCGCTCGGGATGCCGGGCCGGCCATTTTTGGGTGATGGGGAAGTCGGAAAGTTGGGACATGAAAATCCTTATTGAGTGTATGACGTGGCGCAAGAAAGCAAGTATAGCCAAGCATGGCAGTTTCAGCAGGACAGCGCCTTCAGCCAAACAAGCCATGCAAAAACCAGCGCGGCGCGGCGTCTTCTCCGCTGCCGGCGATGCGTTCGCGGTAGACCCAGTAATGGGCGTGGTCGAGGCCTTCCGCAATAAAATAATCGCGCGCCTGCGACTGGCCCCACCAGCCTGCCTCGATGCGCTCGGCCACGGACACCATTTTCAAAGGCGAGCCATAGAAGGGCCGGTGCTCGCGCATCAACAGGGCGATGGGCTGGGCCAGCAGCCAGCCGGGACGGGGCATGCCGGGCAAGCCGGGCGGCAAGTCGGGTGGCGCGCTCTTGCCGCTGACCTTGGCCGGCAGCGGCAGCCACCGGTTGGCCGCCTCGGGGCGGTAATCGGCGCGCGGCACTGCCTGCAAGACATTCTCGGCGCCCAGGCGCGCCACCAGCAATTCCAGCAGGCGCTGGCGTTCCTGCGGCGTGCCGCCCGGCTCGGGAAACAGGCTATCGCTGGGCGGCGCCATCGGCTGCACCTGCAGCGCTTCCAGGGTGAGGCCGATCACGGGCGCGTCCAGCACCAGCTGCGCCAGGCGCTCCTTGAGCAAACGCAACAAATGCTCGTCGCGCCAGACGGCCTCGCCCAAGGCCAGGTCGATGACGGTGGGCGGACGCGCCACCCTGCCCCGCTCGTGCGCCAGCAGCAATTGAATACGCTCGACGGCGAATTGCCGCGCGCACAGCCAGCCCGTCATTTGCTGCAGCAGGCGGCGCGCGCCGAACAGCAGCGCGTCGGCATGCTCGACGCGATCGAACAGTTCCAGGCTGGCGCGGAACGTGGGCGGCGCTTCGAGCCAGACGAACAGTTCCGTGCCATGGCCATGCGCATCGTCGAGCATGGCCAGCAAGGCCCCGCCGCAGCGGCGCTGCAAGCCCGGACGCGGCAAGTGGCGCAGCTGCCCCAGGGTGCGGCAGCCGATGCCTTCGAACCAGTCCAGCCAGGCGCGCGCAGGCGGCAGCAGGGCGCACGGCAGGCCGTCCAGACGGCGCACCAGGCTGGCCATGCCCAGCACGCGGCCCCGGCGCGTGCCGGCGCGCGCCAGCAGCCAGGCGCCGCGTGCCGTGGGGGCGCACGCCAGCTGGGCCGTGTAGCCGAGCGCGCGCAGGCTGGCCGCGATGTGCCGGCACAGGGCGCGCACGCCGCCGAACAGGCGCAGGCTGGCGCCCGCGTCGACCAGCAGGGTCGCTTCCTCGCCCTGCGCCACCAGCGGCGAGTATTGCAGCAGCGCCAGCGCCACCGCTTGCAGGGCCTGCGCTTCCAGCTCGGGCGAGCGTTCATGCAAACGCGCCTGCGGCGCCAGCATCAGCGCGCCCGCGCGGCGCATGCCCGGCCGGATGCCCGCCGCCCGCGCCAGCGGCGACACGGCCATCACTTGCTCCTGCTCCAGCACCACGCCGAGGCTGTCAGCCGACCAGCGCGGGCAAAACACTTCGAGCGGGAGCCGGGGCAGGTACAGGCCGATCCAGAGTCGCATGGCGCAGCAGTAAAGAAGGAGGTTGCAGGGGCAGGAACAACGGCGCGTCGCGCTGCGGTCCCCGGCGCTTGATGAAGCCGATCTCGATGCCGCCGGCGGCCGGGCGCACGGACAGGCGCAAGGGCGCCGGCGACGCATCCTGCGCGCCGTGCAGCGGGCGCAGCATGCAGAACAGGGTATTGCCCGACTGCGCCGCCAGGTGCAGCCGGCGCAGGCTGTCGGCGCGCACGTGCGATTGCCAGAACAGCAGGGCGCCGCACGTGCCGCTGCGCAAGATGTTTTCCGCCGCCCACAGGGCATCCTTGCTGCCGGCGCTTTTGATCCACAGCAATTGCGACGGCGCCAGCCCCTGCGCGGCCAGCGCCAGCGCCTGCGGCGGATGGGGCGGCTGCAGCAGCACGATGGGCAAGCCCGGCAGCTGCGCCAGCGCGGGCGCCAGCAGCCGCAATTCGCCGCTGCCCGGCTGCTGCACCAGCAGATCGATGAGGCTGCCGCTGGGCCAGCCGCCGCCGGGCAGCTGCGCCGACAGGGAGGCAAAGCCCGTATCCAGGCAGCGCGCGGCGCCCTGGCCCAGCTGCGATGCGCGCCATAAAGACGGGTGCAAGGCTTCCGGCGACGCCATCAATTGGGAATGTTGCATAATTGGCTAGGGAGATAAATACTGTATGCATATACAGTACTATCCGGCCCGGCTTTTGGCAAGGCTTATCTGCCAGAGAACATGCCCGGGGCCGCTCCGCCATGTCCGAAAAACCCCGTTTCTGGCATCGATTGCTGTACCATAAGCACTCTCCTTACCGCTCGGCAATGCACCGGGCGGCTTCCTCCGTCCATAAGGAAACGCATTTGACCACCATCCAAATCATCAGCGCCATCGTCTTCGGCCTTGCGCTCATCCACACCTTCGCCGCCAAGTCGTTTGAAACATTATCGCGGCGCCACCCCCGCCATGCGGGCTTGCTGCATCTGCTGGGCGAAGTGGAAGTCGTGTTCGGCTTCTGGGCCTTCATCCTGATCATCATCATGGCCTTTGTCTCGGGCAGCGATGCGGCCATTGAGTATGCCGAGTCGCGCCATTACACGGAGCCGCTGTTCGTCTTCGTCGTCATGGTCGTGGCCGCCTCGCGCCCCGTGCTGGACGCCGTGCAGCGCCTGCTCAAGGGCGTGGCGCGCGTGATGCCGCTGCGCACGGAACTGGCCCTCGTCTGGCTGGGCCTGGCGCTCGTGCCCCTGACGGGCTCCCTGATCACGGAACCGGCCGCCATGACCCTGGCCGCGCTGATGCTGGCGCCGCAAATCTTCCGTCCGGGCATCCCCGAATGGCTGAAATATGGCGCCTTGGGCGTGCTGTTCGTCAACGTTTCCATCGGCGGCACCCTCACCTCGTACGCGGCGCCGCCCGTGCTGATGGTGGCCACCACATGGAACTGGGACAGCGCCTACATGGCCACCCATTTCGGCTGGAAAGCCGCCATCGCCGTGCTGATCAACGCCACGGGCGTGAGCATATTGCTGCGCAAATATCTGCACAGCAACACCTCCGACATCAAGCCGAAAGCGGGCGAAGTGGAAGCGCCGAAAGTGCCGCTGGCCGTCAGCCTCGTGCACATGATCGTGCTGGCCGGCGTCGTTACCCTGGCGCATCATCCCGTGCTGTTCATCGGCCTGTTCCTGTTCTTCCTCGGCTTCGTGCAGGCGTATGAGCGCTATCAAAGCCCGCTGATCCTCAAGGAAGGTTTATTGGTCGGCTTCTTCCTCGGCGGCCTGGTGGTACTGGGCGGCATGCAGCAATGGTGGCTGCAGCCCATCGTTTCCAGCCTGAAACCGCTGGCCCTGTTCTTCGGCGCCCTGGGCTTGACGGCGATCACGGACAATGCGGCCCTCACCTACCTCGGTTCGCTGATCGTCGGCATGACGGACGAAGCGAAATACATGCTGATGGCGGGCGCCGTGGCCGGCGGCGGCCTGACCGTCATCGCCAATGCGCCGAACCCGGCCGGCGTGGCCCTGCTGCGCCGCGGCTTCAAGGATGAATCGATCGGCGCCGTCGGCCTGCTGGCCGGCGCCCTGCTGCCGACGGCCGTGGCCGGCCTGGCCTTCCTGGCTTTGTAAGCACCCTCGCGGGGCGGCTGCCTGCCGCCCCCGCCCCCTCAGTTACCCTCCTCAGTTTCCTTCATACACGAGGAAATGCAGCCGGTCATAGAACAGGCTGTAGGCATAGTCGAACGTGCCCACGCTGCGAAAACCCTTGTGCAGATACACTTGCAGCGCTTCGCTCTTTTCCCACACCGTCAGGGTGATGCGCGCACAGCCCTTGCGGCTGGCCAGGTCGCGGATTTCATGGAACATTTGCCGGAACAAGCCCTGGCCCCGGTATTTCTCGTCGATGGCCAGGCTGCTGACGAAACAGTCGTCGGCGCGCGCATGCGCGAGCACGAAGGCGTCATACGCATCGTCGAGCGCCTTCATGTCATCGCGGTAATATGACTCGGCGCCGCAGGCCTGGAACTCGGCCATCGTCGCGGCCGTGAAAAAGCCGATGAAACGGTCGTCCTCGTCATGCAGGCCGTGGATGTGCGCCAGGTAGGGGTCGATGTTCTGCCGCCGCTGCAATTCGACGAACTGCAGATTCAATTTATTACCGAACGAACAGTATTCCAGGTAGCTGGTGGCAAACAGCAATTTGGCCATGCGGTTCTTTTCCTCGTCGCCCAGCAGTTCGCCCGCCACCAGCTTGAGCGGCGCATGCGACAGCAAGCCCGCCTGCGCCTCGTCGCCCGGCGGGACGGCATCGCCGGGGGCCGGCATGCGGCTGCCGTGGCGGCCCACGGTGGGGCGCCAGAAATTGCCGGCGGCAATATGCTGCGAACGGTGGGCCAGCAGGTAGCGGCAAAAGACGTCATTCACGCGGTCCAGCTGCGGGTCGTCCGACAGCACGGAGTAATAGTGAAAATGGTCGATATCCGCCCGCAGCTGGGCCGCATACGCCATGCGCGGCACTTCCTCGATGTCGAACACGTCGACGATATTGGGCAAGATCAAAGGATCGTCGAGCTGCCAGCCGATGTCGTCCAGCCGCGCCACGCAGCGCGCATACGCGCGCCGCTCCTCGTCGCTCAAGGGGATGTGCATGCCGGTAATGATATCGTCCAGCAGCCGCATGCCGCGGATGCCGCCCGCCACCGCTTCGCGCACGCCGTCGTACAGCACGCAATAGCGCTGGTAGAACTCGGCATGGCTGAGCACGGTCACGCCCAGGTTTTTCTTCCATTCGGCATAGAACTGGCCGAACAGCTGCGCCTCGAATTGCGGGCAGGAACGGGGAATCTGCGCATCGATGCCCGCATACGCGAGATTCACATTGCGCTGGATCACGCGCAGCGCGGCGTCGTTCTTCTTGGCGATCAGCATGCCCGTTTCATCGAGAAACAGATTCATCCAGCTGACATGCCGGCGCTCTTCGCTGTCATCAGCGTTGCGCTGGAAATAATCGGGCACTTCCGGCTTCATCAGGAAAATCGTCGCCGGATTGTGCGGGATCGTATCGACATCCATGTACATGCCGCCGTATTCGCACATGATGAGGATGCGGAAATAATCGGACAGGGTGGCGAAGTAGCGCTGCGTATGCAGGGTGTCGAGGATGTCGAAGCGGGCCGGCGCGAAATCGAGCGCCAGCGCGCGCAGCGAGTTGATGTGCAGGGTCGTGCCGCCGATGGCGTAGCGGCCTATCGTGTAGCGCCCGGCGCCGCCCGTGGGGCTGAAGCGCTCGTCATTGCGCAGCTGCTGCGCATCCCACACCCACAGGATGGAGACATACGGCGCGCCGCCGTTAATCCGCACTTCTTCCAGCGCCGCGCCCCACTGCCCGATCGCCTCGGCAGCGATGGCCGGCAGCGGCCCGCCCATCCAGATGCGGTGCAGGTAGCGCTCGTCGTCGCCGAGCGCGCGCGTGGGGATGCAGCTGAGCGAAGAACAGCTTGCCGCATTGAAATGCGTAAAATTGCCGGCGACGAAGCTGCGCAGGGCGGCGATGCCCGCCTGGTGCTCCGCAGCCAATTGTTCCAGATCAATGCCGGGGGGCCGGATATCGGCCAGAGTGATGTAATCGAGTTTCAGCCGGTGGATGCGGAACTCATATTCCAGGTTGAAAATCTTTGCTTGATCGTGTTTCGAGGCCAGGTCATCTATTTTCATGGGCGCACCATTTTCCGCAGGAGAGTGTCAATAAACGTCGCAGGAGGTAAAACAAGGTCGGGAACACGCGCATCGTTGCGCCATCAGTGCCGGGCCAGCCGCACCCCGCTTTCCCGGCGCCCCGCCATGCCCCGCGTAAACAACAGCAGGCAGGCCGTGATGACCACGATGACGGGAATATTCAGCAGCGCATACGTTTCCAGCGCATAGCCGAAGCGCTGGCACAGCACGTTGTACAACTGCAGCCAGGCGGACAGATAAATGCAGTACAGCAAGCTCATGGCAGCCGTCGTCAAGGTCATCGATTCCTTGCTGGCCGTGATCGCGCTGCGTATCAGGGCGCCGTTGAACAGGCCGAAGCCGATGGAATAGACAAACATGCAGGCGGCAAACACGTCGACGTGATGGCGGCCCAGGCCCGCACCAAGCATGCCGGCGGCCGCGATCAGCCCGCCCAGGCGCAGCAGATGGACGAGCGGAAAATCCTGCCGCAGGCGCTGGATGGCGATGCTGCTGATCACGAAGCCCGACAGAATCACGCATTGCAGCGCGATATACGTGGCGTAGGACGCGCCCATTTCCTGCAGCACGAAGATGGGCGAGAAGCCGATCCAGGCCGTCAGGGGCACGGTGGCCAGCCCGGCCGTGAACATGCCGAACATGAAGCGCCCGTTGCTGAAAATGGCGGCATAGCTGCGCACGATGGCGGCAAGGTCCAGGCGCGGCCGCGCCGGCGCCGTGCGCGGCATGGTCTTGAACAGGCCCAGCAGGGACAGCAGCGCCAGCAGGCCCGAGAGGAAAAACACATAGCGCCAGTCCAACTGGCTGATGATGGCGCTGCCGAGGATGGGGCCGGCCAGG
Source organism: Janthinobacterium sp. GW460-12-1-14-LB5 (assembly GCF_059423585.1). Lineage (NCBI taxonomy): Bacteria > Pseudomonadati > Pseudomonadota > Betaproteobacteria > Burkholderiales > Oxalobacteraceae > Janthinobacterium > Janthinobacterium sp. GW460-12-1-14-LB5. The sequence goes on along the minus strand of NZ_JBWKYD010000029.1, from coordinate 43,345 downwards.
GGCGCGAGGATGGTGGTGCTCGACAGAATGCTGCTGAGCTTGACGGCCGCCATGTCGTCGAACAGTTCATGGATCATGGCATAGCCGACGAAGATGAAGCAGCAGCCCATGCCCTGGATGAAGCGCACGGCGAGAAATTGCTCGATGGAAGTGGCAAACGGTACGGCCAAGGTCGCCAGCAGGAACAAGGTATTGCCGGTGAGCACAAGCTTGCGCTTGCCGATGGTATCGGCCAAAGGCCCCAGGAATATCTGCAGCGAGCTGCCGCCCAGCAAATACAGGCTCAGGGACAGGGGGACGAATTTTTCCTCCGCCTTGAATTCGTCGACGATGCCCAGCATCGCCGGCATGATCATGTCGTTCGACAGATAGATATTCAACTCAAAAACGAGAAAAAACGCAAAAAAACACAGCAACTGCCTGGACTTGATGGACATGGCGCGTTCCGTAACGTGGGTGGCTGCCGTCAGTGCATGCCGGCCGTCGGGGCATGGGACGGTAGACACGTCTCACACTGAAAACGTGTACCAATTGTATACCAGTTAGGGTTTTTGACGCCTGTTTTTGTGATTTTTAAATACCGCAGCAATACCACTTATGAAAATGCGCATGGTATGGCGGCAATGGCACCCGGGCTGAAAAGGGCGCGGCCCGCATGCCGGCGCGCGGCAGCGGGCATGCGGGGAAGGAAAGAGCGATGCGTACCAGTGCCCTGCCGCGCCGTTGCGGCGCGCGGCGCGGCGGCTCAGCGGCGGCGGTGGCCGGCGAAGAAATCGAGCAGCATCTTGCTGGCGTCGGGCTTGGCCTTGTCGTTGAACGGCAGGCTGGCGTCGCCGCCGCTCCACGCGTGCTCGAGGTGCTCGACCTGCGCCACGCGCAGCAGCACCTGCTTGCCCACCTGATAATCGTGCAGCGCATACGCATGGGCCGGATTGCGCCCGCCCGCCGCGCCGCCGGGCAGGCGCTGCGCCGTCACCAGCGTGTCGGCAGGCATGCGGTTGACGCGCACGCTCTGGCGCACCAGCTGCGTCTGGTTAATGGGCCGCACCACCTTGTCGGCCAGCCCCTGCAGCAGGATGGTGGGCAGGCGGGGAAACGCGGGCTGGCGCGCCAGCACTTCATCGATGGCAGCATCGGCGCGGGCGGCGGCGCCATGCTGCATCACGCCCAGCGCGCCGATCAGGTTATGCCCGGCGCCAAACACGGGCCCCGAATGCAGGCCCAGCGCGGCGAACAGATGGGGATGGTTCAGGGCCACGATATGCGCCATGCCGGCGCCGGCGGAAATGCCGCAGATATAGATGCGCGCGCGATCGATCGCATGGCGGGCCACCACCTGTTCGATGGCGCCGACGATCAGGCGCACGTCGCCGCCGCCCTCCTGCGTCAGCTTGTCGTACCACTTCCAGCAGCGGCGCGCATGCGAACGCAGCGATTGCTGCGGATACAGCACGGCATAGCCCTTGCGTTCGGCCAGGCGGTTCATGCGCGTGCCTTCGGCAAACTGCGTGGCGCTCTGCTCGCAGCCGTGCAGCATCACCAGCAGCGGCCGGCCCCGGCTGCGCATGGCGGCGCTGGGCGCCTTCTCGGGCAGGTACAGGAAATACGGCAGGCGCCGGCCCGGCAACTGCCCCAGCTCCGGCAGCGGCGCATAGTGGGCGGCCAGCCACTTGCCCGGCGGGGGCGCCGTTCGCTTGCGCACGCGCGGGGGCGACAGGGGCGTGGCAAACGGCGCCAGCGCGGGCACGGCGTCGCTGGCCGGCCTGGCGCGCGGCTTGGCGACGGTCTTGACCACGGGCTTGACCACGGGCTTGCTGCGTGGCTTGGCCCTGGGCTTGGCGGGAACGGGCCCGAACAGCACCTTGGCCAGCTTGGTCGCCGTGCGCTGCTGCGCCTTGCCTGCGCGCAATAGCCCGCGCAGCCATTTGGTGGCGGGCTTCACCATGGCTGGCAGCGCAGGTATCGTGGTGGAGCGGCCCGCAAGTTCATCCCCCTGCATCGTTGCATCATCAGCATGTGCGGCCTCCTCCGTAGAATGCATAGAGTACCGCAACTGGACCATGGCACCGTACGTTTGCGCACGGATAAAAGTGCCCCTGGCACCATTGAGGCAGATCAAATGCGACCCTGTGTGCATGCGTAATCTGGGTGTTCGATCAGCACTTCACGAGGAGAGAACACCATGAGCTACCTGGATCGCGACATCCTGGGCATGTACCGCAACCACGACGGCCCCGGGCCGGCCCTGATGGGCGCCGATACCCTGATCGGGGACGAAGTCTACAATCACAACGACGAGGAATTGGGCGATATCAAGGAAATCATGCTCGACATGCGCACGGGCCAGATCGCCTATGCCGTGCTGTCCTTCGGCGGCATCCTGGGCATGGGCGACAAATTGTTTGCCGTGCCCTGGGAACGCCTGACGCTGGACACCGTCAACAAGCGCTTCCTGCTGAACGTGGACAAAAGCCAGCTGAAAGACGCGCCCGGCTTCGACAAGAACAACTGGCCCGACATGGGCAGCGACGCCTGGAACCAGCAGATGGAAGCCTTCTATGGCAGCGGCACGCGCTACGGCAGCATGGCAGGCAGCCGCATGCCATCCGGCAGCGACCTGCGCGGCGGCGCCAGCCTGCAATCGGGCAGCGAAGGCAGCATGTCCGGCACCTCCATGAGCGGCAGCCGCGCCGGCACGGGCAGCCAGAGCGGCTCGCGCTCATCACTCAGCGACGATGAATAGGATAAACGAAGGTGGGATTAGCTACATTGCTGACCATCGTTAGCGTCACGGCGCCTCTAGGTTTATAGAGGTGCCATCACCGCTGCATGGATTCCCATACCTTCTGCAGCCGCTTGGCAGACACCGGCATCGGCGTGCGCAACTCCTGCGCAAACAGCGACACGCGCAGCTCTTCCAGCATCCAGCGGAAGTCGACCAGTTTCGGGTCCGTGTTCTTGCCGGCCTGGCGGTCCTTGGCCTGGCGCAAGTACGGCGCGGCCGCCGATTGCCATTCGGCCATCAACTTGGTGTCGCGGGCGGGGTCGGCGCGCAGTTTTTCCAGGCGCACATTGATCGCCTTCAGATAGCGGGGGAAATGCGCGAGTTGCGTGTACTCGTTTTCCGTCAGGAAACGTTTATGCACGAGGCCCTGCAGCTGCGACTGGATATCGCTGGCCGCCGCTGCGGGAATATTCTGCAGCCGCTTCGGCAAGCCGTGGAATTCCGTCAGCACTTGCGACAGCAAACGGGCGATTTCATTGACCAGCAAGACCAGGCGCGACTTGCCTTCCGCCTGGCGCTTGGCGAACGAGGCGGCGTCCAGCGGCAGCGGATCTTGCAAGCAGGCAATATCGAGCGCCTTGTTGATGATTTGCTCGCGCAGCTCTTCCTGCGAGCCCAGAGCCATGAATTGCATGCCCATCTGCTGTAAACCAGGAATGCTTTTCTCGACGTACTTGATCTGCTCCTTCATCTGCAGCGCAAATAAACGGCGCAAACCGACCTTGTGCGTACGGGCGGCCACGGTCGGGTCGTCAAACACTTCCAGATCGCAATGCGTGCCCTTGTCGACCAGGGCCGGGAAGCCGATCAGGGTCAGCTTGCCCTGCACGATTTCCAGCAGTTCCGGCAGCTCGCCGAAGGTCCAGGCCGTCAAACCCATGTGCTGCGAGACGGTGGCATTCGGCGATGCCACCGCGGCAGGGGCGGACGCGCCCTTGCCTGCTGCAACTGTAGCGCTCTGCGCCTGCAGCCGCGACGCCACTTGCGCGCCCGCCACCTTGGCACCGGGCGTGCCCGTGCCGGAGACGCCCGACACTTCGGCCAGTTTCTGGAAACTCTGGCGCGCCTGGCCGCCGAATTCCGCCTGCAGGGTGGCCAGGTTGCGGCCCATGTCCAGCTGGCGGCCATGCTCGTCGATCACCTTGAAATTCATGAAGTGATGGGCAGGCAAGGTTTCCGGCTTGAAATCCGTCGTCAGCACGTTGATGGTGATCTGCGCGCGGATGTCAGCGATGATGGCGTCGACCAGGTCGCCCCGACCGAACACGCCCGCCGCATGCACGCGCTCGCAGAATTTCGCTGCGTAATCGGGCAGCGGCACGCAGTGGCGGCGCAGCTTTTGCGGCAGCGATTTCAACAGCAGATGCACTTTTTCCTTCAGCATGCCCGGCACCAGCCATTCGCAACGCTCGCGCGGCAACTGGTTCAAGGCATACAGGGGCACGCTCAAGGTCACGCCATCGCGCACGCTGCCCGGCTCGAAGTGGTACGTGAGGCCCATTTCCAGGCCCGTCACGGACATGGTTTTCGGGAACAGATCCGTCGTCACGCCGGCCGCCTCGTGGCGCATCAGCTCTTCGCGGTTCAGGTACAGCAGCTTCAGATTCTCGCGCGTGGCTTCCTTGTGCCACTTCTCGAAACCGGCGCCATTGCACACGTCCGCCGGCAGCAATTTATCGTAGAAGGCGGCGATCAGTTCATCGTCGACCAGCACGTCCAGGCGGCGCGACTTGTGCTCAAGGTTTTCGATATCCTTGATCAGTTTATGGTTGTGCGCAAAGAACGGCGCGCGCGTGTCGAAGTCGCCGCCGACGAGGGCGTCGCGGATGAAAATCTCGCGCGCTTCCGGCAAGTTGAAATTGCCGTAATTGATGCGCCGCTGGCTGTACACCACCAGTCCATATAAAGTCGCCCGTTCGGACGCCGTCACTTGCGCCGAGCGTTTTTCCCAGCGCGGTTCGCCCCACGACTTCTTCAGCAGGTGCTCGCCCACTTTTTCCAGCCACTCGGGCTGGATCTGCGCCACGCAGCGCGCGTACAGCCGCGTCGTGTCGACCAGCTCGGCCGCCATGATCCACTTGCCCGGCTTTTTCAGCAGCGAAGAACCAGGCCAGATGTGGAACTTGATGCCGCGCGCGCCCAAATACCCCGCGCCCGGCTCGTCCTCGCCCTTGAAGCCGATATTGCCCAGCAAGCCAGTCAACAAGGCCATGTGCAGATTATCATAGGTGGCGGGCGCTTCGTTCAGGCGCCAGCCCTGTTCCTTGACGATGGTCAACAACTGCGAGTGCACGTCGCGCCATTCGCGCAAGCGCATCTGCGACAGGAAATTCGTGCGGCAATTGTCCTGCAACTGGCGGTTGGTTTTCTTGTGCTCGATGGCGGACTCGAACCAGCGCCAGATTTTCAGATAGCTCAAGAATTCCGACTTTTCATCGGCAAATTTCTTGTGCGCCTCATCGGCCGCCTGCTGGTGCTCCATCGGGCGGTCGCGCGGGTCTTGCACGGACAGGGCCGAAGCGACGATCAGCACTTCCGTCAGACACGCGTTATCGAGCGCGGCCAAAATCATGCGGCCCACGCGGGGGTCGAGCGGCAGCTTGGCCAGCTTGTTGCCCAGCGGCGTGAGTTTATTGACTTCATCGACGGCACCGAGTTCCTGCAGCAGTTGATAACCGTCGGCCACCGCGCGCGCCAGCGGCGGCTCGATGAAGGGGAAGGTTTCCACGTCCGTCAGGTGCAGCGACTTCATGCGCAGGATGACGGCCGCCAAGGAGGAGCGCAGGATTTCCGGCTCCGTGAATTTGGGGCGCAGCAGGTAATCCTGCTCTTCGTACAGGCGGATGCAGACGCCATCGGCCACGCGGCCGCAACGGCCGGCGCGCTGGTTGGCGGCCGACTGGGCGATCGGCTCGACCTGCAGCTGCTCCACCTTGTTGCGATAACTGTAGCGTTTCACGCGCGCCAGCCCCGCGTCGACCACGTAGCGGATGCCGGGCACGGTCAGCGAGGTTTCCGCCACGTTGGTGGCCAGCACGATGCGGCGCGCATTGCTGGTTTTAAACACGCGCTCCTGCTCTTCGGCCGACAGCCGGGCGAACAGGGGCAGGATTTCCACGTGCGGCGGATGGTGCTTGCGCAGCGCTTCGGCGCAGTCGCGGATTTCGCGCTCGCCCGGCAAGAACACCAGCACGTCGCCCGAGCCGATGCGGCACAGCTCTTCCACGCCATCGACGACGGCGTCCATCAGGTCGCGCTTTTCGCGCGCGGCAGCCGTTCTCTGGCCGGGCTTGTCCGCGTTCGCGGCACCCGGCATGGCCACCTGCTCGCGTTCCACGGGGCGGTAGCGCACTTCCACCTGGTACAAACGGCCCGACACTTCGATCACGGGCGCGGGCTTTTCCGGCGTGCCGAAATGGCGCGCGAAGCGCTCGGCATCGATGGTCGCCGAGGTGATGATGATCTTTAAATCCGGCCGGCGCGGCAGCAGCTGCTTCAGATAGCCGAGCAGGAAATCGATGTTCAGGCTGCGTTCGTGCGCTTCATCGATGATGATGGTGTCGTAATTTTTCAACAAGGGGTCGGTCTGCGTCTCGGCCAGCAAGATGCCGTCCGTCATCAGCTTGACGGACGCGCCCTTGGTCAGCGTGTCGGCAAAGCGCACCTTGAAGCCCACGGTTTCGCCCAGCGGCGTGCCCAGCTCCTGCGCGATGCGCTTGGCCGTCGAGGAAGCGGCGATACGGCGCGGCTGCGTGTGGCCGATCAGGCCCTTCTGCCCCCGTCCCAGTTCCAGGCAAATCTTCGGCAATTGGGTCGTCTTGCCGGAACCCGTCTCGCCCGAGACGATGATGACCTGGTTGTCCATCAGGGCCTTGGCGATTTCTTCGCGCCGGCCCGAGACGGGCAAGTCTTCCGGATAGGTAATCGGCGGCAGCGGATTGCGGAAAGCCTTTTCCGCTTCGCGCGCGGCGCGGGCCGCGTCACGGCTCTCGCGGCTGGCCTGGTCATTGCGCGGCGCCTGCCCCTCGCGCGGCGGACGCTGGGCGCGCTGCTGCTGTTGCTGCCGCTGTTGTACTTTCGGCTGCTCCGCGCGCGGCGATTGCGGCCTTTGCTGGCTCACGGGCGGGCGCTGGCGGCCTTGCGCAGGCGTGGCGGCAGGCATGGCAACATCCCCGCTGGCGGGCACATTTGCAACGGTGGAAGGAGGGGAAGACTTATTGCTGGCTGAAGACATTGTTTTTTACAGGTATTTTAAGCGCGCACATCGCGCAGCGAATTATAATGCGCTTAATGGAAAACCCTACCCAATTCGTCCAATGGCTGCGCTCCGTCGCGCCCTACATCCACGCCTTTCGCGGCAAGACCTTCGTGGTCGCCTTCCCCGGTGAACTCGTCAGCGCCGGGGCGCTGCAGGTGCTGGCCCATGATTTGTCCCTGCTGCATGCGCTGGACATCAATGTCACCGTCGTCTACGGCTCGCGGCCGCAGGTGGCGGAACAACTGGCGCTGCGTAACGTCGAAGGCCGCTTCCACAACGGCGTGCGCATCACGGATATCGCCGCGCTGGAATGCGCCAAGGAAGCGGCCGGCGAGCTGCGCCTCGATATCGAGGCCGCGTTCAGCCAGGGCTTGCCGAACACGCCCATGTCGCATGCGGCCATCCGTATCATTTCCGGCAACTTCATCACGGCGCGCCCGCTGGGCGTGATCGATGGCGTGGACCTGGAGCTGACGGGCATCACGCGCAAGGTCGACGCCGAAACCATCCACTCCATCCTCGGTTCGGACGGCCTGGTGCTGCTCTCGCCGCTGGGCTTCTCGCCGACGGGCGAAGCGTTTAATCTGACCATGGAAGACGTGGCGTGCAGCGCCGCCATCGCCCTGCACGCGGACAAGCTGATTTTCATTACCGAAACGCCGATGATGGAAGACGCCACGGGCGTGGAAATCCGCGAACTGTCGTCGCACCAGGCCGAAGCCGTGCTGATGGCCGGCTTCCTGCCCGACGCCACGGCGTTTTACCTGAAACATTGCGTCAAGGCATGCCACAACGGCGTCGAGCGCTCGCACATCGTACCGTTCTCGATGGACGGTTCGGCCCTGCTGGAATTGTTCACCCATGATGGCGTGGGCACCATGATCAGCCACGAAAACCTGGAAAGCCTGCGCCAGGCCACCATCGAGGACGTGGGCGGCATCATCAAACTGATCGAACCGCTGGAAGCGGACGGCACTTTGGTGAAGCGGGGCCGCGAGCTGATCGAACGCGAAATCGATTACTTCTCCGTCATCGAGCATGACGGCGTGATCTTCGGCTGTGCCGCCCTGTACCCGTTCCCGGCGCAAAAAATGGCGGAAATGGCCTGTTTGACCGTCAATCCGGAAGTGCAAGCCCAGGGCGACGGCGAACGCATCCTGAAACACATGGAAAACCGCGCGCGCGCCGCCGGCCTGAACAAACTGTTCGTGCTGACCACGCGCACCTCGCACTGGTTCAAGAAACGCGGCTTCGTGCCCGCCACCGTCGACGATTTGCCGAAGGACCGCCAGCATATGTATAACTGGCAGCGTAAATCGCAAGTCTTGATTAAAACCCTGTAACACGTGAAAAAGCCCGGCATGCCGGGCTTTTTCTTTGCGCAACATCAATATTTGATAATCAATTATTTGATGTTCAGCGGGGCAAACGATTTGACCAGGTCGTCGAGCGCCTTCAATTGCGCCAGGAACGGCTCCAGCTGGTCCAGCGGCAAGGCGCTGGGGCCGTCGCAGCGGGCGTTGTCGGGGTCAGGATGGGCTTCCAGGAACAGGCCGGCGATGCCGACGGCCAGGCCGGCGCGGGCCAAGTCCGCCACTTGCTGGCGGCGGCCGCCCGAAGCGGCGCCGCCGGGATCGCGCTGCTGCAGCGCATGCGTGACGTCGAAGATGATGGGCAAGTCGTCGCAGGTCTTCTTCATGACGCCAAAGCCCAGCATGTCGACTACCAGGTTGTCATAACCGAGGCAGGTGCCGCGGTCGCACAGGATCAACTGGTCGTTGCCCGCTTCCTTGAATTTCTCGACGATATTGGCCATCTGGCCAGGGCTCAAAAATTGCGGCTTCTTGATGTTGATCACTTTACCCGTTTTCGCCAGCGCCACGACGAGATCCGTCTGGCGCGCCAGGAAGGCGGGCAATTGCAGCACGTCGACCACTTCGGCCACCTGCTGAGCCTGCCATGGCTCATGCACGTCGGTAATCACGGGCACGCCGAACGCCGCCTTGACGTCCTGGAAGATGCGCATGCCTTCTTCCAGGCCCGGGCCGCGGTAGGAATGGATCGAGGAACGGTTGGCCTTGTCGAAACTGGCCTTGAACACATAGGAAATGCCCAGTTTTTGCGTGACGCGCACATATTCTTCGCAGGCGCGCATGGCGAGATCGCGCGATTCGAGCACGTTGATGCCGCCAAACAGCGCGAAGCTGCCTGTATTGCTGACATCGATGCCATGGACTTTCACTGAGGTCATAGGGATTCCATATTGGTTAATTATTACTACTTGCTTGGAAGAGGCGCAGCCAGCGGCTGGCGCGACAAGGCATCTTACTAGCTAGGGCGGCGCAGATCAAATTTGATCCAGCGCAAGGGCGCGGCAAACGGCGCGTGGCCAGGCCGCGACGGCCCCGCGAGGAGACACGCAAAGTACCTTATAATCACGCTTTATCTCTACACTGATTCAGGAGCACAGATGGCCCGCACGATCCACTGCATCAAACTCAACAAGGAAGCCGAAGGACTGGATTTCCCGCCGTACCCGGGCGAACTGGGCAAGAAGATTTACGAATCGGTGTCGAAAGAAGCGTGGGCCGCCTGGCTCAAGCACCAGACCATGCTGGTCAATGAAAACCGTTTGAACCTGGCCGACGCGCGCGCCCGCAAATACCTGGCCACGCAGATGGAAAAACATTTCTTCGGTGATGGCGCCGATGCGGCCATGGGCTACGTCCCCCCTACCGAGTAAGTTTTTCGCTTTGAATGCCCGTGGCCGCCGCGCCACGGGTAGCATTCCCCTCCCCGTTTCACGCCGCCTGATGCTGTTTCACGGCTGACCTTCCCCGTTTCGTCGCCCCCCGCTCGCCGCCCCTGCCGCCGGCTGGCACAGTACGTCCATCGACAACCTCATTCCAAGGCGGACACCATGTTGCAGCAAATCTTCAGCCACACTCCCCTGTATGTCTGGGCCATCCTGGGCTTCCTCGTGTACCGCGGCGTGCTCGCCAGCCGCGCGCGCGAAGTGACCTTGCGCAAGCTGTGCATCATTCCCCTGGTCATGCTGGCCCTGTCCCTGAGCGGCGTGCATGGCAGCTTCGGCTTGGCCGGCAGCGCGCCATTCGCCTGGGCAATCGGCGCCCTGGCCGGCGCGGCGCTGGCATGGTCGCTGGTCGATACGCGCAAGATAGTCGCCATTCCCGAACGGGCCAGCGTGCAGCGCCCCGGCAGCTGGGTGCCGTTGACCTTGATGATGAGCATCTTCTGCATGAAATATGCTGTCGCCGTGACCCTGGCCATCGCGCCGGCCTACGCCCATGCAATCGGCTTCAGCCTGCCCGTCTGCCTCGCCTATGGCTGCTTCAGCGGCATCTTCCTCGGTGGCTTGCTGCGTACCGTGGCCGTGTACCGGGCGGCGCAAATGACAAGCGGCCCGCAAGGGGCCGCCGTGTAGATCAGATGCAAACGCCGGCTATCGTCTTAGTAGGCCAGCGTACGCACGCCTTCCGGCATGCCCAGCAGGCAAACGTTGGCGCCGCGCACGGCGAACAGGCCGACGGCGATGACGCCGACGATCTGGTTGATCTGCTGCTCCAGCGCCACCGGGTCGGCAATCTGCAAGCCCACGACGTCGATGATTTCGCCGCCGTTGTCGGTAATAAACGCTTCGGTGCTGGCGGCCTTCAGGCGCAAGCGGGGCGTGCCGCCCAGCGCGGCCAGCCGGCGCGAGACGGCGGCGCGCGCCATCGGCACCACTTCCACCGGCAGCGGGAAGGCACCGAGGGTCTCGACCAGCTTGGAGCCGTCGGCGATGCAGACGAACTGTTTCGCTACGGAAGCAACAATCTTCTCGCGCGTCAATGCCGCGCCGCCGCCCTTGATCATGGCGCCGCTGGCCGTGATTTCATCGGCGCCGTCGATGTAGACGGCGATCGACTCGACGTCGTTGAGGTCGAAGACGGGAATCCCATGGCCTGCCAGGCGCGCGGCCGTCGCTTCGGACGACGCAACCGTGCCTTTGATGCGGTCCTTGATCTTGGCCAGTTCATCGATGAAAAAGTTGGCGGTGGAGCCGGTACCGACACCGATGATTTCACCATCGACTACATAGTCAATGGCGGCGCGGGCTACGGCTTGCTTCAATTCGTCTTGGGTCATGGCATTCAGGCTAAAGTGAGGAATGGCGCTATTTTAACGGATTGCCAGCCCGGCCAGCCGGCCATCATGACCGATGGGGCGACTCAATACAACAGGCAAACGGGAAAACCTTGCCCTAGGGCAATTGCGCACCCAATTACACTCTATGCCCTCTAAAATATGCGAAAATGGAACGATTGACCGATATGACGTTTCAGGAATAGCACATGAATCACAGTAAGCAGGTACTTGTTGTCGATGACAGCCGGGTTTCACGTTTGATGTCGCATCAGTTCATCCTCAGCAAACATGCCGACTGGCAAGTGATTGAGGCGGCGACGGGTGAGGAAGCCCTGGAAAAAGTCAAGACCGTTACCCCTGTGCTGATACTACTGGATGTCAACATGCCCGGCATGGGCGGCATCGCAGCGGCGGAACAATTGCGCGCGCTGTGCCCGCAGACGCACATCATTCTCGTCACGGCCAATGTGCAGAACGCAACCCGCAACCGCGCCAGCGAAATGAAAGTCGGCTTCATGGAAAAACCGATCACGGAAACGCGCATCCACCAGCTGATCGATTCCCTGGGACTGTGAGCATGGTCAATCTCTCCGAACTCGAAAACGATGCCTTGGTAGAGATATTCAACATCGGGGTGGGCCATGCGGCGGCGGCCATGAGCGAGATCGTGAATGAAGAAGTCACCATGTCGGTGCCGTCGATCACCTTCCTGAACCGTGCCGACGCGGCCGCCTTGCTGGGAAGCAAGAAGGATGGCGATCGCATCTGCGGCGTCAGCCAGCATTACGATGGCGCCTTCGCCACCGAAGCCATCCTGATGTTTCCCGAAGATAAGAGCCTGGAAATCGTGCGCCTGATGGTGGGCGACGCCATGCCGCTGCAGGAACTGACGGAGATGGAACAGGAAGCGATGAGCGAGATCGGCAACATCATCCTCAATTCCTGCGTCGGAACCCTGGCCAACCTGTTCGACAGCGAACTGCATGGTTCGCTGCCTCTGTACCACGTGGGCACCAGCGCGGAAATCCTGTCCTCGTTCGGCGGCCAGGATGACGAGGCCGTCGTGCTGATGCTGCATATCGACTTCGTGCTGTCCAAGCACCAGATCCATGGCTATGTGGCATTCGTGCTCGACCTGTCCGCCTTGCACGACCTGAAGCAGCAGGTCAGCCGCTACCTGGCCAAGGTTCTGGGACAGGCGTGACGATCATGCCGGATGCCTTACACCGACTTGCCCTGCTCGAGAGCATACTCGGCGCCGTGAACCTGGGCGCCATCGTGCTCGATGAGCAGCACCGCATCGTGCTGTGGAATAACTGGATGGCGCGCCACTCGGCCTGTCAGGCGAACGCCGTGCTGGGCCAGGATTTTTTCGCCGTCTTTCCGGAACTGCGGCACAAGCGCATCGATTCGGCCATCACCCAGGCCCTGCGCGACAATTTCCAGTCGCTGCTGTCGCAAACGCTGCACAAGGCGCCGTTTGCCCTGTACACGCATGGCGCGACCGCAGGTGGCAACGACGGCGAGGAACGCATGCAGCAGGCGATCGCCGTCACACCGATCAATTTACCCGCTTCGCCGCGCCACTGCCTGATCCAGATCAATGATGTCACCATCGCCGTGGGCCGCGAAAAGCTGCTGCGCGAACAGACCATGGTCTTGCGCTCGCAAACCTTTTCCGATGGCTTGACGGGCATCGCCAACCGCCGCCACTTCGACGTGGCCATCGAAAAGGAAATGCGGCGCGCCACGCGTACCAGCAGCCCGTTGTCGCTGCTGATGATCGACATCGACCACTTCAAGGATTACAACGACCACTACGGCCACCAGCAGGGCGACGATTGCCTGATCCGCGTGGCGGCCGAACTGGCCGCCATGCTGCAGCGCCCCACCGACCTGCTGGCGCGCTATGGCGGCGAAGAGTTTGCCGCCATCCTGCCCGACACGGAGGCCGAGCAAGCGCTGAGCATGGCCGAGGCGATCCGCCAGCGGGCGGCCGACTTGCGCATTCCGCATGCCAAGACGGGCAACGACGTCAAGCACGTCACGGTCAGCATCGGCATCGCCACGCAGCACCCGCAGCAGCCGCTGGCCATCTCCGCCCTGATCGGCGCCGCCGACCGCGCCCTGTACCTGGCCAAGGGTGCCGGGCGCAACCGCGTGATGGTGCAGCCGCTGTAAAAAAAAGCAACGCAGGGCAAAGGATTCCAGTAGACATCTTTACGGCGTGTGCGTAGACTCGTTACTGATTGCAGCAACAACAACAAGAATTTATCTGTGGTATCTATCCCTGCGCGGCCCGCCCATGCGGGGCACGGCCAGGAGCGCTTGTGAATCTCGACCCTCCCCTCAGATCCGGCTTGCCGGGTGCCGGCATGGATACGACCATGGTGAACGGCATGCGCCTGCTGCTGTCGAGCGCTACCTTGCTGACCCTGTTCATCGACCCCGAAAGCGCCGGCAAGCTGAGCAAGATCACCTGGCTGATCTTTTCCGCGTACACCCTGCACAGCCTGCTGCTCTACCTGCTGGCCCTGCTGGGTTTCAGCCTGCCGCAGGACATCCTGCTGTACTGGCTGGACGTGGCCTGGTATGCGCTGATCGTGTTTTCCACCAGCAGCCACAACAATTTATTCTTCCTGTTTTTTTTCTTTGCCATCCTGACCTCCTCGTTCCAGCGGGGCTTCGAGGAAGGTGCGCGCGTCACCCTGGCCTCGGCCGGCCTGTTCGCCGCCACCGCCCTGTTCGGCGAAACGGATGCGGAACTGTCGCGCCTGCTGCTGCGCACCACCTTCCTGCTGGCGCTCGGCTACATGATCGCCTACTGGGGCGGTTCGGCCATCACCCAGCGCAGCCACCTGGCGCTGCTGCGCGACGTCAGCCAGCTGTCCAATCCCCGTTTCGGCGTCGACCAGACCATCACCTCGGTGCTGGAAAAGACCCGCAGTTATTTCAATGGCCGCAGTTGCCTGCTGATCATGCAGGACAAGGGCTCGCGGGTCTGGTCGCTGCGCAGCGTGATTTATACGGGCACGGGCGTCGTGCATACCAGTTCGCTCCTCAGCGACGACGCGGCCAGCCCCCTGCTTGCTTTTCCGCTCGATAAAATCGCGCTGTACAACCAGCCCGCCGGCCGCTGGCTGCCGTGGACGGGCGGCGCGCGCATGCTCGATCCCGACAGCGGGCGCTGGCTGCGGCATGACGATGCGGCCGGCGCCCGCCTGGCCGAACTGCTCGAAGCGCATGCATTCATCAGCGCGCCGCTGCCCTTGCGCAATGGCAAGGGACGCATCTTTGTCGTGTCCGCCACGAGCATGAGCAAGACGGATGCCCTGTTTCTCAGCCATATCGGCGCGCAAGCGTTTCCCGTCATTGAAAATATCGACCTGCTCGACCGCCTGGCGTCGCAGGCGGCCTCGCGCGAGCGCGAAAAGATCGCGCGCGACCTGCATGACACGGCCATCCAGCCGTACATCGGCTTGCGCCACGGCCTGGCCGCCCTGCGCAACGAAGCCACGCCGGGCAACCCGCTGCTGCCCGAGCTGGAAAAGCTGATCCTCATGTCGGGCCAGGTGATCACCGACCTGCGCAGCTACGCGCGCACGTTCAAGAATGGCCAGGTGCAAAGCGAGCCGGAACTGCTGGTGGCGCTGCGCCGCCAGGCCACGCAAATCCGCGAGTTCTACGGCATCGACATCGCCCTGCATATCGAAGGCGACCTGCACATCAACGACCGCCTGGCGGCCGAGGTGTTCCAGATCGTCAACGAGGGCATGAGCAATATCCGCAAGCATACGTCGGCGCGCCATGGCGCCGTCAAGCTGACCTGCGTGCAGGGCGCGTTGCACATCAGCATAGACAACGAATGCGCGGCCGCGCACGTACCCGACTTCCTGCCCGACTCGCTGGCCGAGCGCGCCGCCGCCCTGGGCGGCACGGCCCGCGTCACGCATAGCATGTTGGGCAACACTTCCGTGCAAATCGAGATCCCCATATGAATGACAGTCGTGCCATGCCACCGCCCAGCCATACCATCAGCGTCATGCTGGTGGACGATCACAAGACCATGCTGTGGGGCCTGGAGCGGCTGATCGGCGGCGAACACTCGGGCATGCGCGTGGTCGCCACGGCGTCCGACAGCGCCGAGGCGCTGGAACTGGCGAAGGCGCTGCAACCGGATGTGATCGTGCTGGACCTGGACCTGGGGGGCATCAGCTCGCTGGCCATCCTGCCCGCGCTGGCGCAATGCGGCAGCACGCGCGTGCTGGTGCTGACGGCCAGCCACGACCAGGCCATCCTGGACCAGACGGTGCTCAAAGGCGCGCGCGGCATCGTCAGCAAGGATGCGCCGGCGGAAATGGTGCTCAAGGCCATCGAAAAGGTGTATCACGGCGAACTGTGGCTGGAGCACGCGATGCTGGGACGCATGCTGACGCAGCTGACCCAGCCGGGCGGCGGCTCGGCGCAAGCCATCGCCGTCGCCAGCCTGACCATCAAGGAACGCAAGATCATCGCCGCGCTGGTGCACGGCAGCGGCACGCCGGCCAAGCTGCTGGCGGACCAGCTGTTCATCTCCGAACATACCTTGCGCAATCACCTGACCTCGATCTACCGCAAGCTGGGCGTGTACAACCGCCTGGAGCTGTACGCCTACGCCACCAAGCACCAGCTGGGCCAATTGCCGCCCGGCGCCTGACACCACCGCAGCACCGCGCGGCGCCTGCCTCGCCGCGCGCCTCCCCCTCCCTGCAGCGACGCCAGCGGCCTCAATGGCCAGCCTGGGCACGCCCCCGCGCGTCCAGCTCGACCATGACAATTGTCACGAAAAAAACAAGCAGTTCCTCCTTGCAATAAAAGGATGTTCTTCTGATGTAGATCAATGTGCCGACTTCTATAGTGGATTTACCGGAGTGCAAATCACCGCGCGGCCCACCACGACACGGAGCACAGCATGCGCTTTGACAAGTTCCTTCCGACAGCCCTGATCACCTATTTGCAGGGCAAGGAAAAGGCTGCGTTCTACCGCTATGCCCTGGTGGCGGCCCTCATGGCGGTGGTCTGCATCATCGGACTGCTGGCACTGGGCGAGAGCCCATGACCCCGCCAGGTCAAAGCACCAGAAAGCAACACTGCAATGCCGTTTTACCCACCGCTGTACCTTAACCACCACCAGGAGTTGTCATGAACCTCATCAAAAACTTTATCCGCGAAGAAGATGGCGTCACCGCAATTGAGTATGGCCTGATCGCTGCCCTGATTGCCGTGGTGATCATCGCCGCCGTCACCATCGTCGGCACGCAGCTGAAAAAAACCTTCAGCACCATCGGCTCCAAGCTCACCACCGCCAATGCCTGACGCGGTGCTGTCCGGGCCGGCCCAGCGCCAGCCCGGACTACGCTGCCCCACATTCCCGGCACGCCCACCTTGACGAACGCATAGCGAGGCCCATCGTGAAATCTCTCTTCCGCCGTTTATCCGACGAGTCGGCCGTCACGGCGATCGAATACGCGCTGCTGGCGGGCCTGATAGCGGCAGTGCTGGTGCTCACGATCACCCTGCTCGGCGACCAGGTCAAGCTGCTGTTTGTCTACGTCAAGGACCAGGTGGTCCTGGCCCTGTCATGAACACCCTGCGCGCCTCGCTGCGCACCCACCGCGCCCTGCTGCTGATCGTGCTGCCGTACGCCGCCGCGGCGGCGCTGCTGGCCGGCAGCCTGCCCAGCGCCTCGGACGCCCTCAACGTGCTGGCCGGCTTCCTCGTGGCCATCCTCACGGGCCCCGTCTTCATCCTGTGCGGCTACACCATCCACGTCATGGTGACGAAACGCCCGCACCGCCTGTGCCACTATCTGTACCACGATCTGCGCCGCTACCTGAGCAACGAGCGCCTGCTGCACGCGCTGCCGGCCATGCTCTTGATCCCCATCTTCGCCTCCAGCTTCACCGTCTTCAAGGCCGCCATCCCGCGCCTGCATCCCTACACCTGGGATGCCAGCCTGTCCGCCTGGGACATGGCGCTGCATGGCGGCATGGCCCCCTGGGAAAGGCTGCAGCCGCTGCTGGGCCACCCGCTGATCACGGGCCTGCTCAACTTCAACTACCACTTCTGGTTCTTCCTGTTTTACGCCATCCTGTACTGGCTCATCCTCGATACGCGCCGCCCGCTGCTGCGCATGCAGTTCCTGCTCAGCTTTGCGCTGACCTGGATCGCCCTCGGCAGCATCCTGGCCGTGCTGTTTGCCTCGGTCGGCCCCTGCTACTACGGCCACCTGCACGCCAGCGACCCGTATGCGCCGCTGATGGCCTACCTGCATGACGCCAACCAGCACGTCCCCGTCTGGGCCCTGCAGGTGCAGGACATGCTGTGGCAGGGTTATCAAAGCAAGGGCGCGAACGGCGAGCTGGGCATCTCCGCCATGCCCAGCATGCATGTGGCCACGTCCGTGCTGATGGCCATGATGGGCTGGAGAGTCAGCCGCGCCGCCGGGATCGCCCTGTCCGCCTTCGCCGTGCTGATCCTGCTCGGCTCCATCCACCTGGGCTGGCACTATGCGCTCGACGGCTATGTGGGCGCGGCCGGCGCGGCGCTGGTATGGCGCCTGGTGGGACGGCTGCTGGGCAGCCAGGCCGCCGCACCCGCCATGCACCTGGCCACGGTGCCCTGCATGAGCAAGGAAGGACTGCCATCATGAACGCCCACCTGCCCATGCTGCTGTGCCTGGCCGTGCTGGCCACCTTGCTCGCCAGCGCCCTGTGGCACGACCTGCGCACGCGCCGCATCCCGAACCGCCTGGTGCTGTGGGGCACGCTGGCGGGACTGATCCTCAACGGCTTCGTGCCATCCGGCGCCGGCCTGTTCGACGCCTCCTTCGGCGGCCTGGGACTGCTGCAGGCGCTGGCCGGCGCCGCCGCCGGACTGGCCCTGCTGCTGCCCATGTACCTGCTGCGCGCCCTGGGCGCCGGCGACGTCAAGCTGATGGCCATGTGCGGCGCCTTCCTCGGCCCCGACGCCGTGCTCGAAGCGGCCCTGCTGACCTTCCTGTGCGGCGGCGTGCTGGCCCTGGCCGCCGCGCTGGCCGGCCAGCGCCTGCACCAGGTGCTGAAAAACACCTATCACATGATGCTGGGCGCGCTGCTGCACAGCCTTGCCGGCGGCGCCGCCACGATCGCCGAACCGCCGCCGGCCACCGGCAAGCTGGCCTACGCCTTCGCCATCGCCAGCGGCACCGGCTTGCAGCTATTCCTGCAATACAACCATCTGTGGAGTCTGCGCTGAAACGCGCCGCCTGCCCGCCACCCCAGGAACTGACCATGGACACCATCGCCACCCTCTGCCACTCGCGCCGCGCCAGCCTGTTCACCAGCATCACCATGGCTTGCCTGTGGGCGCTGTTTGCCAGTGCCCACGTGGTGGGATTCCTGCACAGCGGCGACTGGAGCTATCTGCTGTTCTGCGCCGCCGAAACCCTGGCCGCCCTGTTCTTCATCGTGCGCTCGGCCCCCGTCAGCGTCTCCACCGATGCGGGCGACTGGCTGCTGGCCATCGGCGCCACCTTCGCCCCCTTCCTTCTGTCCCCCGCCGACATGGCCATCTGGCCCGGCGCGCGCTACCTGCTGGCCGTCGGCAGCCTGCTGCAGATCGCCGGCCTGCTGTCGCTGAACCGCAGCTTCGGCCTGGTGGCGGCGCAGCGCGAGATCAAGACGGGCGGCGTGTACCGCGTGATACGCCATCCCCTGTATGCCAGCTACCTGATTTCGCTGAGCGGCTACCTGCTGGCCAATACCTCGCCCGCCAACACCGTCACCTATGTTGCGACGATGAGCATGATGGTGGCGCGTTTGCTGCGCGAAGAACGCTTCCTGTCCACCGACGTGCGCTATCGCGTCTACATGCGGCAGGTGAAGTACCGCCTGCTGCCCTTCATCTTCTGATCACCGGCCACCCGAACGAGGAGTATCCATCATGCCTGACACCTATCCAGAACGCAGCGACGGCGGCGGCGTCGAACCGGCGGCCAAGCGCGCGCCACGCACGGTCGAGGAAACGGGATTGCCCTTCCTGTTCCTGGTCGAACTGCTGGTGAAGATCCTTTTCCTGCGCGGCCAGATCGGCCTGCCCGCACTGTCGACGCATGTGAAACTGGGCGCCGGCGTGCTCGAACCGCTGCTCACCTTCATGCGCGCCGAAAAGCTGTGCGAAGCGCGCCGCAACGGCGGCAGCGGCACCGACGCCGACCTGTATTACCTGCTGGGCGACCAGGGCCGCCTGCGCGCCGCCGAATACATGCGCCGCAATGCCTACAGCGGTCCCGCGCCCGTCACCCTGGCCGATTACAGCAACCAGGTGCTGGCGCAAAGCGTGGCCGACATGCACGTCACGCGCGACGACGTGCAGCGCGAATTCCGCGACGTGGTGGCCAGTTC
The DNA here is from genome assembly GCF_059423585.1 of Janthinobacterium sp. GW460-12-1-14-LB5. Lineage (NCBI taxonomy): Bacteria > Pseudomonadati > Pseudomonadota > Betaproteobacteria > Burkholderiales > Oxalobacteraceae > Janthinobacterium > Janthinobacterium sp. GW460-12-1-14-LB5. The sequence goes on along the minus strand of NZ_JBWKYD010000029.1, from coordinate 23,730 downwards.
GTCCGTGCTAGACCAGCTGGGCGCGGCCATGAATTCCGGGCGCGCCCTGTTCTTCCACGGCCCCGCCGGCAGCGGCAAGAGCTACCTGGCCGAGCGCCTGAACGGCTTGCTCAGCGGCGCCATCGCCCTGCCGCATGCCGTGATGGTCGACGGCGAAGTGCTGCCCTTCCTCGACCCCATGCTGCACACCCTGTCAAGCAAAGGCCCCGTGCCATCCGACCCCCGCTGGGTGCGCGCCGAGCGCCCCGCCGTGCTGACGGGCGGCGAGCTGACGCTCGACATGCTGGACCTGCAATTCGACCAGGGCACCCGCTTGTACCAGGCGCCGCCGCACCTGAAGGCCAACAACGGCATCTTCATCATCGATGACCTGGGCCGCCAGCGCTGCTCGCCCGTGGAACTGATGAACCGCTGGATCGTGCCGATGGCGCGGCATATCGACTACCTGTCGCTGCACACGGGGTACAAGTTCCCCGTGCCTTTCGACGTCATCGTCGTGTTCTCGTCGAACCTGGCGCCGCAGCAGCTGGCCGACGACTCCTTCCTGCGCCGCATCGGCTACAAGATCCACGTGGGCCCGTTGAGCGCCTACCACTACCTGGCCGTGTTCCGCAGCACCTGCGCCCAGCTGGGCATCAATTTCGACGAAGCGGCCTACACCTATCTGCTGTACCTGCACAGCCAGTACCAGCGGCCCTTGCTGGCCTGCTATCCGCGCGACATCCTGGCGCAGGTCTGCGACCAGGCGCGCTATGAAGACCACGCGGCGCAGCTGTCTCCGGAAGTGCTGCTGTGGGCATGGAAAAACTATTTCGGCAGCGATGACGACCTTGCAAGCACACATAACGGACCGGCAGCGGTCCAGCACAAAGGGGAAGCAAAATGAGAAACGCACGCGCTCTGACGATGATGGCCATTGCGGTCATCCTGGCGTTCGCCGCGGTCATCGTGGCCGCGCGCTGGATCAATGCCCAAGCCTCGGGCAACATCAACAAGGTGGCCGTGGCCCAGGTCGACATCAGCCTGGGGGCACGCCTGACGCCCGACATGGTGCGCATGGTGGACTGGCCATCGAACGCGCTGCCGCCGGGCGCCATCAACGATCCGAAGCTGCTGGAAACGCGCGTCACGCGCACCAGCATCCAGCACGGCGAACCGATCATGGAAGGCAAGCTGGCGCCTCCCGGCACGCAAGGCGGCCTGTCGGCCGTCGTCGCCGAGGGCAAGCGCGCCATGACCGTGCGCGTCAACGATGTGGTGGGCGTGGCCGGCTTCGCCCTGCCCGGCAACTTCGTCGACATCCTCGTCAACACCCAGGGCGAAGGCGCCCGCAAGACGCCGGACCGCGATCCGAACATTTCCAAGATCGTGCTCGAACGCATACTCGTGCTGGCCATCGCCCAGGAATCGAACCGCGACGACACCAAGCCCAAGGTGGTCAACGCGGTGACCCTGGAGCTGACGCCGGAACAGGCGGAAAAACTCGACCTGGCGCGCAGCGTGGGCACCCTGTCGCTGGTGCTGCGCAACCAGGTCGAGGACAAGCCCGTCAACACGGAAGGCGCCACCAAATCCAGCCTGCTCGATGAAAAAGTCGCCGTGGCAGCACCCGCCGCCATGGTGCAAGCCAAGCCGCTCCCACGCCGCCGTCCTGCCGCCGCACCTGCGCCACAGGCCGGTCCCCGCGTCGATGTCATCAAGGGGCTGGAACGCAGCTCCCAACAATTCTAACCTGCACCAGAGGAGCCTAGCCATGAGTACATATCGCACAGCAAGCGGCATCCGGGGCCTGCGCCTGGCGCTTGCCATCGCCGCCATCGGCGCCCTGGCGCCCCGGGCGCACGCCGAGCCAGTCGCCGCCACGGCCGCTACCGCCGCCGCTGCCGAAGCGGGCGCCGCCAGGAGCAGCCGGGCGGCCGTCCGTCCCAAGTCCACGCCGCCGCAAAGCGAATCGCGCGCCGGCCGCACCGAGATGGCGCCGCAAATGAGCCTGGCCGAAGGCAAGTCGACCCTGATGCGCCTGCCGTTCGCCGCCAGCCGCATGTCCGTCGGCGACCCGCGCATCGCCGACGTCATCCTGCTCAATCCCAACGAGGTGTACCTGCTGGGGCGTTCCGTCGGCACCACCAACCTGATCCTGTGGAACAAGAGCAATGACGCCACCATCATCGACCTGGCCGTCGGCATCGACAGCAGCAGCCTGCAGGCACGCATGGCCGAACTGCTGCCGAACGAAAAAATCCACGTCACGGTGGCAGGCGACACCCTGATCCTGTCGGGCATGGTCAGCGACGCCGTCAAGGCCGACCAGGCCCTGTCGCTGGCCAACGCCTATGTGCAGCGCAGCGCCCGCAGCGGCGCGGCCAGCGCCGGTGCCGCGGCGCCTGCCGCCGGCGCCGCCCCGGCGCCCGCCGCAACGCCGGATGCGGCCATGCCGCGCGTGATCAACCTGCTGTCGATCGCCGCGCCGCAGCAGGTGATGCTGGAAGTGAAGGTGGCCGAAGTGTCGAAGGTGCTGGTCGACCAGCTGGGCGCCAGCCTGGGCATCAACAAGACCATCGGCAGCTGGTCTTATTCGTTCCTGTCCAGCCTGCTCAGCAACAATCCCAGCGGCTTGAGCGGCGCCAGCAAGAACAACTTCTTCAGCCTCGACGCGCAAAAGCGCGATGGCCTGATCAAGGTGCTGGCCGAACCGAACATCATGGCCATCAGCGGCCAGGAGGCGAGCTTCCTGGCCGGCGGCAAAATCTTCATCCCCGTCAGCCAGACCAACAACAACGGCGTGCCCACCATCACGCTGGAAGAGAAGGAGTTCGGCGTGGCCGTGAAATTCACGCCCACCGTGCTCGAAGGGGGACGCATCAATCTGAAGGTGGCGCCGGAAGTGTCGGACCTGAACAAGGACGGCATCGGCATCACCGCCACCGGCATCTCGGCGACGGCCATCCTGCCCTCGTTCACGACGCGGCGCGCCACCACCACGGTGCAGCTATTCGACGGCCAGAGCTTCGCCATCGGCGGCTTGATCAAGAACAATGTGACCAGCAATATCAAGGCCTTGCCGGGCCTGGGCGAAGTGCCCGTGCTGGGCGCCCTGTTCCGCAGCACGGACTTCCAGACGGACCGTTCGGAACTGGTCTTCATCATCACGCCGCACCTGGTCAAGCCGCTGCCGCCCGACTACAAGCTGCCCACCGACGAGTACATCCAGCCGACGCGCGGCGACATGTTCATGCAGGGAAAAATGGAAGGCACTGCGCCCACCCCCGCAGCGCCAGCAGCGCCCATGCAGCCGCAAGCGGCCGCGCCCCAGCCTGCCGCCGGCTTCGACCTCAAATAGGAGAACACCATGAAAACCGTACATTGCCTGCCGGGCGCCGCCCTGTTATGCCTGCTGGCCGGCTGCGCCGCCACCACCACGCCCGTGCTCGATTCCCACTTTGGCGAATCGGTGGCCCTGCTCAAGGCGCAACAGATCATCCACCCGGACGCCTACCGCAATACCAATCCCGTCAGCGGCATCGATGGCAAGGCCGGCGCCAGCGCCTACCAGCGCTATCAGAAATCGTTCAGCGCGCCGGAACCGCAAGTCAATGTCTTCGCCATCGGCGTGGGCGGGCGCCAGTAGGTGCCAGCCCCACGATGAATTCCCCCCAGGCCACCAGGAGACGTCCATGAAAACCGCATTCCGCAGGCACGACAGGCAGCAAGGCGCGATCGCCATCGTGCTGGGACTGACCCTGGTGGTGCTGTTTGCCATGGGCGGCCTGGTGCTGGACCTGGGCCACCTGTACATCGCCAAGAGCGAACTGCAGAACGGCGCCGACAGCGCCGCCCTGGCCGGCGCCGTGGAACTCAATCAAAGCGCCGCCGGCATCGACAATGCGCAGGCCAAGGCCATCGCCATCGCGCAAAAGAACCGCTACGATTTTTCCACCGCACTGACCCTGACGGCTGCCAACATCGAGTTCGGCCCCAGTCCGGACGGTCCCTGGTCATCCGGCGCCAGCGCCCGCACCAGCCCGCAAGGCCAGACCTTCATCCGCGTCGACACGGGCAGCAAGACCTTCGCCACCTACCTGATGGGCATTGCCGGCATCGCCAGTACCAGCACCTCGGGCGTGGCCGTGGCGGGGCGCTTCGTCAACGACGTCACGCCGATCGGCGTATGCGCCGTCGATCCGGCCAACAAGACGGCGCAATACACGTATCCGGCCGCGCCCGCCGGCAGCGGCCTGACGGAGCTGGTGGAATTCGGCTTTCGCCGCGGCGTCACCTACAACCTGTTCGGCCTCAATCCGCTGGGCGGCCCGTCCGATCCCTACCTGATCAACCCCGTCGACGCACCGCCCGGCAGCTGCAGCGCCTCGCATTCGAGCGCCGCCTCCACCGCGCCGTTCATGTGCACGGGCAGCAGCGCCGTCATCACCAGCGGCACGGGCCAGGTCTACACGAACACGGGCATGACGGCCTCGCTGGCCGCCTCGCTCAATTCACGCTTCGACGACTACGGCGGCCCCTCCGTGTGCGACCCCGCAACGGCGCCGCCCGACACCAACATCAAGGAATATCCGTGCGTGGGCGGCGCGTCCCCCTGCGCCGCCACGGCCGCCAACTCGCCGCCCACGGGCTGGATGCAGCCGGGCGCCAGCACCTTGCCCAGCCAGCAGCCGGTCAGCCTGGCCGGCAACAAGCCGAATTACCAGCTGCCATCGGCGGGCAGCGTGCCCGTGCCCTCGGCCACGTTCGCCCAGTTCGCCGGCTACGGCGTGCTGTGGTCCTACGGCCCCGCCTACCAAAGCAATGGCGCCACGCCGGCCAAGGCAGGCACGGCGTATAGCGTCGCGGACGGCAACGCCAACCCCATGTACAGCACGGCCAAGGCAAATTACTTCGACACGGCCAGCTATCCCGTCAGCCCCGGCGCCGGCTTTCCTGCCAGTACGCCGCCTTCGCCGTACAACCAGACCAGCGGCCCCACGTTCCAGGCGCCGTCGGCGGGCCATCCGGGCCAGCGCAACCGGCGCATCCTCAACGTGGTGCTGGTCGATTGCCGCACGGCGCCAGTAGGGCCGGCCTCGTGCGGCAGCATCAACGCGGTGGGTATCGGCAAGTTCTTCATGACGATGAAGGCCGATTTCAGCGGCGGCACCAAGCGCCTCGACGTCGAGTTCGCAGGCCTGATCGAGCCCGTGCCGAATTCCGAAATCAAACTCTACAAGTGAGGCGGCCATGCGCATCCCCCTTTCCCATCCCCGCCAGCGCGGCGGCGCCGCCGTCGAATTCGGCATCGTGCTGGCCCTGCTGGTCACCCTGCTGGCCGGCATCTTCGGCTTCGGCCGCGCCTTCTGGTACTACGACGCGCTGACCAAGGCGACGCGCGACGCGGCGCGCAACATGTCCGTCAAGGCCAAGGCCAGCATCGCCTCGCAGGGCGTGCCTGCCGCCAAACAGACGGTGGCCGACGCGGCCGTCAGCGCCGGCATCAGCGACTTCACCACGGCCAACGTGACGGTCACCTGCCTGGACGCGGCGTTCAACGACAGCAGCTGCACCGATGGCACGGCGCCGGGCGGCATCCGCGTCGAAGTCGTCAACTACACGCTGTCGGTGGGCCAGTACCTGCCCTTCGTGATCGGCGCGGCCAGCAGCTATGCCACGCCGCTCTCGCCGCGCACCACCATGCGCTACATGCTGTAAGGAGAACGCCATGCGCCACCGCCTTCCACTTGCCCCCCGGGCCGGCCGCCAGCGCGGCGCCGCCGCCGTTGAATTCGCCCTGGTGGCGCTGCTGTTTTTCACGCTGCTGTTCGGCATCCTGGAATTCGGCCGCATGCTGTTCCTGTACAACACGGTGCAGGAAGTGAGCCGCCGCGCCGCGCGCGAAGCGGTGGTGCGCTGGATCGACCAGACCGCCGCCATCAAGACCCTGGCCCTGTTCGGCGGCACGGCCCTGCCGGCCGCGCCGGAACTGACGGCCGCGAACATCACCATCAGCTACCTGAACAAGAGCGGCGCCGAAGTGACCTTGCCGCCGACTGACCCGGGCGACAACCTGTCGGCCTGCGGCGACATCACGCGCACGGCCAGCTGCATCGACAGCGTGCGCGTGTCGATCGACAACGTCAGCTATACGCCGATGGTCAGCCTGTTCGGCTTTCTGAATATCGCCGTGCCGGCCTCGGTGGTGGTCATGCACGCCGAAAGCCTGGGCTTCCAGATCAACTGAACGCCTTTACCAGGGAGTACCAAGTGAATATCGTCATCGTCTCGAAGAATGAAGCCCAGCTCAAACGGCTCACCCGTTTGCTGCGCGAACGCAGCGCGGCCGACCGCGTCGCGCTGCTGGCGAGCATACCGGATGTGTTCGACAACGGCGTCACGCCCGACCTGCTGCTGCTGGAGCAGGAGCAGACGGGCGAGGCGGAACTGGAACGGCTGGAGCTGCTGGGCGGGCGCCATCCGAACCTGGCCATCATCGTGCAATGTCCGCAGCAAAGTCCGCAATTCCTGCTGCGCTCGATGCGCGCCGGCGTGCGCGAAGTGCTGCAGCCCGACGACGACGCGGCCCTGTGCGCCGCCCTGCGCCGCATCGAGGACAAGCTGCAGAAGCAGGTCACGCGCAAGGGCCAGGTGCTGGCCTTCGTCTCGTGCAAGGGCGGCAGCGGCGCCACTTTCATCGCCGCCAACCTCGGCTACGCGCTGGCCGCCGGCGAACAGCGCAAGGTGGCGCTGTTCGACCTGAACCTGCAGTTCGGCGATGCCGCCCTGTTCGTCTCGGACCACAAGCCGGCCACCACCCTGTCGCAGCTGTCGCAGCAAATCGTGCGCCTCGACGCCTCGCTGCTGAACGCCAGCATGATCCAGATCACGCCCGCCTACAGCGTGCTGGCCGCCGCCGACGATCCCGCCCACGCGGCCGACATCGAAGCGGACCATATCGACCGTCTGCTGAGCCTGGCGCGCAGCCAATACGACTACATCCTGCTCGACGTCGGACGCGGCCTCGATGCCGTCAGCGTGCGCGCGCTGGACCGGGCCGACCTGATCTTCCCCGTGCTGCAGGCAACCTTGCCGTACGTGCGCGACGGCAAGCGCCTGCTCGACGTGTTCCGCGGCCTCGGCTACCGCGAAGACAAGATCCGCCTGATCCTGAACCGCTATGCCAGCAGCGACAGCATCCGCGTCGCCGACCTGGAAGCAGCGTATGGCAAGCACGTCTACAAGTCCATCCCCAACCACTACGAGGCGGTGGCGGCCTCCGTCAGCCAGGGCGTGCCCATCCTCAAGCTGGCCCCGCACAATCCCGTTTCGCGCGCCCTGCAGGAGCTGGCCGCCAGCCTGGCCGGCGAAACCCCGCCGGCCGCGCAAGGCTGGGTGGCGCGGCTGCTGGCGCGTGCCTGAGGTTCCAACCAGATACCCCCATACACCGGAGACCGACCATGACTGCCGAAAAACTCACCCTGCGGGACCGCCTGGGCTATGCCCAGGATGACGCCAGCCTGAACGACGATGCCGCGCACCAGGGCGCCGCCAGCCAGAGCTACCAGCAACTCAAGCACCGCACGCACCAGGCGCTGCTCGACCGCGTCGACCTGGAGGGCATGCAGCGCCTGTCGCGCGAACAGATCCGCGAAGAGCTGAAAATCCTCGTCAGCGAGGTGCTCACGGAAGACAATGTGGTGATCAACGAGCTGGAACGGCGCTCGCTGATCCGCGACATCCAGGACGAAGTGCTCGGCTTCGGCCCGCTCGAACCGCTGCTGGCCGATCCCGGCGTGTCCGATATTCTCGTCAACACCTACCGCCAGGTGTACGTCGAGCGCCACGGCCGCCTGGAGCTGAGCGACATCTGCTTTACCGACGACGCCCACCTGATGAAGATCATCGACAAGATCGTCTCGCGCGTGGGCCGGCGCATCGACGAATCGAGCCCCATGGTCGATGCGCGCCTGCCCGACGGCTCGCGCGTGAACGCCATCATCCCGCCGCTGGCCATCGACGGCCCCGTGATGTCGATCCGGCGCTTCTCGGCCCAGCCCCTGCGCCTGGCCGACCTGATGCTCAAGCACAGCCTGACGGAGGAAATGAGCACCACCCTGCAGGCGCTGGGCAAGGCCAAGGTCAACATCCTGATCTCGGGCGGCACGGGCAGCGGCAAGACCACCATGCTCAATGCGATTTCCGGCTTCATCAGCACGGCCGAACGCATCGTCACCATCGAGGATGCGGCCGAACTGCAGATGCAGCAGCCGCACGTGGTACGCCTGGAAACGCGGCCGGCGAACATCGAGGGCAAGGGCGAAGTGACGCAGCGGGCGCTGGTGCGCAACGCGCTGCGCATGCGCCCCGACCGCATCATCCTGGGCGAGGTGCGCGGCGCCGAGGCGCTCGACATGCTGGGCGCCATGAACACGGGCCACGAAGGGTCGATGGCCACCATCCACGCGAACACCCCGCGCGACGCGCTGACGCGGCTGGAAAACATGATCAGCATGGCCTCGGCGGGCCTGCCCGTGAAGGCCATGCGCCAGCAGATCAGTTCCGCCATCAGCGTGGTGGTGCAGGTGGCGCGCCTGACGGACGGCAAGCGCAAGATCATTTCGATCCAGGAAATCACGGGCATGGAGGGCGAGATGATCACCATGCAGGAAATCTTCACATTCCGCCAGACGGGCATCGGCGAGGATGGCACGGTGCAGGGACATTTCCATGCCAGCGGCGTGCGGCCGCATTTCCTGGAACGCCTGCGCGCCTTCGGCATCAGCCTGCCGGAAACCCTGTTCGATCCCGCCCGCCAGTACCATTAAGGGGAGCATCATGGACTATCTCTATTACGTATTCGCCATCCTCACCTTCATCGCCGTGGTGCTGCTGATCGAGGGAGTGTACCTGGCGTGGAACACCTCGCGCGGCCCGGAAGCGGAAAGGGTCGCGCGCCGCCTGCGCATCATGTCGGCCGGCGCGCATGGCGACACGGGCAGCTCGATGATCAAGAAGCGCCTGCTGAGCGACACCCCGGCCCTGCAGCGCGTGCTGCTCAGCGTGCCCCGCGTGCATGCGCTTGACCGCCTGCTGGAACAGTCGGGCCTGAGCTGGAGCGTGGCCAGCTTCGCCGGCGTGATGCTGGCCACGGCCGGCGCCGCGTTTCTGTTGCTCAGCTACTTCAGCGTGCCGTGGATGCTGCGCCTGCCGCTGGTGGCCGGCGCGGCCCTGCTGCCGCTGCTGGTGGTCTTGCGCGCCAAGGCCAAGCGCCTGCAGCGCATCGAGCAGCAATTGCCCGATGCGCTGGACCTGATGGCGCGCGCCCTGCGCGCCGGCCACGCCTTTCCCACGGCCCTGAAAATGGTCGGCGATGAAATGAACGCGCCGCTGGCCGTGGAATTTCGCGCCACCTTCGATGAAGTCAATTTCGGCATCGCCATGCAGGACGCGCTGATGAACCTGGCCACGCGCGTGCCCAGCACGGACTTGCGCTATTTCGTCATCGCCGTGCTGATCCAGCGCGAAACGGGCGGCAACCTGGCCGAACTGCTCGACAGCATCAGCCGCATCATCCGCGAACGCATCAAGCTGCTGGGACAGGTGCGCGTGCTGTCGGCCGAAGGCAGGCTGTCGGCCTGGATCTTGTCGCTGCTGCCCTTCGGCGCGGCGGCCATGATCCACCTGACCAATCCGCAATTCCTGGAAATGCTGTTCGTCGACCCGGGCGGACGCAAGATGCTCGCCGGCGCCCTGGTGATGATGGCGTGCGGCGTCCTGGTCATGCGCAATATCATCCGCATCCGCGTCTGAGCCCGCAAGGAGAACTCTCATGAATCCCGTGCATATCGCCTTTCTCGCCCTGCTCTTCATTGCCGTCTTCGGCACCGTGCTGGTGGCCATGCGCAGCTTTGCGCCCGATCCCTTGCGCCAGCGCATGGACAACGCCACCGGCAAGAGCGCGGCGGCGCCTGGCGCATCATCCGCGCCCAGCCCGTGGCTGGCGCGCATGGTGCGCCTGAGCGGCCCCCTGGCCAAACTGTCGCTGCCCGACCAGGGCTGGGAAGGCTCCGTGATGCGCCGGCGCTTCATGAATGCCGGCCTGCGCCAGGCATCGGCGCCCATCCTGTTCTTTTCCGCCAAGACCATGCTGGCCATCGGCCTGCCCCTGCTGCTGTTCCTGGGGCTGAGCGCGTCGGGCAGCCAGATGGCAGGCAAGGCACTGCTGTTCTGGCTGCTGATCGTGGCCGCCATCGGCTACTACCTGCCCAATATTGTGCTGGCACAAATGATCAAGCGGCGCCAGCGCGACATCTTCGAAAGCTTTCCCGACGCGCTGGACTTGATGACGGTATGCGTGGAAGCGGGCCTGGCCATGGATGCGGCGCTGGCCAGGGTGGCGGCCGAAATCTCGCTGAAAAGCAAGGTGCTGGCCGAGGAATTGCACCTGGTAATGCTGGAACTGCGCGCCGGCAACACCAAGGAGCGGGCGCTGCGCAACCTGGCCCTGCGCACGGGCGTCGAGGATGTCGACGCGCTGGTGGCCATGCTGATCCAGGCCGAGCGCTTCGGCACCAGCATCGCCGCCTCGCTGCGCGTGCAGTCGGACCAGCTGCGCACCAAGCGCCGCCAGATGGCCGAGGAAGAAGCGGCGAAGATCGCCCTCAAGCTGTTGTTTCCTTTGATCTTTTTCATCTTCCCGTCGCTGCTGGTCGTCCTGATGGGACCAGCCTTCCTGCAAATCTACCGCGTGCTCCTGCCCAGCATGGGCGGCGGCAACTGACCGGAGAACCGCCATGTCACAGCACACCACCCTGATGCTCATGCTCGCCTGCGCCGGCCTGCTGCCCGCCTGCGGCCACCTGCCCGGTCCGGCCAGCCAGCACAGCCAAGACAATCACGCTGCGCCGCCCCAGGCGCGCACCGAAGACAGCGCCGCAGCGCGCAGCGCCGCCTTCTGCAAGCTGGGCAAGCGCATGCAGGAACTGGGCGACCCGCGCGCGGCGCAGGCCGCCTACCGCGAAGCGCTGCTGCTTGAGCCCGGCTCGTCCGATGCGCGCAATGGCGCCGCCGTGCTGCACGCGCAGCTGGGCCAGCTGGACACGGCCCGCGCCATGCTGCAGGCGCTGGCGCAAGAGGCGCCCACGGCCAGGGCGTACAACAACCTCGGCTATGTGCTGTACCTGCAGGGAGAGTATGCCCAGGCGGCGGCCGTGCTGCGCCAGTCGCTGCAGCTCGACAATGGCCAGCAGCCGGCACGCGCCAATCTGGATCTCACCATCGCGGCGCTGGCGCGCAGTGTCAGCACGGTCGATGCCGTCGATGCCACCGCGGAGGCCATCGCGCCCGACCTGGCGCCGGCGCCCAAGCCGGCGGCACCGGCCAGCCGCTTGCAGCTGACGCAATTGCAGCCGAATATCTTTGCGCTGAGCTGGCGCGATGCTCCCGTGGCGCCACGCGCCGCCGTGCCCGTTCCCGTGAAGCTGGCAGCGCCGCTGGCGCCGGCGGCCCCCCTGCCACGGCTGGAAGTCATCAACGGCAATGGCGAAACGGGCATGGCGGCGCGCATGCGCGGCATGCTCGGTGGCATGGGCATCAGCGTGCTGCGGCTGGGCAACCAGCGGCCGTACGGCGTCCAGGCCAGCAGCATCGTCTACCGCCCCGGCCATGCGCAGGCGGCCGCCGCCCTGGCCCTGGCCTTGGGCGGCATGCCGCAACTGCAGGCGGCGGACGGTGGCGGCATCGGCGCGGGCGCCGACCTGCGTTTATTGCTGGGCAAGGATGCGGCGGCCAGCCTGCGCGCGCCGGACGTGCGCCTGGCATCGAACGCGCAGTAACGGCGGCGTCAGCGCGGCAGCAGGCGGCGGTCGGCAGGATTGATCAGGAAGCCTTGCAGGATATCTTGCAGCTGCGGCAGCTGCGCCACGTAGGCGGGAATGCCCAGCTGGCGCGCGCCGAAGTAGTGGGCGATGATGTCGCCCTGCTGTTCCATGTTGAAATCGGACAGGATGCCGCCCGCCTGCGCGTCGTAGCGGTAGGCCCGTTGCCGGATGTAGCCGCCGCACAGCGCCAGCAGCACGCCATGCAGCAGCACGCCGTAGCCGAGCTGGTACTGCCACACGTGCACCATCTCGTGGATGAAGAACAGCTTGCCGCTGTTGCCTTCGCGGGAAAAGTCGTCGCGGTACTGGGCCGGCATGAAGTGCAGGCTGCCGCGCGGCGTCATGGCCGTGTTCTGGTCCTGCAGGCCGAACGGTAGAAAGGAGCCGCGCACGACGCGCACGCGCGCGTAGTCGATGGCGCCCTGGAAGACGCTGCGGGCCATGGCGGTTTCGCCGATGGTGAGGGGGCGGCGCAGTACGCGCATGGCACTCCGTCAAAAGAAAGAAGCAGCAGGCATGCAAGCTTGCCGCTCCGGTGCCGCTTACGCGGATCGTAAACCGCTGGCAGCTTTCGCGATTTCCGTGATGCGGTCCCAGTTGCCGGCCGCAATCGCGTCTTTCGGCGTCAGCCACGAGCCGCCCACGCAGGCGACGTTCTTGCACGCCAAAAACTGCGACGCCGTCTCTTGCGAGATGCCGCCCGTCGGGCAGAACGTGATGTCCGGCAACGGGCCATAGATGGCGTTGAGCATGCCGATGCCGCCCGCCGGTACGGCCGGGAACAGTTTCAGCTGCTGGAAGCCGTTTTCACGCGCCGCCATCACTTCGCCTGGCGTCATCACGCCTGGCAGCAAAGGCAGGCCGCTGCTTTTCGCCGCCGCCACCAGGGCCGACGTCAGGCCCGGCGAAACGCCGAAGACGGCGCCCGCATCGCGTGCCTGGGCAAATTCCTCGGGACGGGTCAAGGTGCCGACGCCGACGATGGCGCCTGGCACTTCCGACATGGCGCGGATCGCTTCCAGGCCATGCCTGGTGCGCAGGGTTACTTCCAGCACGCGGATACCGCCCGCCACCAGCGCGCGCGCCAGCGGTACGGCGTGGTCAGGGTCGTCGATCGCAATCACGGGGATCACGCTCGAGGTGCGCATAATTTCCAGTAGTGTCATGGTCATCTCTTATTTCCTAGCCAAAAAGTCTTCATCGGAACCCGGTACGGTATCACCGACATTGTCGGCGTCGTGCAAGGCGACGGTGGTGGGAATCGGCGACGGCAGGCCGAAGGTGGTAGCACCCTCTTCCGCCGCGCTGACGGTGGAACGGAACATGGAAAACAGCTCGCGGCCCATGCCGACGTGGTTCGGCGACAGGTCGGCCGTGACCAGCGCACGCGCGTGCCAGACGTCGGCCGGCACCAGCGCCTCCAGTACGCCCGTAAAGGCGTCGAGGCGGATGATGTCGCCGTCGCGCACGAGGCCCAGCGGGCCGCCGGCGAGGATTTCAGGCGAGACGTGGATGGCGGCCGGCACCTTGCCCGACGCGCCCGACATGCGGCCATCGGTGACCAGCGCCACGTGGCGGCCCGCATCCTGCAGGTTGGCCAGCGCGGGCGTCAGCGCATGCAGTTCGGGCATGCCGTTGGCGCGCGGGCCCTGGAAGCGCAGCACGGCGACGAAGTCGCGGTCCAGCGTGCCGGCCTTGTAGGCGGCCATGAAGTCTTCCTGCGAATTGAATACCAGCGCCGGCGCTTCAACCGTGCGGTGCTGCGGCTTGACGGCCGAGACCTTCATCACGGCGCGGCCCAGGTTGCCCGCCACCAGAACCATGCCGCCGTCCGGCGCGAACGGGTTCGAGGCGGGGCGCAGCACGTTTTCGTCGGCGCTGGCGGCCGGTGCATCTTTCCAGAAGACCTTGCCGTCTTCGCCGAGGAACGGCTCCATGCAGTGTGCGCGCAAGCCGTGGCCCAGGATGGTGTTGACGTCTTCGTGCAGCAAGCCCGCGTCCAGCAGTTCGCGGATCAGATAACCGGTGCCGCCGGCCGCGTGGAAATGGTTCACGTCAGCGTCGCCGTTCGGGTAGATGCGCGTGAGCATCGGCACGATGGCAGACAGTTCATTGAAATCGTTCCAGTCGATGACGATGCCGGCCGCCTTGGCGATCGCGACCAGGTGCAGGGTGTGGTTGGTCGAACCGCCCGTGGCCAGCAAGCCCACGACGGCGTTGACGATACATTTCTCGTCGACGATATGTCCAACTGGCAAGTAATTGGCGCTTTGCGCCGTGATGACGGCGGCGCGCTGGGCGGCGGCCCTGGTCAGCGCATCGCGCAGCGGCGTGTTCGGCGTGATGAAGGCGGCGCCCGGCAAGTGCAGGCCCATCACTTCCATCAGCATCTGGTTGCTGTTGGCCGTACCATAAAAAGTACAGGTGCCGGCGCCGTGGTAGGCTTTCGATTCGCCTTCGAGCAAATCTTCGCGCGTGGCCTTGCCTTGCGCATATAACTGGCGCACCTTGGCTTTTTCCTGGTTCGACAGGCCCGACGTCATCGGACCGGCCGGCACGAAGACGGCTGGCAAGTGGCCGAAGTGCAACGCACCGATCAGCAGGCCCGGCACGATCTTGTCGCACACGCCCAGGTACAGGGCGGCGTCGAACATATTGTGCGACAGCGCCACGGCCGTCGACATGGCGATGGTGTCGCGCGAGAACAGCGACAATTCCATGCCCGGCTGGCCCTGCGTCACGCCATCGCACATGGCGGGCACGCCGCCGGCGAACTGGGCGACGGCGCCCACTTCGCGCACGGCTTGCTTGATGATCTGCGGGAAGCCTTCGAAGGGCTGGTGCGCCGACAGCATGTCGTTGTACGACGAGACGATGGCGACGGACGGCTTCTTGTATTCCTTCAGCGACAGCTTGTCGTTGGCGGGAAAAGCGGCAAAGCCGTGCGCCAGGTTGGTGCACGACAGGGCGCCGCGCTGCACGCCCTGGATGCGGGCCGCATCCAGATGCGCCAGGTAGGCGCCGCGCGATGGCCGGCTGCGCGCGATGATGCGCGCTGTTACGGATTCGACTACTGGATGCAGCGCCATATGGATTTCCTTAAAAATGAGTATTTCGTGAAATTTTACTACAAAATACTGAAGAAGACGCACTCTTGCATGGGCAAACAACACAAATAAGCCACGGATTGCGGCATATCAAAGCAAATCCATGAAATATCGCGTACCAGCACCTGCCGACACATCCCTTATGTATCACTGGTGCAATCGCTAAAAAAAGCACAACAAAATCGGCTTGACATCACAAACTGTAGTGAAATTACGTTTTTCTGATGTATTATTCTCACACCAACGCCGGAACCGCTGTTCGCCACGACGAACGCGCCGCGCTCCTTTCAACCGAGACAAGCACCCAAGCCGACCGCCATGCGCCAGCCAGCACCTACTCCTGCCATCACCGCCACCGCCAGTTTCCAGTCCCTGCAAGCGCATGGCGCCAGCCTGCGCGAAGTGCATCTGCGCCAGCTGTTCGCCGCCGACCCCGCGCGTTTCTCGACGATGACGGTCGATGCGGCCGGCCTGCTGCTCGATTACTCGAAGAACCGGGTCGACGCCACCGCCATGGCGCTGCTGATGGACCTGGCGCGCGAGCGCGGCGTGGAAGCGCAGCGCGAAGCGATGTTCACCGGCGAGAAAATCAATCTTACCGAACATCGGGCCGTTCTGCATACGGCCTTGCGCGCGCCACGCGGCACGAAACTGGTGGTCGATGGCCAGGATATCGATGCCGACGTGCAAGATGTGCTGCAACGCGTCAAGGCGTTTACGGACAAGGTGCGCAATGGCAGCTGGCTCGGCTACACGGGCAAGCCGATTTGCGACATCGTCAACATCGGCATCGGCGGCTCGGACCTGGGACCGAAGATGGCTTGCCTGGCGCTGCGCTCCTACGCCAACCCGGGCCTGGAAATGCACTTTGTTTCCAACGTCGACGGCCACGACATGGAAGCGACCCTGTCCAAGGTCGATCCGGAAACCACCCTGTTCATCGTGGCCTCGAAAACCTTTGTTACCGCTGAAACCATGCTCAACGCCAACACGGCGCGCGCCTGGTTCCTGCTGGAAGGCGAAGAGAAGGATCTGGCGCAACACTTTGTGGCCGTGTCGACCAACACGCAAGCCATCGTCGACTTCGGCATTGCGCCGGAAAACATGTTCCCGTTCTGGGACTGGGTCGGCGGCCGTTACTCCGTCTGGTCGTCGATCGGCCTGGCCGTGGCGCTGTCCGTGGGCTTTGAATACTTCAGCGATTTCCTGGCCGGCGCGCATGCGATGGACCAGCACTTCCGCCAGGCCCCGCTGGAAGACAACATGCCCGTGGTGCTGGCCATGGTCGGCTTCTGGAACCGCCAGTTCCTCGATTGCGGCTCCGTTTCCATCGCGCCCTACCACCAGGACTTGAGCCGCTTTGCCGCCTATCTGCAACAGCTGGACATGGAAAGCAACGGCAAACGCGTCACCAAGGATGGCGTGCCCGTCGACGTACCGACCGGCCCCGTCATCTGGGGCGATTGCGGCACGAATGCCCAGCACGCATATTTCCAGCTGCTGCACCAGGGCACGGACATCACGCCCATCGACTTTATTGCCGCCCTGCGCGCCACGCACGACTTGCCCGGCCACCACGACGCCCTGCTCGCGAACTGCTTCGCCCAGTCGGAAGCCTTCATGACGGGCAAGACGGCCGAGGAAGTGCGCCTTGACTTGCAGGCGCAGGGCTTGCCGGAAAGCGAAATCGAAGCGCTGGTGCCGCACAAGACTTTCCCTGGCAACCGCCCCAGCAACACCATTTTGATGGACCAGCTGACCCCGACCACCCTGGGCGCCCTGATCGCGCTGTACGAGCACAAGACCTTCGTGCAGGGCGTCTTGTGGAACGTCAACAGTTTCGACCAGTGGGGCGTAGAACTGGGCAAGGTGCTGGCCAAGAAAATCCAGGCCGAATTGACGGGCGAAGCCCGTCCCGACCACCACGACAGCTCGACCAATGGCTTGATTGCCCTGGCTAAAGCAGCAAAAGCAGCATACTAAAAAGAGATAGATGAATATTTACGAAATCAAAGTAGTCAGCGACAAGCCCATGCAAGTGGGCGAATGCCCGCTCTGGCATGGCAAGGAAGCGGCCCTGTACTGGGTCGACATCGATGGCCGTGCCGTGCACCGCTTGCACCCGGCCAGCGGCAAGCATGAACAGTGGAGCATGCCGACGGAACCGTCGGCGCTGGCCATCAATGCCGGCGGCGGCCTGATCGTCGCCCTGCGCAGCGGCTTTGCCCACCTGGACACGAAGACGGGCAGCCTGGCGGAAATCGCCCCGGCGCCGTTCGACATGGCCACCACGCGCTTCAACGATGGCAAGGTCGATCCGGCTGGCCGCTTCTGGGTCGGCACGATATTCGAGCCGCGCAGCGCCGATGCGGCGGAAATGTTCGTACTGGAAAAGGGACAAGTGCGCAAGGTCTGGTCGGGCGGCATGACGGTGTCGAACGGCCTGGGCTTCAGTCCCGACGGGCATACCATGTACCACGCGGATACCACCACGCACCGCATCGACCGCTTCGACTTCGACGCGGCCACGGGTGCCATTTCCGCACCGCAACCGTTCCAGCGCTTTTCCATGGACAAGAAAGCGTTTGATTACGGCGGACGCCCCGATGGCGCGGCCGTCGACAGCGAAGGCAATTACTGGTCGGCCATGTTTGAAGGCGGCAAGATCTTGCGCTTCGCCCCCGATGGCCATCTGCTTGGCGAAATTACCGTGCCCGTGCGCTGCCCCACCATGGTGACCTTTGGCGGCCCCGACCTGCGCACCCTGTACATCACCAGCGCCAGCCACAACAGGTCAGACGCAGAAGTCGCCGATTACCCGCTGACGGGCCACGTGCTGTCCGTGCGCGTGGACGTGGCGGGCCAGCCGGAAACGGCTTACCAGGCGTAATCGTTTGCCAACATGAAAAAGCGCCGAACCCTCGCGGGTGCCGGCGCTTTTTAACATGCGGCGTGCAGACTAGCGGGCCAGCACCTTGCGGATGGTTTCCGCCAATTCAGCCGCTACAAACTTGGCCACATAACCGTCGGCGCCCACGCCCTTGACGTGGTCTTCGTTGGTCGAGCCCGTCAGTGACGAGTGGATCACCACGGGGATGTTGGAGAAGCGGCCGTCGTTCTTGATGTTGCGCGTCAAGGTAAAACCATCCATTTCCGGCATTTCCAGGTCGGTCAGTACCAGCGCGACCTTGTCTTTCGCCGTCTTGCCTTCCGTGGCCGCCTGGGCCGAGATCGCTTGCAGGCGCTCCCACGCTTCCTTGCCCGTCTTGGTCATGATGAAAGGCACGCCCATCGCTTCGAGGCCCTTTTCGATCAGCGAGCGGGCCAGCGAGGAGTCGTCGGCCGCGAGGATCACGGCGCCGGCCGGCAAGCGCACTTGCGGGCCGATACTGTTTTCGTCCACGTCCGGGTCGCCCGACGGCAGCACGTTGCGCAGGATTTGTTCTACGTCAAGCACTTGCGCCAGGCGCGTCTTGTCCGTGTCGCCATCAAGGCGGGCGATGCTGGTGACGAGGCCGCCGCCGACGCTCGATTCGGCCGACAGCACCTGGTTCCATTCGAGGCGCACGATTTCATCGACCTCTTCCACGGCAAACGCCTGTGTCGAGCGAGCAAATTCAGTCACCATCAGGATCTTCAAGCCGCTGCTCTTGCAACCAACCGCCATCGGCAAGTCGATCACGGGCACGATCTGGCCGCGGATATTGACCACGCCCAGCATGTGCGGGTGCGACCCGGCTACCGCCGTGATGGCCGGCATTTCCATGATTTCACGGACTTTGAACACGTTGATGCCGAACAGTTCGCGGCTGGTCGAGTGATCACTGGTGCCCAGCTTGAACAGGAACAGCTCGAATTTGTTATTGCCTGTCAGGCTGGTGCGTTCATCGACATCTTGCTGCATTGAATTCATTGTGTCCCCTTGAGCCGTCTTGTAAAGTTAAGTCTGCCTACCCCTGATGCTGCGGGCAGTGCGGACTGCACGTCGCATGGACGTCGGATGGCGGGTTCGGGGCATGGCCGGCGCTGCGGTGCAGTGTATATCGTACAACTTCGTACAACCAATAGTTGCTATCGATTCGAGCTTGAATTATACGTTTTTTTACTTTCCTCAAAGCTACTTTACGCTGCCAACGGCAATCCTGACAGCATTTCTTGATTTGCTTGTTGCTACAGCGCAAATGATGACGGAGAGAACTGGAAATTTCCCTGGCAACCATGGTTGCTTTGCAAAGCCGACAACAAGCATGGCGCTGCGCCATCGCCGGCGAACGGCATATAATGGCCATGCCGATATCACTGGCATGCATACCGGGCAAAATGGCGACGGCAGCGGCAGGGATGTAGTAAAATTTCTTGCAATTGCCTGTTCCGCGTAGTAAATTTACACTACCGATTATAGTAGCGACAGACTGGCACTTCCGGTCGGCTTCCTCCCCGCTCCGGCCCTTTTACTTTTGCGACGACACTCACTTATGGCACTTACCGATTTTGACCTGGTCCTGTTTGGCGGCAGCGGCGATTTAGCAATGCGCAAGTTGTTGCCTGCAATGTATGCGCGCGACGTCGCGAACGATTTGCCGCCGACGGCGCGCATCATCTGTGTGGGCCGCCAGGACAGCGGCCAGGATGCCTTCCTGAAGATGGTGGAGACCAATTCGCGCCCGCACATCAAGGCCAGCACCCTGAACGCTGCCACCTGGAGCAAATTCTGCGCGCGCATCGTGTACGTGTCGCTCAACGCCAGCGATGCGGCCACGTACGCGCCGCTGGTCGAAGCGCTGCGCGGCGATGCCGACCTGACGCGCGTGTACTACCTGGCCACGCCGCCGCACCTGTTCGCCTTGATCTGCGACAACCTCGAAGACAACGGCTTGGTCACGCCGAATTCGCGCGTGGTGCTGGAAAAGCCGCTGGGCCGCGACCTGGCCAGCGCCAAGCAGATCAATGCCGAAGTGGGCAAGGTTTTCCAGGAATCGCAGATCTACCGTATCGACCATTACCTGGGCAAGGAAACCGTGCAGAACTTGCTGGCCCTGCGCTTCGGCAACATCCTGTTCGAACCGCTGTGGCGCCGCGAATGGATTTCCGACGTGCAGATCACCATCGCTGAAAAGCTGGGTGTGGGCAACCGCATGGGTTACTACGACACCTCGGGCGCGCTGCGCGACATGCTGCAAAACCACTTGCTGCAGTTGCTGTGCATCGTCGCCATGGAACCGCCGACCTCGATCGCGCCGGACGCCGTACGCGATGAAAAGCTGCAAGTGCTGCGCTCGCTGAAAAAATTCACGCCGACCACCCTGGCGCAAAACATCGTGCGCGGCCAGTACCGCGCCGGCCACGTTGACGGCGCCACCGTGCCGAGCTACCGCGACGAGCCCGATGCGCCGGAACATTCGCGCACCGAAACCTTCGTCGCGCTGAAGGCGGAAATCGATACCTGGCGCTGGGCCGGCGTGCCGTTCTACCTGCGCACGGGCAAGCGCATGGCCGACAGCCTGGCCGAGATCGTCGTGCGCTTCAAGCAGATTCCGCATTCGATCTTCAACCAGCCGACGTCCAGCTTCCAGCCGAACTGCCTGGTGATCCGTTTGCAGCCGGACGAAGGCTTGCGCATGAATTTGATGGCGAAAACCCCGGGCGACGGCATGCGCTTGAAACCGGCGGAGCTGGAACTCGATTTCCGCGAATCGTTCAAGACCCCGCGCATGGACGCCTACGAGCGATTGCTGCTCGACGTCCTGCGCGGCCAGCTGACCCTGTTCATGCGCGGCGACGAGCTGGAAGCGGCCTGGGAATGGGTCGAGCCGATTCTCGACAACTGGGAGCAGAACGACAGTGCGCCGATTCCGTACACGGCCGGCACCTGGGGCCCTGCGGCCGCCAGCGCCCTGATCGGCCGCGACGGCTTGCAGTGGCGTGAAGAGGCCTTGCCAGAGGACTAAAGCCGTTAAGATTTGGCTTAACCCTGAACGGCAAAATACTGGGGTCGGACCCTGAGGGTTCGGCCCCGGAACTTTGCTTTTGGGGTGAAAAGGACGCAAACTTACGGCATTACTGCCAGAAGATTAATCAATGCTACTCGATTCCATCCGCACCCAGCTCGATTCGCTCTCCAAGTCGGAGAAAAAGGTCGCGCTGGCCGTGCTTGACCAGCCCAACCAGACGGTCAGCCAGAACATCACGGCGCTGGCGAAAAGCGCGCAGGTGTCGGAACCGACCGTGGTGCGCTTCTGCCGCACCCTGGGCTATGACGGCTGGCATGAATTCAAGCTGAAACTGGCACAGGGCCTGGCCCTGGCCATGCCGGGCGCGAACGAGCAGCCGGCGCAGGACGACCTGGCGGCCGACCTGGTAAATAAAATCTGCAGCCGCTC
Source organism: Janthinobacterium sp. GW460-12-1-14-LB5 (assembly GCF_059423585.1). NCBI lineage: Bacteria > Pseudomonadati > Pseudomonadota > Betaproteobacteria > Burkholderiales > Oxalobacteraceae > Janthinobacterium > Janthinobacterium sp. GW460-12-1-14-LB5. The sequence goes on along the minus strand of NZ_JBWKYD010000029.1, from coordinate 2,379 downwards.
GATCAACACCCTGCTCGACCTGCGCAACAACCTGAACCCGGAAGCGATCCAGCGCGCACTCGACATCCTGTCGCGCGCCAGCAAGATCGAATTCTATGGCCAGGGCACCTCGGGCATCGTGGCGGCCGACGCGCAGCACAAATTCTTCCGCTCGGGCGTGCCGACGGTGGCCTACAGCGACCCGAACATCCACAGCATCGCCGCCGCCCTGCTGCGCGGCGGCGACTGCCTGGTGGCCATCTCGCAGCGCGGCAACAGCCCCGCCCTGGTCCGCTCCGTGAAACTGGCGCGCCGCGGCGGCGCCGACGTCGTCGTGCTGGCCCCATCGGGCACGCCGCTGGCCGACCTGGCCACCGTGCTGATCCCGATCGACCTGGTCTTCAACACCGACCCCTACACGCCCATTTCGGCCCGCCTGGCCTACCTGGTCGTGATCGACGTGCTGGCAGTGGGCCTGGCCCTGCAGCGCGGGCCTGAATTCCGCAAGAAGATGCAAAATGCGCAGAAGGCGCTGCAGGAATTCGACATGCAGTTCGATTCCTTCATCGGCTGATCCTCCATCGGCGCCAGCCTCGCTGGTGCCGCTCCTTATCCGAACGTCTCCATTTCCCATCCTTGATCTCACATGCGGAACCGGTACCCGCGGCAGCCTTTGCATCGCAAGATCGGTCCACCATCCGTGTCTAAGAATTGGGATCCCTTGGTTTCCCATGGTGACGTATCGGATGAGTTTTGCTACCTCCTCCTGCATTGGACACAACCACTCTCACCTCGTCGTTGGGGAAAAAGTGCATATAGATATCTCCCGGCTCATCGTATTTTTCCACTTCCACCATTTTTTCTTTCACAACATCGGTATGCCCTTCAGGCATATTCCACCGCACCAGGACCATCATTCCCGGATACCACACACGAGGAATGGATGCACAACAAACCTCGGCTCCTCCCGCTCCCCATCTGGCCATATTGGCGCCTCCCGCCCCATCCACCGATGCGGAATAAATATACTTCCCCGTATGGTTCACAATACCCACCTGCGCCGTCGCGGTAGACCTTGGACCGGCTTCCTCCACCTGCCTGGCCTGGAACGTACAACCGCTCAGCAGCAAGGCAGTGCCAAGATAAATAAACCATTTCATCATTTTTCCTTTTATAAAAGCAGTTCGATTGCATCATCGGCTGATCTCCCTTCGGCACCAGCCTTGCCGAGCGGCGCAGCCGGTTTGCCCATCAGTCATTCCCTATGCGGCTTGCGGGGAATGCCATAGAAAGGATTTTCAATTTCTTGTCTGCAAAACTGCCCTTGGGGAAGGCGCGAGGCATGCAATTTCACCTCGGCGGCAGCAAGCGGCGCCGCCGTCTTGAATGTTCCCAGCCGCGCCTGAACCGTACCATCGGCAAGAAAGTGCAAGAGCACGCTAGTCGGGCGATCGGGACCAGTCGCGGGAAGAATGTCGACAATGGCCTGGCACCAGCGGCTGCCAGGAGAACCTTGTCTGGAAGTACGTTCATCATAAGAAATACTGGATTGACCATCGTGGTAGCGCATATCGAATACCACGCTCCACACCACCCGCACCCTCAGCGGCTTGTCGACCGGCCGATCCCAGCTTAAACAGCAATTGCCACTGCTGAAGGCAACTTTTTCGCCATTATCCAATCTCCCCTCGCTTGCGTCGCGAAAAAAAACGGAGCCGCCGCTGGGCGCATCATCGATATTGAAGGGGAGCGAGATTTCCTTGAACGCGATGGAATACAGGTCGTATGGCGTGTAGTTATAGGAAGTGGTCGTAAAAGTTTGCTCACTTAACTCTTTTTGCAATCGCTCCTCCTTCTCCCTGGCATTGCAGGCAGCCAGAATGAACAGGGACAATATGATAAGAATGATTTTTTTCATATCTGGATAGCGATCATTTTCCGGAAACAGAAAATTCTTCAAATAAAATTTAATGCCGAGAAAGCTAGCCAAGGAAGTAGCAGCCATGTCGGGATCGAATGAAAAGCTCGGCAATACGACTCAAGAATATGGGACGACTGGCACGTAGAAGGTTCAATAAAAGAAACGATGAAAAATAGAAAATTTATCAATTTCCCTATCAAGGAAAACTGGCAGGTTTTCCAGCATGAAGAATAGGATGAGTTTTTCCACGCCCTCCAGCATTTGACACAACTACTCTCACCTCGCCATTCTCAAAAAAATGCATATAGATATCTCCCGGCTCATCGTATTTTTCCACTTCCAGCATTTTTTCTTTGACAATATGCGTATGTTCTTCCGGCATATCCCATCGCACCAGTACCATCATTCCCGGATACCACACTCGCGGAATGGATGTGCAGCAAATATTGGCAAGCCCCGCCCCCCACCTAGCCATATTC